>CANQJI010000074.1 GCA_947624205.1 uncultured Akkermansia sp. | reverse complement strand
AATGCTATGCTCTTGGGTGACCGTTTATTTTGAGGCATCGGACTTCGGTGACTTTTTCTTTTGAGGCATTACGGTCCGATTGCGCTTCTAGCCACAACCAATGATAAAACTTGCTATTTGTGGTGACTGAGTTATACTCACCCACGCACGTTTCCTATGAAAGCGAATCCCAGAGTAGCAATTGCGGGCGCCACCGGTGCGGTGGGCGTGGAAATTCTTAAATGCCTGGAGCAGAGGAACTTTCCTCTCTCTGAACTGAAATTGCTTGCCTCACATCGTTCCGTAGGGAAAAAAATGATCTTCCGGGGGCGGGAAATCGCCGTAGAGGAGCTTACGGCGGATTCCTTTGCCGGAGTAGACGTGGCTCTTTTTTCTGCCGGGGGTGATATTTCGCGCCAGTTTGCACCTATTGCTGCCGCGGCGGGGTGCGTGGTAGTGGATAATTCTTCCGCTTTCCGGCAGGATGATAGTGTGCCGCTTGTGGTGCCGGAAATTAATGGAGCAGCAGTACTTAACCACCCGCGCAACATTATTGCCAACCCGAACTGCACCACCATTATTACCCTTATGGCACTTTATCCTCTGCATTTGCGCTTTGGGCTGCGGATGATTATCGCATCAAGCTACCAGGCAGTTTCAGGCAGTGGGCAGCATGGTATTTCAGAATTACAGCAGCAGGTGAAGGCCATTGTGGAGGGCAGGGAACCCATTTGCTCCACTTATCCACGACAGATTGCGTTCAATGTGCTACCACAGATCGACAAGTTTACCGACACGGGTTACACCAAGGAGGAGCTCAAGATGCTCAACGAGGGACGCAAAATTATGGGGTTGCCGGATCTTGCAGTCTCCTGCACCTGCGTGCGCGTGCCGGTATACCGTAGCCATTCGATATCCTGCGTAGCGCAATTTGAGAAACCGGTGGATGTTGAATCCGCTCGCGGTTGTTTCGCCGGGATGCCGGGTGTAGCGCTTATGGACGATCCGGAGAAGGGTATTTGGCCCACGCCGCTTGATTCCACCGATGGTGATACCTGCTACGTCGGACGCATTCGCAAGGATATCGCCATCCCGAATGCCTTGAACTTGTGGGTCGTGGGTGATCAGGTGCGCAAGGGTGCTGCTTTGAATGCCGTGCAGATTGCTGAACTGCTTGTTCGGGGATGATTTGCGATTCTTATTTACACGACGCCATGGATATCGCCGCCAAACTCCACGAGACTGCAGAACGAACGGAGAGACGTCTGGCTGAATTGCTTCCCGCCGAGGACGCCGCACCCTGCTCCGCTCTCCACAGCGCTATGCGTTATAGCATTTTTGCCGGCGGCAAGCGTATTCGCCCATTCCTCTGCATGGAGGCTGCCAGGGCTTGTGGAGGCTCGGAAACGGTGGCTCTTGACGCCGCTTGTGCGCTGGAAACCCTGCACACTTACACGCTCATCCACGATGATTTGCCATGCATGGATGACGATGACCTACGTCGCGGACGTCCCACCTGCCACAAGGTGTATGGCGAAGGGATGGCGGTTTTGGCAGGGGATGCGTTGCTTACGGAGGCATTTGGAATGCTCGCCCGCGTGCCTGAGAATGCGCTTTACGGCGTGAGAAACTATGTTGCAGAAATGGCGAGGCTCACCGGCAGCCTGCATCTTGTTGGCGGTCAGGCGTTGGATCTTGAAGGAGAAGGACGGACCCTTACGCCGGAGGAAATACGTGCCATTTATCTCGGCAAAACTGCTGCGCTTATCATGGCGGCAGTACGCTTGGGCGCCATGTCAGCGGCGGCTCCTGCCGAGGAACTTGAAGCTCTTACCACTTATGCTCAAGATCTCGGTCTTGCTTTTCAACTCATCGATGATGTGCTGGATGTGACATCCTCACCGGAAGTGCTTGGCAAAAGCATTGGTAAGGACGCTCGTGACCAGAAAGCCACGTACTGCGCCCTCGTCGGACTAGACGCTGCCCGAGCCGAAGCTCGTTCCCTTACTGCTTCCGCTTTTGACTCCCTCAGTGTTCTCCCGACCGAGCGCACTGCCACCCTCCGCGCGCTGAGTTCCTACCTACTCGAGAGAGAATACTAAAGGGGACAAGAAGAGTGAGCTTTTTTGTGGATCACCACTCGTTGATTTCGCGCCCCTGTGCATCATCGTAGGAACCGATGATGATGCGCACGATGTCGATGATTTGCCAAACGAGGAACCCCCCGGCAGTGATGAGCTGTATAATGCCGGAAATGATTTTGCCGGTGTAGAAGCGATGCAATCCGCCTAGTCCGATCACAAAGATGAGGCAGGCGAGGATGAGTGTAATTGTACGGGATCGTGGAGAAGTGAATGCAGACATAACCGCATCTTAGCACCTCTCCACACCTGGCGCGAGAAGATAGAAATAATAGTTGGAACGGGTAGTTTTTTTGAGCTGCCGAGGGCGTTTGAGACGCGAGGGAATACGGAGGGGGAGCGCGGGGTGAGCGAGAAGCCGATTACTAGTGCCTACGTGGTGCCGGTGACGATGGGGGATGGCTCCACGCGCTATGTGCTGCGGCATACGAAAGGGGCAAACTTTTTTGCGCTATCGGAGGAATTGGGCGAGCAGGCGATGTTGAATTATGTCCATGTGCTGTACGCAGGAGGGAAGAGAGAAGAAGTGGCTTTTCCGATGGAGACGCTGGGGAGGGATTTGCTGGATATGCGGGCGTGGATGAGGGAGAGCGAGAAGTACAAGGGGGTGGCGGATAAGTGGTTCGGTATTTCTGAACAGTTGGAGGGGAAGCTGAGGAACAAGGAGGTGCTGACGGTGGATGAGGGGCGGCAGTTGGAGGATAGTGTGGTGGAGGCTATGTCCACGCTGTTCCGGAGCGGGATGGTGAGTGATGCGATGAGTCCGGAGGGGAATCTGCCGGGGTGGATGAGACCGGTGATAAGCGCGTGCGCGGAGGCGAGTACGCATGCGCCGGAGTATGCGGTGATTGGGGATGCGCTGAGGGAGATGGAGGAAGAGGCGAGGACGTCAACTGATGGAGCTAAACGCTACCAGCAAGCTGTGAATAAGCTGATGGCGAATAATAGGGATGTGCTGGAGAGGATGTTTAAGGAGTACCGGGAGGATCCGACGGCGGAGCAGATTGCGAGGATGGAGGAGGAGGTGAAGAGGGCGCAGGATGAGCAGGATGCGCGAGTGGGGAGGGGGAGGAGTATTGTGCCGGAGGAGACGGAGGCGAGGATTGCGGCGGCGCGGCAGGAGGAGCAGGAGGAAGAGGAGGCGCGGGCTGCGGAGGAAGCGGAGGCGCAGGCTGACGAGAACGCGGCACGAGAGGACATAAAAAGCAAGCCGGGGAACGAGGGGATGAGTGAGGAGGAGGTAACGAAGGAGCGGACGAGAAGCTTCGCCGAGGCGCAAGAGGATAGGATAGCTAACGACCCGGCAGCGCAGGAGGACGCAGCAGGTATTTTTACGGGCGGAAAATATACGCCGGTGCAGGCTGAGGGGTTTGACGATGTGAAGGCGGGCATGGTGCCGGTGGCGTTGATTAGTCTCGGCACAGAGGGGACGCCGAGAGGCGCGAATTACGAGGGGATGAGAATAGGCAGCGATGCGCATTATCGACCGAATCATGAGCCGATTTATTTGTGGCAGAGGGCGAATGGAGAGCTGGTGGTTATCGACGGGCACAACAGGCTGCTGCGGGCGAAGCTGGCGGGGGCGGAGAGTATCAATGCGTATGTGTTTACGGAGACGGAGGAGAGGAATGAGCAGTGGGCGCGGGCGAAGTATTACGAGAAGAATGTGAGGGAGCGTAAGGCGAGTGTGAAGGAGGTGGCGTGGTTTGTGAGCGGGGCGAATGTGCAGGGGCGGCAGTTGACGGCGGAGGAGCTGGCGGAGTATGGGCTGCACGAGGGGCAGAGCAATAAGGTGCGCATTGGGATTATGCTGGGGAGGTATGGGGCGCCGGAGGTGCTGGATGCGCTTTTTGACAGGGCGGGTGAGTATGAGTTTGAGGAGGATGTGCTGGCGAGGGGAGGGATTTCGCTGGCGGATGCGGTGCGGATTGTGGAGTACGCGAAGGGGGATAGGGATGTGCAGCTTGAGGGGCTGCGCGCGCTGAGGGGTGAGGCAGACGAGAATGGAGTGTACGGGCAAGGGAGGAATATCGAGGCGGCACGGAGGGTGATGCAGCTTTTCTTGGAGAGCAAGGGGAGGCTGAGTGAGGTTGGTGAAGTGGAAGCCGAGAGGGAGAGACACTTTTTGAGATGGCTAGCGGATTATCAGGGGAGGAAGTTGAAGGAGCTTGCGGAGGATAGGGAGTTGCTGGAGGCGCAAGGAGCGACAAAGGAGCTGATAGAGAAGTATGGCGTAGAACACCAGGGGGGCGAGAAAGAACAAGCGGCAGCTAACAAGATAAAGAACGCTATCAACAAGATAAGGCGTAAGCTGTGGACATCTCCGGAGTACACAGAGGAGGCGAAAAGAGAGGCGAGGGAGGAATACGAGAGGGAGCAAGGAGGGAGAGAGGGATTTAAGGAGAGATGGGTTGCTAAAAAGTTGGGCATTGAAGCGAAGAAGCGCAAGGCGGCGGAGGGCGAGCAATGGGGACAGGTGGCAAGGAAGCACCATATACCAACGCATAAAGACAGGTGGGCGGGGAGAATGGCTGCACTGCATGAGTTTTTGGAGGAGATGCGCAAGAAGTACGCGGGGAAAGTTAAGAATTGGCTGCTGGATGTGCTGGATAAGGAAACGAAGAGATGGAAGGGCAAACATACCACGATAGAGGAAAAGGCGATTGATGAGGCGTACAGATATGAGCTTCAAGACCGCGAATATGACATCACTAAAAGAAAAGACAAAGAGCTGCGAGAGGATGAGGACTTGCTGGCGCGCGGCGGAGTGACGAAGGAGCTTGCGGATAAGTACGGCGTGGAGTGGGATGCAGAAGGAGAAGAAGGGAATGCGCCGGGAGAAAGACTGCGCAAGCGGATAGAAGAGCAGACGGAGAGCAATAAAAACATAGGAGACCGGCTCACGACGCGCTACGGCAGGAATCAGCTTGAGTCCATTTACGAGAGCGAGACAGGAGGGCAGATGTGGCTGAATGAAGAGGTGGAATGGGGAGCAGGACACGAGATAAAAAAGCGCAACGCGCATTTTAGCACGGAGGAGAATCAGAAAGCGGATAATGGGTTGCTGGGTAAGGCGTGGGAGGATGTGCGGGAGGGGAAGGAGACGGAGAGACCGAATCTGCGGAGATGCTACGCGCGCAACAAGGCGGGGGAGAGGCTTGGAAGGGATGTGCTTATACGCACGCCGCAGGGGAATCTGAATTGGTTTGAGTTTCCGAAGGATGAGCATACGCAGGAGGTGCTGGCGAAGAAGGGGATTAAGGATTTGCCGATCAGGTTGAAGGTGGGGAAGCATGAGGCGGAACACCGCGGGTATGGGTGGATGCACGTGTTGAATCATTATGAGGATATGCAGATGGTGGGCGAATCTCCCCTGCTATTCATGTACAATACGCTTACCAATTTAACGCGCATGGAAGGCAGAGGGGGCGCGCGTTATACACTTGGCGCGCAAAAAGACTACAACGAGGGGCGTGTGTTGGTTGTAGATTTAATGGAGGACGATGGGTGCTATTCCATCGTTACGTGTTACCCTGCATCTGCTCCGAATCAATATGCAGGCTCCGGGCTTTTAGTCGGACGCGCCTTGTTCCGACTTTCTGACAGCAACAGCCAGAACCGAATGGAGTCACGACACCGGATAAATGAAGTTGCTACCGGTACGGAGGGCACTATCGGAAAAGCCAAAGCCGAGAGTAACTTAACACAAGAAGCACCGTCTGTCAACATCTATGACGTGGAAGTTGTGAACGAAAATAAGCAACTTGTTTACAGCCAACCGAAAGAGCCGAGGGCGCACTTTTCTCTCGGGGGAGAGAGGGCGGCGACGTACGGCGAGATGGAGGCGGCGGGGCTGGCGTATTATGACCCGGCGGATGGGAAGAGGAAGTTTGCGCTGCCGACGGCGGGTGTGAGGCTGAAGGAGAATTTTACGCCCGGGGAGTTGAATGTGGCGGATAAGGGGCATAAGGATGTGAGTTTGGCGGCGTTGCTGCATTATCCGGAGCTTTTCCGGGCGTATCCGGAGCTAGGGAAGATGAGGGTGAGGCTGTACAAGGAGAGGGGGACGGGAGTGAGAGGTTTTTATGCGCCGAGGGGGACGAAGCTGAATGAGGGGGCGTATATAGCGCTGAACATGGCGCACGGGACGGAGCCGGAGCTGGTGTTGAGTACGCTGCTGCACGAGAGCCAGCATGCTATCCAGCACCACGAGGGATGGGCGCGAGGAGCGGGAGACATAGACAGGAAGGGGGCGCTGGAGTATGTGCGCAAGGCGATGGCGGAGAGGAAGAAGCAGGGGCTGGAGAGCGATTGGGCGAAGGAGAACATGAGCTTTTTGACGAGCCTGCACACTGTGCTGACGAAGGGCAAGGGGCAGGATTTGCAGACGGCGATTACAGAGGCGTACTGGCTGAGCCACGGGGAACAGGAGGCGAGGTATGCGGGGGATAGGAGGACGGATGTGAATGAGGAGGGAGCGCCGAGGGTGACGGGAGTGGCGGCAAGCACGGACACTATCGCGGTGCTGCCGGAGAGGATAACGGAGCTGGGGGGGATAACGTTTGGGAATGCGGGGGTGTATGCGCGGCTGATGGAGAGCAGGCTGGCGCCGGTGGGGGATTTTCAGACGGACAGGAGGCTGTACCAGATAAGGGAATCGGCGGTGAGGTATGCGCGGCTGCTGAATGGATTTACAAGAGAGGAGAACAAGACGGGGGAGAGTTTGCTGCTGGAGGCGCAGGGAGTGGCGGAGAGGGCGGTGAGTCTGCTGCCGAATGAGTACCGGGTGGGGCTGGAGCCGTACCGGGTGTGGCTGAGTGTGTTTGCGGAGATGAGCAAGGGAGGTTTTGAGGCGGCGGAGAGGGCAAGCGCGATGGTGCCGATGAGGGGATGGGGAGAGAGGATTTACCGCTCCATTGGCAAGCAGATTTATAGCGTGTTCTCCGGGCGAGTGAAGGAGAGTGAGATGGAGTTTTGGCTTGAGCGGGAGGAGAGCCGCAAGTTGTTTGAGCAGGCGCGCGAGATATACAACGAAGCGAAAGAGAAAGCGGAAGCGGCGGGAGCTGTGGGGCAGGATTTGTACGAGCTGACCGAGGTGTATCTGCGGTATGATGCGCGCTATCACGGCGTGGTGGAGCAGCTTATTGGGGAGCTGGGGAAGGTGAAGACGGAGAAGGTGCTGGCGAAGTTGCTGGAGAGGGTGAAGCACCAGTTGGACGCTTACCGGAAGGATAAGACGCTGGGGGCGATGAGGAAGGCGGTGGCGGCGGCGTACCCTGCACCGGGGAAGGGGGGCAAGCCGGTGAAGGGGAAGATGAATGCGGACTCTTACAGGGCGTTGGAGGATTATATGGCGCTGCTGGAGCTGACGGAGGGCGAGCAGGCAATGTTCGAGCGGGAGAGGTACACAGGAGAGGGGAAGGAGAAAGCGTGGGCTGACTTGGAAGAGGGAGATTTGATTACCGTGGACGTGTGGAACGAGGACGGGGAGAAGAGGGTGATAACCTGCACGAAGATGGAGTATGAGACTTACGCGTGCTATGAGCGGATGACGCCGGAGCAGGCGGAGGCGGCGGCGAGGGCGCTGGGCGAGTTTATCACGACGGGGCGGCAGGCATGGGAGAATAAGCAGGAGGTGCAGAAGAGGGAGATTGCGGGGTGGTGCCGTGAGATTTTGGACGGGTTTGACACGAGCGAGAATGCGCGGAGGGCGGAGGCGGTGAGGAATGAGGGAGTGATGCCGGGGCGCAGGTGGTTTTTGAATCTGACGAGCTGGACGATGAATCCGGCGCAGATTTTTGATGTGCTGGCGCACGTGCCGGGGTTGCAGACGTTTGCGCGGCACGTGGGGAGCAGGATTGAGAGGGCGGAGGTGCAGCTGCAGCAGTGGGACAAGGAGCGGCTTTACCGGACGGCGGAGATTATGCGGGATGTGTGCGGGGTGAAGAGCAAGAAGGAGCTGCGGCAGTTTATCGACGATATGAATCTGACGCGGGAGAGCGGGGTGGAGCTTACCCCACAGGCGCCGGACTTTTTGAGGCAGGAGAGCGAGGTGCTGCGGCGGCAGTTTTTGGGCTTGCTGCACCGGAAGATGCGGCAGAAGAATTTTAACGCGAATACGTTTGCGGCGGCGTTTGAGGAGCTGGTGAAGGATGAGCTGATGCCGGAGCATATTGCGGAGGAGGCGAGAGCGAAGTATGGGGCGGTGGGGGATGCGGAGAAGGCGCGGCTGAAGGGGAAGAAGGCTGTGATGAGTTTGCTGACGGAGAGGGAGCTGGAGAAGTTTTACGACCTGAGGAAGGAGACCGCGAAGAGGGCGAAGGAGGCGGAGGAGAAGTGGCTCAAAGAAAAAGAGGAGAAGAGAGAGAAGCTGGAGGAGAGCGGCGGGAAGATGCGGCGGAGCCACGGCGGAGAAGTGTTGCAGATGACGAAGGGGGAGGCGGCGTACAGGGTGCTGCTGGCGGAGCAACCGGCGTACACGGAGATGCTGAGGCAGCAGGGGTACACGGCGGAAGTGGTGCAGCAGCTGCGGGAGTTTGCGGGGGAGAAGGTGATGAATCTGGCGTATGCGCTGAGGGCTGAGCTGGCGAAGAGGACGCCGGAGATGAAGGCGCTGTATGAGAAGGTATACGGGATGCCGTTCCCGGAGGAGGAAAATTATTTCCGGGCGAGATATCTTTCAGAGGTCTATGTTAATGCCGAAGGTTTTACTGAGATCGGCGAGATCGAGGGGGGCAGAAGCGTCGTCTGCAGGTGGAGCGATGAGAGTGGCGGGATCCAGCGAACGGAGGGTGAAGAGGAGAGAAGGATCGCGGTCAATGAGGACACCGACGGCGTAGATGGCGGCGGCGGCGTGAGAGCAGGGGGTGGACCAATCCGGGCAGGAGCAGCTCATGTGCCAATCCCCCGGATCGGGGAGAAGACCGGCTTCCGGGTCACAGAGAGTGTGCAGAAGATCGGCATTCGCTTTCCCTTCCAGCAAGGCAACGAGCGAACCAACGTTGCCCGCGCAGGCGGCACGGAGCGCCTCTGCCTGCTCTTCGGCTAGAGGGGAAAGAGAAAGCTGTACTTCGTAAAGATCCTGAGCCGAGATGAGGGCACGGATTGAACCGGGGGCTATCTTCAAATCCAGCACGCAGCTGTGACGTAGAAGAGTGCGGCCTGGAGCGAGAGCGAGTCCACCCTCTTCGCAGAAGGCAAGATGACGCATCCACGCGCTGCCCCAAAAGTTTTCCGCGAGCTTGCGGGTGGAACAGACGACGGGAGATATCTCCTCACCCGCCGCCCGAAGCTGTGCGGCACGCTCAGAAGCGAGACGGGCGAGATTCGCCGCCCGAAGGGGGGGGGAATCCTCGCCCGCGTAACCGCACATAGCCGGAGAATTATTTGGTGACACTGCGGAAGTACTCCAGCGTGGTCTTGAGCCCTTCCTCCAAGGAGTGCTGCGGCTTCCAGCCGGCAGCGAGCAGTTTGTCAGCGCAGGCGCGGGAGTGCTTCACATCGCCGGGGCGCTCAGGCAGGTGCACGATTTTGCTCTTTGAGCCGGCGGCGGCCACGATGATTTCCGCGAGCCTATTGATCGTGATCTGACCGCCGTAGCCCACGTTGTTCACACCTGTGACCTCCGGATGCTCGGCCACGTAAGTGAGCGCTCCAACGATGTCCTTCACGTAAATGAAATCGCGCGTCTGTTCTCCGTCACCGTAGACGGTAATATCTTCGCCCTTGAGGGCTCTCTCCATGAAAATTGGAACGGCGGCGGCGTAGGCGCCTTTCGGATCCTGTCGAGGGCCAAAAACGTTGAAGAAGCGGCAGCAGCCCGTGTTGATCTTGCCTGTGGTACGGAACATCTCCATATAGTATTCGCCGTCCAGCTTCGTGATGCCGTACGGACTCTTCGGCTCCGGATACATGGTTTCCACCTTAGGCACGATCGGGTTGTCTCCATAAATGGCAGCAGAGGACGCCAAAACTACCTTTTTCACTCCCGCGGCTGAGGCCTCTTCCAGCACCGTGAGCAAACCATTCACATTCAGATCGATTGTTTCGCGAATCTTGCTCATGCTTTCCGGCACTGAAACGAGCGCAGCCATGTGGAAGATGTAGTCCACCCCCTGCACGGCTCGGCGCACGAGGTCGCGGTCGGTGATGCTTCCTTCCATGAAGGTCACGCGCAGGCCATCAAGGTTCTTTTTGTAACCTGTGCGCAGGTTGTCGAGTACGCGAATTTCTTCCGCCTTGTCCTGGTAGTGCTCCGCAATGTGAGAGCCGATGAATCCGGCACCGCCGGTGATGAGTATTTTCATAGTGTGTGTGGTGAGTTGAATTGGTGAAAGATTTTACGACTCCTTGTTTTTTGCGGTCTTTGCAGCGGCCCTGGCCGCCATCCTGGCTTTCTCTTCTTCAGTGAGTATGCGAGGGAACACAGGGCTCGGCGCCTGTACTTCATGCCCCTCCTTCAGCACCCCCCATGCCAGCGTTTGAGGGGCGAGAGAGGCGGCATCTACCTGCAGTTGCGCCAGGAGGCGCGTCGAGGCATCCGGAAGTACACAGCCAAGCAGGTAGCTCACGTGTGTTACGCTTTCCAGCAGATGATAGAGTACACGCTGCAGCTCCTCTGCCTTCTCCGGGACCTTCGCAAGGGACCACGGTTGCTTTTGCTCGATGTACGCGTTGCACAACCCCACGTGGGTATTCAGAGTACCGAGAGCGTCAGCGGTGTTGTAGGCATCCATCTGTTCGGCGAAAGTTTTTTCTGCTGCGGCAAGACTCTTGCGCAGGTCGGCGGAGAGGGTATCATCCCCGTTTGGCGCATGAACCACTCCGGCACAGTAGCGCACACACATATTGAGCGAGCGATTTGCGAGGTTGCCGAGGTCGTTGGCAAGCTCTGTGTTGTACAGCATGCGCAGGCGTTCCACATCATAATCGCTGTCGTAACCGGTCTTCGTGTCGCGCACGATGTAGTAGCGAAGAGCCTCCGCGCCGAAGTGATCGCACAGGTCGTTGGGATCCACAATGTTGCCGAGAGATTTGCTCATCTTCTCGCCCTTGATGTTCAGCCAGCCATGTACCAGCAGGCGAGGCATCTGGTCATCCGGAAAGCCCATGGCGTGCAGCATGCAGAGCCAGTAGATCCCGTGCGCGGGAATGAGGATATCCTTGCCGATGACCTCACACGCTGCCGGCCAGAGCTTCGAGAAGTTCGGCAGTGTGTCGTCCCCTTCCGCCAGGTATCCGGCGAAGGAGATGTAGTTGATGAGCGCATCAAACCACACGTAGGTCACGAAATCCGGGTCAAAGGGCAGGGGAATACCCCACGACAGCCTTTCTTTCGGACGAGAGATGCACAGATCATTCGTCGCGCGATCAATGACCATGAGGAGGTTCTGCCTCCGGAATTCGGGAGTTACCACCTCCGGGTGAGTCGTCACGTACTGCTTGAGCCAGGGGATGTGCGCAGTGAGGTTGAAGTACCAGTTCTCTTCCTCCAGCTCGATTACTTCTCCCCACTCGGGACCAAAGGAACCATCTTCCCCGCGTTCCTTGTCGGTGAGGAACTGTTCCTGCCGCACAGAATAGAATCCCTTGTAAGCTTTCTTGTACAGACATCCCTTATCGCGCAGGGTGGTGAGAATTTTCTGCACGCAGAGCTCATGGCGTGGGTCGGTGGTGGCTGCCCAGCCGTCGTACGAAATGCCGAGGCGTTTCCAGAGAGCTGTGAATTTTTGCGTTACATCCTGTGCGTATTGAAGGGGCGCGATGCCCGCCGCTTCTGCCTTCTGTTGAACTTTCTGTCCGTGCTGATCCACCCCTGTCAGGAGAAAGGTCTCCTCCCCGCACATTCGATGCCACCGCGCGAAAACATCTGCCAGTACCTTTTCGTAGGCATGACCGATGTGAGGAGATCCGTTCGTGTAATCAATCGCGGTGGTGATGTAAAACATGACGCGGGGATTGTATCATGCTCCGCCCCCGTGCGCAAGGGGAAATCCGGGTTCCTTCTTCATCCGGTTGACTCGATGCGGTGCGCGGAGCAAACCGCATTAGGAAATGCGTTTGCCCATTTACAATTTCCCGGCGCTCCACATTCGTCCCAAGAAAAAGCACCCCAAATGGGCAGTTAACGGCACATCATGGAGCATAAGTTGTTGGTTATTTACGATGTACGAGGTACGATGTACGATTTGAATGCTAGCGAGCTACGCGCGTTCCTGCGAAACAAAAGCAAAGCGGAACTTTCGAAGACGATGGTGCGTTGATAGAAGGAAAATCTCCTGTGTGAGACCATGCCGGGTTCGCGGCTTTACTCAATCATCAATGGTTCGGGCTTCTTGCTGGCTTACCTTCTTTATCCAGGGGAAACACATGGGGAAATGGGTTGAATGAGCCCGGAGAAATTTTTATTGGGACATATGTGCCGGCGCTCAATTCTCTTCAGTTTTTTGTTGACGTTGCATATGGTTTGTGTTATAACTACGCTCTGTGATACAAATGTGTTGGTCATGGTGAGAAACTATCTATACCCCCCCCGAGCACAGACTTAATGCGTTGAGGTTTTCAGGTATTTCCGTTTGGGCTGTTTCTATAAGTAAATTGATACGAGTTGCAGTAGTGGTGAGCACGCTTGCCTTGGCGAGCTTCACACATACTGCAGGGGCGGGATACAAGCCGGTCGATGTCTCTGATATCAAGGGCGAGCAACGAGAACAACTGATGGAAGCAGTGCGGGGTGTCAACAAAATGCCGGCGCCGGCAAAGGACTGTTATGTTTGCGAGCAACTGGGGCTTTGTTTTAGTATGGATGGTAGTGAAACAGGGCGTCTCTCAGGTGGATATCCTGCCACCACAAATCACGCCAAGGCAAAATTTGTGAGCAAAGCCGGACGTCTCACCGCTTGGGGGAATGCTGTAGCTCCTGCCGGGAAACAATGGGGAAAAAGCTACGATGACGCACATCAATTTAAGCCGGGAGCCGTTCTCAGTTTTTTTTAAGAAGGATGTAGACAGTGTAGTGCGAAACACGGCGAAATATTTGTTGAAGGAAATGCCGGACATCACCAGATACGCCATGCTCGCTTCCATCGGCAGGATGCTTTACAAGGCTGATGGGACGACTCTGCCTGAGTCAGGTTACAACGCAAAGGTCAGAATCGGCAGCGGGTTTGATGTGGACTATAATGGGAATCCAAGCGATGGATACTCCTTCATGGATCCGACGGGGAAGGAATGCTCTCTGCA
>CANQJI010000073.1 GCA_947624205.1 uncultured Akkermansia sp. | reverse complement strand
GTGACGCAGTTGCCTTTGGCTATTTGATTCCGCCCTGTCAGCGGTTCATTGGGACTTTCACCCCAGTTGCATGTCATGCCTGACGCACCAATGAAAGAGGCAGGTCAACCGTGAAGATTGACCTGCCTTCGGGTCTGGTGGAGCTTACGGATTACGAACCTTACTCACTCCAGAGGGTAGAGTACGAGAATTTAGGTGCTTTCGTAGACTGATGTTTCACGAACACTTCCAATATACCTTTCTTTGCATTTTAACAACTAGATTTATTCCAGAAAGAAATAGCAATATATGATGCTAAAAAGACTAACCCTCCCAGTAGCATGATATAGTGAAGAATAATCGGAGCACTGTCAGATGCTTGCAGTACAATTGATGTCGGGGAATCGGAACCACCCAATATCAATCTTTTACTTGCACCACATATTCTAATAACTGAACCTATACAGCTGATACATACCAAAATAGCCGTTGCGAATAATGTGTACTTGCTCATTTCTAAGTAAAAAGGAAAAGGCGAGTTAACCTTCATGATCGACTCGCCTTTTCGAGTTTAGTGGAGCATAGGAGATTCGAACTCCTGACCTGTTGCGTGCGATGCAACCGCTCTACCAACTGAGCTAATGCCCCGCGAAGCGCGTTCATTATACGTGAAGCTTGGACTGAGTGCAAGCATTTATATGTGATCTGACGAGAAAAAAATCGGAGACCGCGTGAGAGATGAGGGAATGAATGATAAAATCGCGGTACCAGGAGTGATCTGCGGGAACAAAGAGCCAGGGAGAGGGGGTAGAAGTTGCGGCGAGGAGAGAGAAGAGGGAAGCCTGCTCGGAGGCATACTGCTGGGGGGAGAAGGTTTTTCCTTTTTTTAGCAGACGCTCTCGCTGCTTCTCGGGAGAGATGTGGAGGGCGATTTTGATGAGAGAATTACCGGCGGCAATAAAGGAGTTCTCGAGCTCAAGAAGGGAAGCGAACGAGGAAGCTGAAGGGCTCCTCATGGCAGCGGTGTAAGGCCCTTCTGCAAGCAGGGAGATTTCGCCCGGCAGGGGGAGAGCTGCGGCGGGGGAAATAGCGTAGCGCTCCGGGGAGGGAATGATGCGGGTGGTGATGGGATCCAGCGTGGCGGCGACGCAGCGCAGTGCTTTCCGCAAGCCGCATCCTTCCATGCCGAGCAGCACGATAAGAAGCCGTTGTTTTTTCCCGGGACGCAGGAGGGGCAGGGAAGAAAGGTGCAGGAGAGCCTCTTTCCGTTTGCCGCCGAAGAGGGGCGTTCCTTGGACGGGGGAATCCGGAGTGGATGGGGAAAAGAGGTAGAGGTGTTCCGGAGTACAGCGGGAGAGAATTTGCTCCTGTGATGACGACGCGGGGAAGTTTGGGAAAAAGTGCGTAAGGGCGCGTTGTGCGACGGTACGTTTGGAGGGTGAAAAGCGTTCGGGGGGGAGATCTGTAAGAGGAAGCCAGAGAGCGGAGGAGAATTCTGAGCTGCCATCGCAGGAGACCGTAGGGGCGACACCTTGCACGCGCAGAAGGTAGAAGCATTGCTGCTGACCCTGCCAGCGCGCGCGCTTTTCATTTTTTTTGCCGTAGGAGTAGCGAAGACCCGGGTATTCTGCAAGGAGGACGGCAGAACCAATTCCCATTTCCTCCCTGAGTTCACGGAAAAGGGCTTCTTGCGTGGATTCACCGTCCCTGACCCCTCCCTGG
The DNA here is from genome assembly GCA_947624205.1 of uncultured Akkermansia sp. Lineage (GTDB taxonomy): Bacteria > Verrucomicrobiota > Verrucomicrobiia > Verrucomicrobiales > Akkermansiaceae > Akkermansia. The sequence continues at coordinate 11,796 of CANQJI010000073.1, read as the reverse complement.
GGAAAATGCAGATAAGGACTGCGTTCAGGGCGTGCGCCCAGGAGAATGTTCCCTGCGTCATCCATTACGATGGCGGCGACATTCATGCGCCAGTCTGTGGCTGGCATGCTCATGATTGAGAGAGACGCCGCCGACCGTGTGTTTCATCCTCCCAATTGGGAGTTTCATATTTTGCGTTGCAGAGCTCGGCGAGCTCTTTCTCAAAATCGGACCATGGAGCAGGGGAAACCGAAAATTCGATAACCTGCGAGAGCTCGGCTGCAAAGATGCGCTCCCAACCGGGAAGGGGGGAGCATTCCTGGATGAGACCCTGGTGAAGTACTGCTCCACGGTATCGTCGTTGACCGGCTCCCGCCAGCTTCCTACCGGCAGGATCCACGATATCGCTTGCCACCGGGCTTGACCAACAGGCTCTTCCTCCATCCGGGGCATCTTCTTGCAGGAGGGAACACTCCACGCCGCTCTGCTGTAAAGCATGCGCGAGTGCACCGTGGATCCATTCGTAAAGACATGAGGCAGGAGGATAAGGAGGAGCACTCTCCGGTGGTGAGGGGAGAGTGAGGGTGTATGTTATGCCGTGCCTGTGATCCACGATGCCCCCACCGGTCCAACGCCGAACGTACTCCTGCGCATTTGGGAAAATGTTGCGGGCAACGGAGCAAGTGTCGAAGTATCCATAACTCACGGCCGACCTTGCCCAGATGTAAACGCGCAACCAAGCTTCTCCGCGATGCAGTAGAAGCTCGTCTGCTGCCATGTTCTCGTAACCCCGACGCGGAACGGGATCGGCCCATACACGAAGGAAGGGAAGACGTAACTCCCGAGCAGATACTATGCCGGGCATCGGGGAAGAGAAACTGCTCAAAGCGGCAGGGGAAGAGGAACTGAGCAAGAATAGGAGCGCGTGTACTTCGAGAAAAAATCCTCCAGAGCAGGGGGGCGTCGCTGACCCAGGCGGACTTGTTCCACGAGAGCCACACCTTCCTCGGTGAGCGCAGTGACGGAGAGCGCGGCGGAGACAATGCGGGCGTGATCAAGCCGGGTTCCTTCCGTATCGGCGTACTCCCCGTACAGCTGGAAGCGGCGTTTTGAACTACGCGCAGCACTAGAGAGCACAGGAACGCTGATGGAGTTGTAGAGAGGCTGGTCGTTTGCGCCTCCTCCTCCCTGGCTTGTGTACTCAACGTTGAAGATGATATTCATTTCCACGATGTTTTCACAGAGGAAGCATTTGTTCTCCGTTGATTCATATTGGCTGTATGAGCTCTGTAAATTATTGGAGCCAAGGATGTTGTCATACGTGTTGCGCGGAGAGATAACCTGGCGATAGAGAGAGAACAAGGGGAAAGATGCCGTATCTCCGTTGCGACTGGGGAGGTTCAGAATATGATCACGGAACTTGAGGCGGTAAGAAACTGCACTCACATCTCCTTGCATATCCGGATTAGCTGCCAGCAGACTTCGGTAGCTGCCGCGCAGGGAGGAATTATCGCCGACTGCCGGGTGGCGATCCGGCACGCAGGAAAAGAAAATCAATCGTGCAGACTTTGGTATGGAAAGTCCCTTTGGTACACCACGAATGGAAGAATCAACTTCAGCGTACAGCCACTGGGAATTCTTGCCGGAAGCACGCAGTTGGATGGATTCAAGATCCCGACTGATGGCTTGTAGGGCTGCACGTGCCGTGGAGGCCGTGCTCGTATCTTCACGGATGGCTTTCCACAGTCCTATACCTTGATTAGTAAGCTGCATAATCACCACGACCAAAATAGCGGTAATCGCCATGGCGGTGATGAGTTCAACGAGTGTAAAACCGCTGCGTTGCTTACGGGTCTGGTTGATCTTAGCGTGCATAATGAAAAATCAACGTAGAATGGAGATGTTGGTGGAGAAAATCGGGCGCCCGAGACGCGACCAGGGACGGTTCTTGTAGCGATCAGGATTTGGTGGACTCATGAGGTAGAAGTCCGCCCGGCAGAAGATGGCGCCTCCCCAGGGAACTTCAGCAGCTTCCTGAGAGAAATACTTATCCGGAGAAGAAGCTCCGGCGATCGTGCCCGGTGTGCTGGCAAGTCTGTACGAGCCGTCGTCTCCCTGTTCAAGCTGGGTGAGCTTCACCAGGAAAACCGGTCCCACGGCATGACGAATGTCGTTTTTGTGGATCGTGCTATTCATGGGGCAGGCGATAGAGATCAGCTGCGTATCCCCGCCCGGGCGACTTTTATTGAAAGGGATGGGCGGGTAAGTTCCGTCGGCTCGTTGAGGAGAGGAAGTGTTAGCACGATAGGAAAACACCACGATGGAGGAGGAAGGACGCCTGCAGGAAAGGAGCCAATAAAAGCCCTTGTCGAACGGTGAGGCATACTTTCCGGGACCCACTCCTTTGGGGTCAAATGTCCTTTCATTGGCTCGTACGGTATTGAGCTCCGCACGGAGGGTGCTGATTGCTCGGTCAGATTCTTGTTTGGTGAGAGCCTGCTGAATCATGCCACGAGCTGGTACAAATACCGTCAGGAAGATGGATATGAGCATGCCCACAAGAGCGACGGCCAGCAAGGTTTCCATCAGGGTGAACCCGGTGCGACGGCTCTGCAATTTTTTCTTCATGTCGGGATTTTATGGGTTAATTCTGGAATACCTGTTCTTGGGTGCGCATCGGTGTTGTGTAGCCGGAAGGCCAGACGACGATCCCTTTGGCTCCGACCGGGCGCCGGTGGGAGTCAAGTTGGAGAGGAACCAGCCCGTCAATGGAGTTGCGACCGGTTCCACGACGAGCGTGGATGAGGACGATCCGCTGAGGTTGTGACGGAGAAGCCGGTCCGGCGCCTGGAGAGACGAAACGACCTTTTTCGTCGAACTCGAAGTAATAAACACGCGACCTGGCTTTAGAACTCAGGCGCGTGGTAGTGGCTGCCACTTTAGTTCCGGCGTTTTCTGCCCAGCCCAGTGTGCGGCTGTATGTCGGGGAAAAATAGACACCGACAGGCAATAAATTGCCGGCGGAAGTCGAGATCCACGTTCCCGGCGAGGTGTCCACGGCTGAAGCGTCGTAAGTCCCGTTCTCCTTCGCATTGCGCTTCAAACGCTGAACGACCATATAGCGAAGATGACGGGAATCCCGAGCAGTGTCCTTCGGATCATCTGCTATCACGAGACGGGCATAGGTGTCGTTCCCCTGAGCTGTAGCTCGTGCCTCCTGGATCATGCTCGTGACGAGGTCAATCCCTGAATCCAGCGTGCGACCTGTGCCGGGATCTCTCAACACGGTCGCAGTGAGAGACATCATAATCCCTATGATTGCAACGACAACGAGTAACTCGACAAGGGTGAAAGCAACCGGACCTTTGTGAGAAGATTTCTTCATAAAACGGGAAGGAAATGATGGGGTAGAATTTCCTCTCCTCCTTTTAGCAGTTTTTGGCTCCCTCTTCAATCTTTTTTTTGAGAAGTAGGAAAAGACGAGAGGGAGAAATGAAGAAACAACTGCAAGTTTTATGCCTCCTTCTAATGGAGGATAGAGATCTTTCCTCATGCGTTTGCCCTGAGGGAGAGGAGAAAAAACTTGCTTCCGTGCGTGACGTGATGCTAGAATGCGCACATGCTCAGGGTACTGGCAGCGACAGATTTTTCGAGTGACGGACGAGCCGTTGTTGACTTTGCGGCCGACTTGGTGCGTCAAAGTGGGGGAAAAATGTATCTTCTTCATGCGGTGGAACCGTGCATGATCGACGCTGCCGGTTGCATTTCGCAGGAGAAAGAAGCTACAGGAGGGAAATCAGCGGATAGGGAAGGGACTCACCACCATACGACTCTGCTGGAAATTTCCAATCAACGTGCGCATTGTGCCGCTGAAAAGATCAGCAAAAAGTGGGATATCCCTGTCTACGGCAAGGCAGAGGAAGCGGACGACGTTGTGGAGTGTATCTTTCGCTTTTGTGAGAGGCATAATATCCAGTTGTTAGTCATCGGGAATCGCCACCATTCCCTGCTCTCTTCGATCTTGCTGGGAAGCACGGCAGCTCGTCTTGTGCGCGCTGCGCGGATCCCGGTTACAGTAGTGCCCTGCGTTCCTCAACGAGGATGAGAGTTATTTTCATAGGTGATGTTGTTGGGAAGACGGGGCGGCGAGCTCTTTGCCGGGCTATCGCGACGTGGCGTGGACAGTATGCACCGGATTTAGTGGTGGCCAATACAGAAAATGCCGCTGCGGGACGTGGAGTTACCCCGACTCTGGTGCAGGAACTCATGGACGGTGGGGTAAATGTGTTGACACTTGGGGATCACGCATGGGATCAATCGGAATACATCGCTCGAGCCGATGAACTTTCCTGCGTGTTGCGTCCGTTTAACCTTCAACCCGGAATGCCGGGTCATGGTAGCATGACACTTACTCTACCGGAAGGGCAGGTGGGAATTCTTTGTTTGCAAGGAGTAACGTTGATGCGTCCCGGAGCCCTGAATCCTTTTACCGTTGGGTATGAGGAGGCCGTTCGTTTGCGTGCTTCCGGCGCTTCAGTTTTGCTGGTAGATTTTCACGCTGAATCAAGTGCGGAGAAGGTGGCTCTTGGCTACAGATTGGATGGAGTGGCATCTGCTGTGTTTGGTACTCATACGCATGTGCCCACCGCTGATGCTCGCATTCTTCCCGGGGGCACTGCTTATATTACCGATGTCGGCATGTGCGGCAGCAGAGATGGCGTGATCGGGAGGAAAGCCTCCGAAACACTCGAAAGTTTTGTGAGCGGGCTCCCGAGGAAGTTGCCCGTTGGCAAATGGCCGGCTCTGGTATGCGCCGTCATGGTGGATGTCGATGCGGAAACCGGGCGAGCCTCGTCGCTGCGTCCCCTGACTCTTACCCTGGAGAAAGAAGATGGTTGATGCAGATCGATTTGGCGGCATTGCGCGTCTGTATGGCACGGCGGCGGCTGAGCGATTTGCCGCCGCGCGGGTGGCAGTAGTTGGTATCGGCGGTGTGGGGTCGTGGGCAGCGGAGGCTTTGGCACGCAGTGGTATTGGCACCCTCATCCTGATGGACTTGGATGAACTCTGTATCACGAATACTAATCGCCAGATTCATGCGTTAGACAGCACCATCGGACAGTTGAAGGTCCAAGTGATGAGCGAGCGCTTACGGCACATCAATCCTGCCCTTACCTTGCTTCCCATCCCGGCATTTTATTCTGCTCGTTCCGCTGAGACTCTTTTTGATTGTCGCCCGGATGTTGTCGTAGATGCCATTGATTCAATGAAGGCTAAAGCGCATCTGATTGCCACTTGCTATGAACGCCGTGTGCCCATCGTCACTTGCGGGGGAGCAGGAGGGCGCCGCAGGGTGGAGGATATACGGGTGGCAGATCTGGCGCGCACGAGTCACGACGCTCTGCTCTCACGCCTGCGAAAGTTGCTTCGCCAGGAATACAGCATGCCGATCATCGACCGAGGTGAGGAATTGGGTATTCCTTGCGTCTATTCAACGGAAAAACCGGTGTTTCCGCAGTGCGATGGCTCGGTGGGAGCGGAGCGCGCGGATGGACAGCTTGGCGGCATCAGTTGTTCCGCGGGACTCGGATCTGCTACGCCAATCACCGGATCGTTCGGCTTTTTTGCTGCTTCCTCTGCTCTTCAGTTTCTCTTTCCCCTTTCTTTTGTATGAAGTACACCCCCCATACGGCTCGTGCCAATAAGCACGTTTCTTCCTCTCGCGATTTCAAACCCACGCAGATCGCTGTCCCTGCCGGGGATGAGGTCTTGCTCTCCGAACTCATTGCCGCGTATCCGCAGGGACTTTTCCTCGTTCTGGACTGCGTACAAGATCCGCATAATCTCGGTGCGATTCTTCGCACAGCGGATGGAGCGGGGGTTGTTGCCGTCGTCGCGCCAAAGGATAAATCCGTCGGAATCACGGAAACGGTACTACGGGTTTCTGTGGGTGCAGCGGAAAAGGTGCCCTTTATCCAAGTGACGAATCTTGCTCGCTCGCTCAGAACCATGCAGAAGAACGGAATCTGGCTTGTCGGCACTTCCGATCGTGGTGATCGTTCACTTTATGAAACAGACTTGCGCGGCGGTATTGCTATCGTCATGGGGGCGGAAGGGGACGGTATGCGACGTCTCACAGAAGAAACCTGCGATTTTCTCGTACGCATCCCCATGGCGGGAAGTGTGCCGTGTCTGAACGTCTCTGTGGCGACCGGGGTCTGCCTGTACGAAGCCGTGCGTCAGCGTGGACTTGTAGACGGTTAATGGAGCCATGTCATTTGTTGCAGAAATTGATCCTCCTTCCGGTACTTTGGTACGGTTCGTATCGGATCTGCACCTTGGGAACCCTCGATCCAGTGCACCGAGATTGGCGGAGTTTTCACATCTTTTGCACGGGGCGGATATGTTGGTGCTGTGTGGCGATACGGCGGAGACACACCCGGGATGTATGTACAGGACTCAGGCAGAGGCTTTGCGTCGGGAGATACGCGACCTCAGTGTACAGAGAGGGGTGCGTCTTGTTGAACTTGCAGGAAATCACGATCCGGATATCGAATTGCAAATGGTGCGCATGTGGCAAGGGAAGGTTGTGGCGATGCATGGTCATGCGTTGCTGCGCGGAGTGGCTCCGTGGAGTAGGGAGTTCTTCAGATGCGAGGAAGCTATCCGGTCTTTACAGGAGCGGGTTTCTCCATCGGCATCGACGGAAAATCAGCTCCTTTTGGCAAGAGAAATTTCTATGCTACTGGGGGAAGAACGTGCTCGTGCCTCCGGGAGATCCCCGGTGCGACCTTCTCTTTTGCAAGAACTTCATTACTGCTTTTGGCCACCAATTCGCCCCTTGCGCGTCTTGCAGGCTTGGGGCTCCTGCGCCCGGCTGGCTGAGATATGGTGCCGTCATCGCGAGCCGGCTGCGAGGCTTTTCATTTTCGGGCATTTTCACCGCGGCTTTATTCGCCATCGCCGGGATCTTACGTTGGTGAACACCGGTGCATGGTTTACACACGCCACGCCATATATTGTTGATGTGTGCGGTGCTCGTTTTGTTCGGTGTGTTTCCCTGAATCGATTTTGCTCCCACGGATAAGAGCTCGTCTTCAAGGTTGCACCGTCGGGCGCAGATACGTGGTCTCTCCTGCCTTGAGTGTGACGGATGGGAGGAGGATGAAATCTTCAGTGATGATAGCATCCTTGATCTGTCGCTCTTTCCATTCTTCCCGCATTGAGGAGTCGGGAAAGCGCAGTGCCACCGGTCCTGAGTAATCTTGTCTTGCCGTGATACTGACGAGTTGCGGTTCCTTCCAATCTACCGAGAGAGGAGCTGGAGTGTGAGTGCTGTCGACAAATACCGGCCAGGCAGGATCCCCGTAGAAGACAAGAAGATCCCGTTCTTGCACAAGCCCTACGGCATCTTGCGCCTGCTGCGGGGTGAGACGGATGTTGGATGTCAGCATAGCCCGTTGGAGGGCGGGACCGAGTTCATTTTCCTCGAAGTGCACACGCAGAAGGTCCGGGCAGAGGCGTTGTGTCTTTTCGATGAGCAGTTGGTTGCTCAGATAAAACGCCTCTGCCAGGGTGATTTCATTAGTGTGGTTCATGAAAAGCTGTATCAAAACACGGGCAGCTTCCCCGTGCCACGATGTTGCGGTATAACCGACAAATTGATTGCAGTGGTAAGCAGAAATAGCGGTGATGGGCATGCTCTGCGTGCAGCCGCGGGCATCTCCCAATGCTCCCGGGCCCGGAGCTATCCACACGCGCTCTGTGGAATCCGGTTCAATGCTCTGAAAGTGCATCGCTTCTACCAAACTTTGCAGGGCGCCCGGCTTACCGCTCATCGCCGGTTGACGTGCGCTGGCGAAAGCAATCAGGTGCTGGCAATCCACTTGGTAAAAACGGTTCCCTGCCGAGAAGATAAGTCCTTTACAGAAGGGCATTTCCAGATTGAAGGGGGTAGCGTGTCCGAATGTAATGAGAAGATCCGGCGCATGTGCGGCAAGGCGGTGGGCGAATCGAGCCTGTAATCCGTTTTGCAGGATATCCTGTCCTTCAGGAGTATCAGCCGCGTAGCGTATTTCCTGGGGCTCCCCGTAGGCGCGTTTTTCAATCGTGGGGAATCCTTCTTCCTCCGCCAGGCAGTAGGCCTCTTCCATGCGGGAGCAATCCGGCTTTCCCAGGGCTAGAAGTTTCTTGCAGACCAACGGGGCATCAGCTCGAGCTACACGCAGAGCGTCCTCTGCACCATGCCCCGTGACAATTCCCCAGAGACAATCTCCGTATGGGTCGGAATCAAGCCGTCGCGTTGCACGGTGCAGGACATTAACAACCTCCCGCGTTACTTCTTCCGGTTTCAACACAACGGCGACGTAACGCGGTATCTGCTCTTTGAGAGCAGCGACGCAGACATCTTCCTCGATCTTTGGAATCTCAATGAGCTTGCTTCCCGGGTACTTTTGCAAGAGGGCTTCAGCGACTTCCCTCCATGCCGGTGATTGTGCCGTTGCCTTGGTGGTGAGAACTGAGTACTCTCCTTCCCGCGGCTGTATAGCCGCGGGTGTTTCATTTTTTTTTTCGGACTGCTGATCTGCGGGGGGTGCTTTATCTGTTTCTTCGTAATCTTCGGGCACTACAAAGTAGAAATTGGTTGTATTTGCGTTTCCGAAGATTTCTTTTGCGATGGAGCGAATTTCATCAACACTAATGCTTTCGACGTCCTTGATAATGTCTCGCATAAGGGCAGCTCGCTGCGGCTCGCTCTGCAGATCAACGAGGTTCCCCTCCCAATACTCCGGCGTGATAAGCATCTTCTGTGTAGCGGCAAGGAAGGGCTTCTTGGCGCACTCAAATTCTTCATCACTGATATCGCCTTGCCCCATTCCCATGCAGATAGTTTCCATCGCAGCGTTTACCTTGGTGCGATTGCCTTTTACACCATAGCTGATGGTGGTGAGGTAAGCCGCATTGTCGAAGTCCTCGTTCGTCTGTAAGGTTACTACCGGTGAGTAGCTTTCCCCCATCGCCGTGCGCAGACCATCGAAGAGTTTGTTGCGTACGATGGAGACCAATAATTGCAAACGCCTGTTGCGCCGCAGGTCGCGTCCATTTCCGGCTTGCCGTACTTGTGACACAACGGTTTTATCCAGTTCAGTGGGATAAGGCATGAAACGATGTTGTCCCCATGGCTGGAATTCCACGTGGCGTTTAGTTGGTGGCACCTGCGTTGGTTGCGCATCCCTTGTGGGCATTGCACCAAAGGTTCGCTCCAAAATCGGCACCACTTCGTCTACCGTGAAATCACCTACCAGACTCACCTCCGTGTAGTTTTTGGCGAGAGGATTTTCCATGCATTTACGCACCGCTTCAGTGCTTTGAGCTTCAATTTGCTCTCGCTCCGGGATGGTGAAGAGAGGGTTTGCTCCGAAGAGCGCGTGCAGGGACTCCTTGCTGTAGACTCCGGTGGGAGTAGTTTGCAGTGCTTTGTAGCGATTGCCCAGGCTCCTTTTCAGCAAGAGTTCTCCGTCTGTTCTGTAACCGGGATACAAAATTGCAGCGGCCAACAGTTTGCATTGCAACTCCAGATCCTCCCGTGAGCTTGTGCCGGTGAAGAGGAACTTGGTGGCAGATATCCCGAAATTCATCGTGACATTATTTCCTGCAAAAATGCGCTCAAGTTCATCATAGCTGTGCTCCTGAAGTCCGCCGCGCTGCATGACCGCTTGCACCATGTTGGCCAGACCCGCCTCCTGTGGAAGAGCGAGGAGACCGCCGTCCACGGCCGCCGTCACATGCACACTGCCCTTGCGGAAGTCGATCGGTCGCAAGTTGACTCGCACTCCGTTGGAGAGGACGAGTGTCGTCGCCCCTAAATCCTTTATCTCCTCGCGGTGCATGATTGTTCCCGGCATCCCAATGGTTTCGTATGCGAAGGGCTTTGCCGTCTCGACGGCAGGGGGATTAACCGCAGTTTGCAGGGCTTTGTTGTACTCCGAGCGCAGCTCTTGCTCCGTCGCCTTTTCCGGGAGTGTACCCATCAGGGTGAGCCTTGCTCCTGCCAGGTCGCCGAAAGCATTTGCCAATGCTTTGCGACAGCGATCAGGGTCTGCCATGATTTCTTCCAGTGCTTTACGTTGGACGCGGCGATCTTCCTCCGGCGCGGTCATTACGCGTCTGTCACTCAAGGCGCTCACTAAGCGATTTGCCATGGCGCCGGCCGGTACTGTTTCCCATGAATCAATCTCGCTTCGAAAGTTGGATTCCATGTTGTCGGTGATCTCTCGAAGTTCTGCGGGATCGAAACCATATTCGGCAGCCTGGCGCAGCAGCTCTACACCTTTCTGCAGAGCTTCCTTCCATCCCTCCGGTTTTGTCAGGATGCTCAGACTATCCAGCTGTACTACGCGGAAGAGATTTTCCTCTTCCGCCGCTGCTGCCAGGAAGGGCGCGTCTGCCTTATGCGCCAACCTGCTGTAGCGACGGTTGAGCATGGCACAGGCCAGCTTCAGTGGCAGATCTTTCACTCTTTGCTCCACGGTGTCAGCATGTTGCTCGTGAGGGCGAACAACGGAAACCGTAATCCTGCAATCAGCTTGTTCCGGGTTGGGTATGAGTTTTTCTTTTTGCGAGGGAGGAACGAGTTCACCCATCGGCGGGATTTCTCCTTGTGGGCGAGCCTGCATACCTTCAAAATGTTTCACAATCCATTCCTTCGCTGCTTCCGGTGAGATATCTCCGGTCAGGATGAGCACCATGTTGCCCGGGACATAGTAATCGTGATAGCGCTTCCGCACTTCCTCACCGGTGCCATGCCTCAGAACATCCTCTTTCCCGATGGGCATGTATTCCGCCACTCTTGTTCCTTCTGTGACCTGTGCGATGTAGCTCAGTCCTGCGCGCATTGAATCAGAGTCCCGCGCGTGCAATTCACTGATGACGATGCCGCGCTCTTTGTCAATAGCTTCATCATCCAAGGTTGCTCCATCCGCGAAATCGCGCATGATGGTCAGAGCTGTGTCCACAGTTTTGTCCTGCAGGTTCGGCAGATCGAGCATGTACACAGTTTCGCACAGACCTGTGTATGCATTTGCATCTCCTCCGAAGCCCAGACCCAGCTTCTGCATCGTTGGTATGAGCTCGCCCCGTTTAAAGTTCCGACTACCATTAAACACCATGTGCTCAAGCAAGTGAGAGAAGCCCGTATTGCGTTCGTTTTCGCTCAGTGATCCTACATTCACGAAGAGTCGCACGGATCCACGCCCCGCTGGCTCTTTGGTCGGACGTATCACGTAGCGCATTCCGCTTTTGAGCGCTCCTGTCACAATCTGCGGATCTTGCTGGAGTTGTTGTACTTCCGGTGTGTGTCCTTCCTGCGCTCTTGTCGGTGCTGCCGTAAATCCGACCAGCGCTAACAAGAACAGGCCCATGATTCTGGTTCTTATCTGTCTCATCACTCTATTACTACGCTCCCGTGCGCTTCGGACTTTCACTTTTTTTCTTTTGGTTGCATTCATCCTTTTAGAAATGTACCGGGAGACAGATGCTCGATTCGAATATTGTTGCTCTCAAAAAGGCTGCCCGGTCTTTTGAAAAAGGAAGATCATAGCACACACACAGAACACGCGCGTACGATAGGGTGTCCTGCGGAAATCAATATGTTCTGCATAATCCTGCCGTGTAGTTTTGTTCCCCCGCCTCAGCAAAGGCTCGGGAAGGAGATTTTGTTGAGAAGGAGGTGTTTTTTGAAGGGTCTCGGTCAATTTCGCTGAAGGCGCAGGAAAAAGATTTGGCGAGTTTTTAAGAATAGATAGTTAATGTTACAAA
>CANQJI010000072.1 GCA_947624205.1 uncultured Akkermansia sp. | reverse complement strand
GGGTTCCGCCTTTCCCCACATTGAAGGAAAGCCCATTCCCCTCCGCGAGTGTATCATCTCCCAGTGTCAAACTGCCGTCACCGACGGTGATCTCACCTTTGCCGGAGAGTGTACCGCCATCGGACAAGTCGCTCGTACCACCATTCAGCGTGAGCTTGCCATCCACCTGCAATTCGCCGGCAGGCGTGCCTCCTTCGCTTTCCGGGTTCTTACCCAGCGAAAGATTGCCGCCGATGGAGCTCTCACTGTGCTCTCCCAGCACCATCTTTCCACCCTCCACGGTGACGTCCCCCTTGGCGTCCAGGTTGCCCTGCACATCCAGCTTGCCGCTTGTACTCCCATCGGCTGCCCCGCTTACGGTAAGGTTGCCGCCAATCGAGCTCTTGCTGTTCTCACCCAGCACCACCGTTCCATCCTCCACAGTCACGTCCCCCTTGGCGTCTAAATCCCCCTCCATGGTGAACTTCGCCTTGCCGGATTTCTTCAGATTTACCCCGTCGCCGACCGTGATGTCCCCGTGGAACTCTGTGTCCCCATTGCCCTCAACTCCCTCATCTTGGTTATACAGGGTAACTGTGGTTCCCTCAATACCCTCAATGTCCAGATCGGCTCCGTCCGACTTCGTACCGGAAAGAAAGAAAATGGTTCCATCTTTATCGGCGTTCAAATTTGTCTTCTCATCAATAACCACCTTATTGTACGACTCCAGCTCGCTCACAGACGCGCTGGCCGTGCCGGGATGTCCCTCATCGTGAGCAGTAGAAACCCAAACATCAGCAATATTCCCGGAGATGATCAAACTGCCGCTATCCGCACTCCAGTTCTCGATATACAACCCCGACCTCGCAGCGAGGTGGAAGTGGTCTTTGAGCCACACAGAAGCATCGTCACCCTCCCATCCGCTCAGTGTACCATCCGTAATGCACACCTCCAGGGTGACGTCGTCTTGCGTCCCGCCGAGTGCACTCAAAACCTGGGTGAGATCAAGCAACACGCTTGAACCACTCTCTACCGTGACCTTGCCGTCTTGCCCGGCGAATTGCAGCATGGCGGTAGTGTCCTTCTCCTCACCTCCCTTTTTCCAGCTCTTTTCGCCTACGGTCAGCACGTCCTCTTTTTGCAAGGTGAGGGTACTCCCTTGACCAATGTTCGTCACAGTCGCTCCCGCTTCGTTGATCTTTACCTGATCAACCTTCTCCCCGCTCAATCCGCCCAAGTTGATCTCGCCCGTGAACCCATCCCCTGTGTCAATAACCACCCCGTTCCCGGTGAAACCCGCTCCCAGGTTTCCGCCGTGCAGGGTTACCACCAAGTGCTCGGAAATGTTCTCGTTGGGCGTCGTCAGTGTCAACGTCGCGTTGTCATAGAGGTCGATCGTCGTTTCCCCTTCATCGCCGCCGATCTTTCCGCCCGTGATGGTCATTTCGGCATAACCGGTCAAATCGACATCGAGGGTTGTATGGCTATCTGCACTCTCTCCCTTCCAGCTCAGTTCACCGGTGCTCATGGTAAACTTACCCTTGCCTTTCTCCGAACCATGGACGGAAATCTTGACTTCTGCCTCACCGGAAGGACTCGGGCCTCCATCTTCATTATTAATAGTACCGATGAATGCATGGTTTTTGCCTGTAATTTCAAAGGTGCCATCATCGATCTCTATTCCGACCTTAATTGTGGCATCCGTTGTCTTACCGGTAGAATAACCCAGACCGTTATAGGAGCTACTAGCTATCGTAAAGGTCGAGCCTGCTTGAACATTGACAGAAACGGTACTCTCCGGACTCTGCCACGCAGCGGCTCCTATGCCGCCCCCTGTCGAAACACTTCCCGTTATTTCGAAGTGGCTTTCTCCCGAGAGAGTGATCGTTGCTTCACTGGAAGTATTATCGTTAGTCGCGCTGGCAATGTCACCTTCGAATAGGAAATTCCCGTCCTCCAAATTAATTGTTAAAACAACCGCGTTTCCTTTAGTTTTAGCAATCGCCAAATCGCCGTGGGCGTAACCATAATGTTCAGTGACATCAGGGGTTGTTGTATAAGTACCCCCATTTTTAACATTGATCGTTGTTCGAGCCTCCAGAGCGTTACCCTCAGCGCTCCCAACGCCATATCCTGTATCAATAAAGCGTGAACCATTGCCCTCCACCGTGATCGTGTTGACCGTCGTGGTAGTATGTGGGGAGTCAAACGCCGTGGACCAACCAGATCTGCCGATGTACCCTTTAATATTTCTGAAAGTGCCTCCACTCGTCACATTAATCACGGTTTCACTGTGAGAATTTCTCCTGTACGTGTCTCCTATGGTGCAAGATTGTCCCAAGATAAAACTCCCGTTGTTGCTGACGTTAATTGTCGTCTTGCTCACAGAGTCATGCCCATCACCCCAACCAATGACAAGTGACGATCCTTTGCTGGCATCGAACTTACCACCGTTTACATTAATGGTTGTTACAGATTCTTTCCCCGGATCCTCTTGAAGGCTACCGGCTGTACCTATGGTTAATCGTCCTGTCGTCTTGATCTCGCCTCCTTCTCCAACGGTGATTGTCGTTGTTGCATCCTGAGATATGCCTATATTCCCGGACAGGGACAATGTGGCGTTGCCATCGGTGCCGTTGACCTCGATAAGAACGTCACCTTGGAGAGTGGTGTCGTTTAGTGTGCCGTCCGTCACTTCAACATCGCTCCCCTCACTTTCCTCCGTGATGCTTTGTTTCACCGTGATTTGTCCGAAAGCCACAGAAAAAGAGGCAAGGGCTGCAAACAGCGCAATCCGTAGTCCGATAGGCAGATGAAGTTTCATAGTATGATAAAATAATTTTTAGGTGAGACCGAGTTTACGTATTTGGAATACGTACGTCAAGCCTTTTTTTGAGTTTTTTATGCTTTTATTTCAGCACCCCACTGGAAAAGATCATCTCCTTCGATGAGGAAAATTGATTTATTTGCATTTTCGAAACATCACGATATCAAATCTTTATGTAATATCGCGTACGTATTCCAAATACGTATCCAACAAACGTAACAAGGAGCCTATACGTTAAGATTTTCAGGAGCATAGCAGTCAGAATAAGACATAACACAGAATAAGTTAGAACTCTTCTGCCATAGTCACCAAAGAGGCAAGCAACAAATATCGCGCACAACACGTAATGCCTCGAGAGAAATGGTCAACCAACAGCACAGCATTTCAGACGGCATTTGCAAAGCTCTGCTGAGGAACTGAATCAAAAAAACAGAGTTTCTCTTTGCTGTTTCGCCTGTCTCATGTATTCGTAGAGCCTCCTCAATACCTCTTCTAATCCCTGCCTCCTTGTATCGGGAGGACGGCGAGGCTATATCCCTCTCCACGAAAAAAGCAACCCTATTCCCGCTTGTTTACTCATTTTAAGCGACATGCGTTTGATGCTAATCCTTCTTTTGAGGCATCAAGCTTCTCCGTTTTTAGCAACCTTTCGACGGTTTTATTTTAAAGCAATGAGACAAAAGACTTGCATTCTGAGAAAGAGACAGGCAGACTTGGCGGCGAAGACGAACCTGCCGGACATGGATAAGAAGAATCCTTACTACAAAGAACTCACAAAAGCATTGGAAACCCCGGAGGATTACAAAGTATGCTCCGCGTGTGGGTTCGTGGTGTCAGCTGACGAGGAGGATTGTCCGTATTGCGCTGCCTATCGCTTCGACAGCTCGGCGGAGACTGTTTCCAACGCGGCTTTGGATCAGCTTGCCCGCCCCTTCGACCGCGTGATTGATCCTACCGTCACGGCCTACGACTGAAGACTAACGGGAAGAGGGGACATCCGATCCGCAACTGAATGTTTCCGCCAGACTTTGCACGGAGTGAGGCAGCCATCCTTTCGGAGGGTCGGTATGGTCAAGGAGACACTGCCGAATACGAGTCGCAGATATCGGGAGATCCGGTCCTTCCACAAAGACAGAGCGCACACCCTGTCGTGGAGCGAGAGGTTCCTCCCCGCGATGATACACGACGAAAGTGACCAGCTGCGCCAGGTAATCAGGTCGCGCCCACAGGTGAAATTCACGCCAGGCGTCTCCCCCCATCAGCCAAAAGAGCTCATCATTCGGATGGAGTTTCTTCCACGCCTCGGCCAGTCGCCAACTCACGCTGAGAGGAGGGAACTGCAGATCCATCTCTGACACCTCTGCCCAGGGCAGATGCGAGGTCGCAGCGCGCAGCATAGCAAGCCGTTGCGCCGCTGAGAAGAGAGCGCTTCCCTCCGCCTTGAAAGGGGAACACGCTGCAGGCAGAAAAACAACTCGCTGCACGCCAACGGTCTCGTACGCAGCTTCTGCTATTGACAAATGCCCGGCATGCACCGGATCAAAACTCCCGCCAAAGAGGCAACATTTCATGGCATCACAGCCCTTCCGTGTCTTTGTACGGCAGGAAACATCCGATCGGCAGGCGCACTTCCTTGCGCTCCGGATTCAGCCGGCGGTAGTGCTCAATGAAACGGGAGAGATGCCCATAATTACGCGCGGTCTTGGGGATCCCCTGCTGCCCGCAATTGACCAGCACATTGAAATGCAACTCCGCGTGCAGGTGGGCAGGATACATCCCCCTGTTCGTTCCAATGGTGCCGATACGATCCCCGCGCTTCACAATCTGCCCCAGCTTCACATCAATGCTCCCCAGATGCCCATACAGCGTTTGGCAGCATAACACTTTGCCCGTCTTCGGATCCCGAAAAGCATGACGCACAATCACCACCTTTCCCCAACGCCCCCGAGCATCCGCCGCATAGGTCACCAAACCTGTACCTACCGTGTACACGGGATCGCCATCGTCGCTGTTGCCCCCGCCGTTGCCATTCCAATCTTCCCCCATGTGCCTTGGTATGTTCAGTCGCAAGCCACGGGACTTGTAGTAGCCCTCTCCGTTGGGCTTACCCACGGGGTAATCAAAACCATCCGCAAGTGGCACCATAGCCCAACGTCCGTCCGGCGACATTTTGGCCATTGTTTCCGCCTGTGCTACACTGCCCCCGCATAGAACAAGGACAGCCGCAAGCAGCGGCACGAAGTATTGCTTGATGCCCACCATGCCCTCATCCTACCACATTTTCCGAAGCATGGCAAGCACCATCCGTCATTGTAAACGCATTTGAGAGAGATGGAACAGCAGAGGAAATGCTCTTGTCGATTGATATTAATGTTTATGCGCATCATAAACCATAATGACAAGCGATTATCATGATGATGGCTCTGAAGAAGGCCCTTCATACGCTAATGATTCAGAGAACATAACACGCGCATTATCAATAAATAATAATTCTAAAATCGTTCATCGTACATAATCAAACGCATTTGAAAACGTGTTTGTTATTTGTGATTTTAAGTTTTAATTTATTAAAAATAAACATATTACGAAACATTGTCCCGAATGATAACCGTACCCGAGAATGGGACAAAAGTTAGCATTACTCGCATTGCAAAGCGGCACTGTCATTGCGGATTCTTCCCTCTTGACAGGACACGGAAAGAATTTTACAATGCGACCTGTCAGCATTCACTGGCTTCTTGCCCTATGTACAACACCGACTTTAAAAATCGAATCGTATCAGACTTGCAGAATCTCAAGTCTGCCGGACTTTACAAGGAAGAGCGTTACATCGACACCCCTCAATTTTCTGAGGTGGGACTGCAGGATGGCAGCAAGGTCATCAATATGTGCGCCAATAATTACCTCGGTCTCGCCAACCACCCTGACTTGGAGAAAGCGGCCAAAGAAGCAATTGATCGCTGGGGCTTCGGCATGGCATCCGTACGTTTCATCTGCGGCACACAGACCCTGCACCGTGAGTTGGAGGAACGACTGAGCGCTTTCCTCGGCACGGAGGATACAATTCTCTTCGGCTCGTGCTTTGATGCAAACGGCGGACTCTTCGGCGCCCTGCTTGACAAGGAAGATGCCATCATCTCCGACTCTCTGAACCATGCTTCCATTATCGACGGCGTACGCCTTTGCAAAGCTGCCCGTTATCGCTACGCCAATAACGACATGGCAGATCTGGAAGCCAAGCTGCAGGAAGCCAAAGCCGCCGGCGCCCGCACCATCATGATCTCCACGGATGGCGTGTTCTCCATGGACGGCATCATTGCCCGCCTGGATGAAATCCACACTCTGGCGGAGAAATATGGCGCCCTGGTGCACTTCGATGAATCGCACGCAACGGGTGTGCTCGGCAAGCGCGGTCGCGGCACGCATGAGCACTGCAGTCTTTTCGGCAAGATCGACATCACCACCGGCACCTTCGGCAAAGCGCTGGGGGGAGCCTCCGGCGGCTACGTGTCCGCCAGGAAAGAAATCATCGACGCCCTGCGCCAGAAAGCTCGCCCCTACCTCTTTTCCAACAGCGTGATGCCCGCTATCGCCGCCACTACCATCAAGGTTCTGGATATGCTGGAAGCTTCCACCGAGCTCACTGAACGCGTGCAACACAACGCTGCCTACTTCCGCAAAGGCATGGAGCAGTGTGGATTCACTCTCGCCGGCGCCGGACATGCTATCGTGCCGGTGATGATTGGAGACGCTGCCCTTTCGCAGCGCATGAGTAATCGTCTTTTGGAATTGGGCGTCTACGCCATGGGCTTCTTCTACCCGGTGGTGCCCAAAGAACAAGCCCGCATCCGCACCCAGCTCTCTGCCGCTCATACGGAAGAACAGCTGGATCGCGCTATCGCTGCCTTTGCTCAAGCCGGGAAAGAACTCGGCGTCATCAGCTGAGTTCCGGCTCGTTTTTCCCATGTACTCCGGTTTCTTTGAGGTCTTTTCCATCGGAATCGGCCCTTCCAGTTCGCACACAATGGGACCGATGCGCGCGGCGGCTCGCTTCGTGCAGCTACTGCGAGAGGAAGGACTCCTGACTCGTGTGGCATCTGTCCGCGCTGTGCTCTATGGTTCATTGGCGTTGACCGGTGAGGGACACGGCACGCCCGGCGCCATCGCTTACGGTCTCATGGAACTGGATGCCGAGAAAATGGAGCGACCTTACACCCTGACGGACACCCTTCTGCTCGGCGGCACAAAGGAGATTCCTTTTTCACCGGCAAAGCATGTCACTGCTGAAAAAGACATCACTCTCCCGGAGCATCCGAATGCCCTGCGTTTTTTCGCAGAGGCGGAGGATGGCTCTATACTCAGAGAAGCCCTCTTCCTCTCCATCGGCGGAGGTGCCGTGAGAATGCAGGGAGAGGAATCTGCTGCGGTTGCATCCGCTGACAATGTACCGTATGATTTCAACTCCTGTCGCGAGTTAATGGCGCTTTGCGAAAACGCCAAGCTCAGTATTGCCCAACTCATCCGCCGCAATGAAGCAACGCTGCATTCTACCCCGGAACTCGCGGCGCGCACCAAACTCATCGCGCGAGTCATGCGCTCCGCAATCGACCGTGGCATCTCCACCCCGGGAATCCTGCCCGGTGAGTTGCATATGCCCCGCCGTGCTCCCCAGATTTACGCGCGCCTCGAAGAGCGTTTCCGCCACAATGAGACGGATGCCCTCACAATTATCGACTGGATCAACCTGTGGGCTTTCGCTGTAGCAGAAGAAAATGCGGCGGGTGGACGTGTCGTCACGGCGCCGACCATGGGCTCCGCCGGAGTCCTCCCGGCCGTTCTGCGCTACTTCGAACGTTACGGCTGCAAAGATTCACCGTACTCCGCAGAGATGGGAACAGAAATCATGCTGCTCACAGCTTCTGCCATCTGCAGTCTCTACCGGGCCAACGCCTCTATCTCCGGAGCAGAAGTTGGCTGCCAGGGAGAAATCGGCGTCGCCTGCTCCATGGCTGCTGCGGGTCTCACCGCCGCTATGGGCGGCAGCAATGCGCAGGTGGAAAATGCCGCTGAAATTGCCATGGAACACAATCTCGGCCTCACCTGTGATCCCGTCTGTGGGCTCGTGCAGGTTCCCTGCATCGAACGCAACGCCATCGGCGCCGTGAAAGCCGTGAATGCAGCGCGGCTGGCCATGCGCGGCAATGGATCCCATTACGTGAGCCTGGACAGCGTCATTGCCACAATGTACGAGACAGGGCGTCACCTACATCCCAGCTACCGCGAAACTTCCCTGGCAGGGTTGGCAAAAAACGCCTTCACTTGCTGATGAGGCGATCCCACGTATTCCACCAAACGCCGACCGTCGACAGCTCTCGTTTGTTATTTCAGGACGTACCCAATGCGGCGATTGGCTGCCACAAAGATCGGAATAGAAGAAATAATCACGCACATGATCAATGCGTAGGAGATATACATGATCTCCGGGCGCACCTCCTCCAGCGTCAAGGTATAATCATCCATCTTGAGAACCTGAGTGACGATGATGCGCTGGCAGTACATAAACGTCGCTATGGACGCGGCAAAAGAAGCGCCGACTATCAGAATATTCTCGATGATGAAGGTGCCGACCAGCATGAGCGGATGAATACCAAAGCTTTTCATGAGCGTATAGATGTACTCGTTCTGCCTGTACTCCATGCCCGACAATGCCGTGAGCAATATCCCCACAATCGCGGTAATTCCCAAGCAGAACGCCAATCGACACTGCATTTGTTTGCCCATTACGGCATCTAATCGTCTCAGCAGGTGCGCCCCTGAGATGATGGAGCCGGACAGGTGCTCGTAGCGGTACAAAATGCGGAGATAACGCTCGATGCGCTCAATCGACAACGAAGATTCAAGAACCCTCGCTCGCACAACGAGCATGGTCATCAGAGCTGGCGTTATGCGTGCCGTCATTTGGGGCGGCATACGATCCGGCGGAATGATGGCCACCGCTCCGTTAGAGAAAACATGCGCCAACGGATGCCCCTCGGGAAGATTTCTGACAACCGCGTCAATCGGATACCCTTCCACCCTGATTCGGATAGGACCGGGGCTGTACTGGGGATGTCCGGGATCTTGCAGAATTGTTGGCGCCCCGCTCCTGGAAAGCAGCGGCAGCATCTGATTCTGACGTGAAAAATCGTACGTATACACGGTTAATGAGGAACCCTGCTCCACCTCAGCTCGTCCCAGCGAGTTCAGAAGATAGGAATCCGCATTCAATCGCTCCGAGATTTCTCGATACGATGGCAGAACAGTCCCCTTCGTCCCATTGCTGGAAACATTCGACACCACGATATCGCCGCCTTGTTTGAGCAACTCCATGCGCACAAGATTGAGCGTGATCACGTAGCTCCCCAGTCCCGCCAGCGCTATGAACGTGAGAAAATACACCACGAGAAAACGTGACACCGGACTGGATAAACGCGTAAACCACCGGTGTATCGTATCCCTAGCGAGATAAAGAA
Organism: uncultured Akkermansia sp.; assembly: GCA_947624205.1. Taxonomy (GTDB): domain Bacteria; phylum Verrucomicrobiota; class Verrucomicrobiia; order Verrucomicrobiales; family Akkermansiaceae; genus Akkermansia. Next base: position 4,377 of record CANQJI010000072.1, on the reverse strand, counting down.
CTGTCAAAATCGATGAGATCATCTGCTAAGTCCAGAAGACGAAAATCATGGGTGCATATCACACAGATGCGCCTGGAGGCATCCCGCATCACCAAATCACGAATAAGGGACGTGTTGGCATCATCCAAACCGGAGGTTGGCTCATCCAGAAGCACGATAGGAGCATCCTTCATGAGCGTACGCGCTAGTGCCGCCCTCTGCGCCTGCCCGCCGGAGAGTTGATCTGCCCTCCTGTGCCGCAGCTCCTGCAACCCGAGATCCACGAGTAAACTTTCGCAGAGCGGTCTCCACTTGCGCCTGGGCAGCATGGCCATCTCTGCCGCAAGATGCAGATTCCGCTCCACGCTCATGAGCGGCAGTAAATTGATCCCCTGAAACATGTAGGAAACCCCACGGCGATGATAACTACGACTTGTCACTTTCATTCCCATCGGGGTGATGACCCTGCCGTGTTGCGCTTTCAAATAGCCCGCCAGCAGCTTGAGCAATGTCGTTTTGCCGCTGCCCGAGTACCCTTTCAAGATGGTAATGCCGGGAGCAAACTCATGACTGAAATGCTCCAGAACCATTTCACGGCTCGTGTAGCCGAAAGACAGATCGTCGCACACCAAATTCATGATTCTGTCGCCTGAATATGAGTCTTTTCACGAAGCAATAATTCGCGTTCTCCAACAACGAAAATCACGTAATCAGGGTAGGCGCGGCTTACCAGATCCTCCCAGCTTTCACAGTCCCCGGCACTTGGATGAGCCAGCAATTCCCCCTTGCTCACCCTCTTTACACCGTCCCCAGTGGCCGTAAACTGCAGAATTGCCTCCACACGTCCACCGCGCAGTCTGTACGCCGTGTCATAATCCTGCTCATCCAATTTAAAAAAATAGACGAGATTGTCCGACCGATTGCCGGAGGATTGATCAACCCGTCGATAAGAATAGACCCCTCTCAATTGTTTTCCCCCGGGCAAATTGATGGTTGCACTAAACGCCTCCGGCGGCAACATCCCGAGAGTAGCATCCGACATCTCTATGGCAACGTAGAAGGCGGAATCATCACACACCGTCGCGAAGTTTTGCCCCATGCTGGACGTGTACTCGAAGGGTTTCTCCGGATCTTTCGGCAGAGTAAAGCTGTACTGCAATCTCCCGGTAAAAGGCATGCGTAAAGTGAGATTTTCATGCTTCTTTTCAAACTCGGCACGACGCCGACGCTCCAACGTTTCCAGCTCCTTCTCCAACAAGGCAATCCTCTCTTGTATATCCCGCAGTGTATCCTTCGGCGACGCTCCATCCTGATTCGGAGCATATTCCTTCGCGTAAGCTCTCTCCCGTTCGTTGAGCTGAAGATAAAAATTAAGTTTGCTACGCTGCGACTCCAACTTGCGCATCTCATCCCTTTTGTTAAGCCGTTCGCGGGTGAGTTGCAGCTCCATATCCTCCCTCTCCTCTTCTGTTTTCTCCTTGTCCATCACTGCAACAACCTGCCCTTTCTCAGCGCGTCCACTTTCGGTGAGAAGAAGATCGCTGACAACGCCGGATGAATTGAAAGTCAACACGCCCTCCTGCTCCGGAAGTACCTTGGCCGGATACCGTCCCAGGGTAACTATTTCCCCGTACACGGACGACACCAGCAGGAGACTCACTAGCACGACTCGGCTCCATTCCTTCATGTTCATGACTGTTGCCGTGTTGTTTAGGTCTCTAGTGAGTCCGACGGAGTCCCATCACATAGGCAGACCAAATCCTCCCGTCATTTTACGCATTTCTCCCTCAGCCGTGTCTTTGGCAAGCTTCAGCGCATCCTGAGCTGCCTTAAGCACCAGCGTCTGAAGGAAATCGACATCCTCAGGATCCACCACCGACGGATCAATGCTGAGGCTGACCAATTCGCCGGCTCCGTTTGCCGTGGCTTTCACCTTTCCTCCGCCGGCTTCAGCGGTAAAAAGCTGCTTGGCGAGTCGTGCCTGCATCTCAACCATGCCGTTCTGCATGGCCTGAGCCTGTTTCATGAGTTTCTGGAGATTCATAGCAAAATATTTAGTTTCAACCAACAATTCGAGCTTGAAATTCGCTCATGGCTTTCTCAATGAGCGGATCCTTGTAAAATTCTTCAGTCGACATGGCTCCGGGAGCCGTCTTCTCCCCTTTCGCCCCCGATGTCGCCTCCTCTGTCCCTTCCTTCGGCGTCTCTTTCTTCTCGTTTTCTTTTTTCACCGGCTCCGGTTCAACTGGGTGACTCTCCTCCTCTTCTTCAACCGGCGGTGGTACGGTATCATCCGTGACAATTCTCAACTGGTTGACCCTGTATCCCCTCCTGTCGGCTACCTCCTGCAAGGCCTCACGTACAGATGCTGACAGCAACCCATCCCGCGTGTCTGTATCCGCCGGATGAATGGCGACCGTGACGAGTCCCTCTTCCTCTCCCACGAAGAGAGTGTTGCCTACCATCCCCACCTGCAGAGGCATTTTTTCCCTCAGTTCCGCGAGCATTTCCTCCCAATCCTGCGCCGTCAGGATGCCGCTCCTCACCGGTTCACCAAACACGGGAGGCTCATCATTGATGGTCTCATGGACGGGGGGTATCGAAGAAGCCACCCCTCCCTTTTCGGGTTCCCTTTGTTGCGTTGGAGCCGGACTCTCCGGCTCCACCACGGGCTCAGAGGCAGTCTCCGTCGAAATACTCTCTGTTCCCCCTGTCGGCAATGGAATTTGAGGCAATACGGTCGTCGCTATCGGAGTGTCCGGCAGGGGAGCCCCTTCCAGCGCACGGATAATGTCACTGATGTTTGCCTGCGCCAGTGTATGCACCGCCTGAATAAGGCCGATCTCGAGGTACATGCGCTTATTGGCGCTCCAACGCATCTGTTCCTCAGCATTAGAAAGCGCTTCCATGAGACTCATGATTTTGTCCAGAGGAATACGATTAATGTGCCCCATGAGCGGCTCTCGCCACGCCGCAGGCATGCTGTTGGTGCTTTCCTCCGGTGCCACCTTCGCAATGAGCAATTCTCGAACACCCCCGATCATCTCGGCCAAAAACTGCCCCATATCGCGTCCTGCCTCCGACAACTCATGCACAATGTGCAGCAAACTCGGCAGCTGTCGATCCAGCAAATAACACACCGCCCGCGCCACAGTTTCTCGCCCCGTCACTCCGAAGATGGCATTGACATTCTGCTCCTCGATCTTGTTGCCGCAAAATGCCACCAGTTGATCAAGCATTGACTGCGCATCTCGCATGCCTCCATCCGCAACGGAGGCAATGGCAAAAGCCGCCTCCTCGCTGAGTTCCACTCCCTCCTTCGCCGCAATGTTGACAAGATGCCGCGCTATGATATCCGACGGAATCGGACGCAGATCAAAGCGTTGGCAACGCGAGAGTATCGTCGGCAAAATCTTGTGCGGCTCTGTCGTCGCAAATATGAACATCACGTGCGCCGGCGGCTCCTCCAGAGTCTTCAGCAAGGCATTGAAAGATTCCTTGGTGAGCATGTGAACCTCATCAATGTAGATGATGCGGTACTGCCCGCGCGTCGGTGTGAATTGCACGTTATCGCGTAAATCGCGAATGTTATCGATCCCTCGGTTAGAAGCCCCGTCAATCTCCAACACGTCCAGACTCCGACCCTCCGCAATCTCCCGACATACATCCTCATCCGGGTCAAAATCTACACGCGGACCACCACTGCAATTCAGAGCCTTGGCAAAAATACGTGCCGTGGATGTTTTACCCGTCCCTCGCGGTCCCACGAATAAATAAGCCTGCGCTAAACGTTTTTGCTCAATCGCATTACACAGGGTACGCACCACATGATCCTGACCCAATACATCCTGAAACGTCCGAGGACGATATTTCCTGGCAAAAACCTGATAGCTCACGTTGCCAGCATACATAAATCTTACCCTAAAATCAAGTCCATTTCATCAGAGCAACCGCATTTGGAGAAAGTCAAAAAGCCGCTTCCCCAAGGCAAACGCATTGGAAATGCGTTTGCCTATGTACGAGGTACGATTTTCGATGTACGATTTGGGGAGTTCCCGCGCTTGTGCGCGAATTTGGCGGAGCCAGATCGGAAACGGAATTGAGGAACAACGCGCGGACGTAGTTAGAAAGCGACGGTGGCAGGCAGAGTTTGCCTATGTACGATGTATGATTTTCGATGTACAACACGCACGACGGCCCCAAGCAGCTGCGAGGCAACTGCTCATTTACGATGTATGATGTACGACGTACGATTTAGATTATAGCGCGCCGGAGGCGCGGGAAAACAGCCGGCGGCGGTAAGTGCGGATGGACAACGCGGATGCGTTGCCCCGCAGGGGCGAACTGGCAAGGTGGTGCCGGTGAGTCAACACGCACGACGGCCCCGATGAGGGCGCA
>CANQJI010000071.1 GCA_947624205.1 uncultured Akkermansia sp. | reverse complement strand
CGGAGCTATGACGACTTTTTTGGGAATAAAACAAAAATTCGCCCAACTTAATTATCATAGTTGACTTAGGCGGCGTTCCGCCGCCACCGCCTCGTTCATAGGCAAACGCAAAAATGCGGTTGCCAAGTTTTTTCCCGGGTGATACAATGTGCTGCGTCAACAACCTCATCCTACAATCCATGGCAATCAAACTGTTTATCCCGGGACCGACCGTTGTGTCGGATGCGATCTTATCCGCACTGAGCACGCCGATGATCAGCCATCGCTCGAAAGCGGCGTCGGAGCTGCAGAAGCGCATATCAGACAACTTGCAGAAGGTGCTGTTTACGCAGAACCGCATCCTGCTCTCGACCTCATCGGGCTCGGGTTTGATGGAGGGAGCCATTCGCTCCTGCACGGCGAAGCGCGCGGCGGTCTTCTCCATCGGCGCCTTCGGCGACAAATGGTTCAAGATGGCCAAGACCAATGGGGTGCCGGCTGATAAATTCTCAAGCACCATGGGCGAACCGACAACACCGGAGATGGTGGATGCCGCGCTGTCCACCGGCAAGTATGACCTCATTACAGTCACCCACAACGAAACCTCCTCCGGCGTGCAGAATCCCGTGGAAGAGATCGCCGAGGTGATGAAGAAATACCCGGACGTGGTGTGGTGCGTGGATGCCGTTTCCTCCGCCGTGGGATCGAAGATAGAGACGGACAAGCTGGGCATCGACGTGTTGATCACATCCACGCAGAAAGCGCTGGCGTTGCCGCCGGGTCTGGCGATCGCCGCAGTGAGTCGCAAGGCGTATGACCGCACGGAGAAAGTGGAAAACCGCGGACTGTACTTTGACCTGCGCAACCTCTGGGATTTCATCGACAAGAAGAACTACCAGTACACGTCCACGCCGTGTCTGCCGCTGATGTTTGCGCTGGATGCGCAGCTCAAGCACATCATCGACGAAGAGGGCATCGAAGCCCGCTTTGCGCGCCATGAGAAGATGGCCGAGTTCACCCGCGCCTGGGCGGATGAATACTTCCGCGTGTACCCGAATCGCAAGTATCTCTCCAAGACCCTCACCGTTATCGACGCTCATCCCAAGGGCAAGGATGAGCTCATCTCCGTGGGCGAGCTGAACAAGGCGCTTGCCGAGCGCAGCATGCAGATCGGCAACGGCTACGGCGATCTGAAGGATAAGACCTTCCGCATCGCGCACATGGGCGAGCTCACCATGGACGACATGAAGGAGGTCACCTCCGCTATCGTGGAAATCCTGCACCTCGCCTGATTCCTACCAACGGACACCCCCACGCTATGACACCGCAATTCGTGCTGCCTTACCAAGTGATGTACTACGACACGGATTGCGGGGGCGTGGTGCACAATCTTGCCTACCTACGCTGGGTGGAGGAATGCCGCACCAAAATGTCCACTGCCATCGGCATCGACTGGGCGCGCATGGCGAAGGAGGAAAACCGCCACTGCGTACTGGTAAGCCATGAGGTGCATTACCATTCCCCCGCCTTCCTGGCGGATGATGTTCGCGTGGTCGGCTGTGTGGAGAGCGTGGAGAAATCTTCCATTTACTTCCGCTTTGAAGTACGGCGCGCAGAGAACGACAAACTCTGCGTCACCGTGCGCCAGCGTCTCGCCGTGGTGCAAATGCCTCAGGGGCGTCCCTGCCGCATCCCTGCCGAGTGGCATTCCCTCGCCGACTCCTCCGCAAACGAGAATCCTCCTCTCAAATCGTAGACGCTGCGTCGGCGGAAGCTGTGTCCCCCTTCGGCGCATTTTTCCCGCCGATGAGCAGCACCATCTCGCCCTTCATCGGCTGCTTCCCGAATTGCTCCGCGAGTTCGGCAGCCGTGCCGCGGTGAAATTCTTCATGCACCTTGGTGAGCTCGCGCGCCACGCAGACCTGCGCCCTCGGCTGCGCCTCCGCCAGTTCCTTCAACGTGGTCGCCATGCGGTAGGGAGATTCGTAAAATATGCTCGTGTAGGGCTGCTCCGCCGCCGCCGCGAGAACTCTCTGCCTCTTCCCCTTTTTCACCGGGAGAAATCCGCCAAAAAAAAACGAATCGCTCGGCAGGGCGGAACCCACCAGCGCCGTCACGACTGCGGATGGCCCCGGCAGAACCGTGTAGCTGATGCCGCGCCGCTGCAGCTCGGTGACGAGTCGGTAGCCGGGATCGCTCACGCCGGGCATGCCCGCATCAGACACCACCGCGAAGCGTTCGCCCGCCGCCGCGCGATCCGCCACTTGAGCCGCGCGCTCCCGTTCATTGTGCTCGTGCAAACTCAGCAGTGGTTTGCGGATGCCGTAGTGCGCCAGCAGAGGCGCCGTGTGGCGGGTGTCCTCGCAGCAAATCGTATCCACCTCCCCCAGCACGTCGAGAGCCCGCCGCGTGATGTCCTCACGGTTGCCGATGGGCAGTGCCACAAAACTAACGGCGTGCGTTATCATGGAATGGTCATCCGCTGCACAATTTTTTCCGCAGCCTGACGCGTCGCGTACGATAGCGCACTATCGCGAGCCGTCTGCACGTTGCCCGTCTCGTCATTGAAGAAGCTGGCCTCGGCTTCGACCCTCCCGGTTTGCAGTGTCTTGCCCGTGCTGTTCTGCACCACGCGGTATTGCACGATGACCGTGAGCCCGATTTCTGTGCTCAGGTAGGTGTTGCGAGAATCCGTGCGCAAACTGTCCGACTGAACGGACACGACTTCTCCGGAGATGGTGGCGTCAGCGATCTTCGGGGAGAGTATGCGAAAAGAGCCGTCGCGCTGCAGCTCCTCCCCAAGCGCCACAGTGAGCTGCATGGCCACATCCGGGTAGAGCGTGTAGTTGGCAAACATCGATACGTCCACGCTCTTCACCTTCTCAAGAGCCCGGTTGCGCATGCCCCCGAGCGTGTAGCCGCACGCACTCAGCGCCACCGCCATAAGCACGATGCCCGCCAAAAAACGAAGCGTGGAAACAGTGCGGTGCATGGCTTTATCTCTTCGACGCCGCCTGCTGCTGCTGCGCCGCCAACAGCGCGCGAGCCTTCGCAAGCAGCTCCTGCGCCTGTTTGCCCGCCTGCGGATTCACGCTTCGACGCCGCACGACATCCTCCAGGCAGAAGATGGCGGACTGGTATTCGCGAGCGCGTTCCAGATAGTAGCGTCCGACCTGCAACTCCTGCTCCAGCAGCAGCCGCTGCATCTCCCGCACGCCGGCTCTGGCCTCCCCGGTTCTCTGATGATTCGGAAAGAGTAGCGAAAACTCCTCGTATGCCTCCTGCGCGCGATCCAGATTCACCATATTGTTGTCCCCGCGCGTGTGACTGCTCGCCCACAGCCGCGCCATCATCAGCTGCGCCGCCGGAGCGTACGCGCTGTCCGGATGCTGCTCCACCAGATTCTTGTACACCGCGCACGCTTCCTCGTATTTCCCCTGCCTCACGAGATAATCCCCCAGCACGCTGGACGCCGTGTCGGACATGTCGGCATACGGCGCATTCATGATAATCGTCTGCAACCACTCGATCACCTTGGAAGATTCCATCGGCACATCCCACATCCACAGCACCTTCCCCTTCAACCGCCCCGCAGCCGCATCCGTCGCAATGGCCAGCTGCCGATTGAGAGCTTTCGCGTACAGTTCGCTGCCCTGGTATCGCTGCACAATTTTGTCGTACTGCTTGAACGCGCTTCGCGGGTCGTTGCGCCTCTCCTCTATCTCCCCGAGGAGCATTCGCGCATGAGGCGCACACGGCGCCATCGAATGATCCTCGATGATCTCATTCAACGCCTTCTCCGCTGCGGATAACTTGCCCGCTGCCACTAACCCTCGCGCTCGATTCAAAAGGGCGTCTGCCTTCGCATCCTGCGCCGTCACTTGCCCCGCCGGTAACAAGTCGGATGTCTGGCTGCACATCGGCAAAAGTAAACTGCTTCCAAGCGCCAGTAATGCTATTGTCGTCTTCCTCATACACCCCGAGGTTACCACAGTCCTTCTCCCTTTGCAAGTACAAGCAACGTCACATCCACATCGGGGCAAACGCATTAGAAAATGCGTTTCCCTATGTACGATTTACGAGGTAGGATGTACGATTTATTAATAATGTGCGCGTTGCGCAGATTTCTCGGATCATTAGTGGATGCTGAGATCCCTCTAGTGCCATCATCATGATGACCGCTTGTTGTCATGATTTTTGATGCGTATAAACGTGGATATCAGTCAATAAGGGCATTTGCTCTGTTGATTGACTTCCCTCAAATGCGTTTACCCTGACATCCACATCCGTCCCAGGAAAAAGCGCCCCCAATGGTAGTTAACGGTACGTCATAAAGCATAAGTCGTTGGTTATTTACGACGTACGATGTACGATGTACAATTTAAATGCTCGCGCGCAAGCGCGGGAACTCCCACAAATCGTACATCGTACATCGTACATGGGCGGCACCAGCCGCCACCGCCGCCGCTTTCTAACCACGTCCGTCGGTCGCTCCCCAATCCCGCCCCGCATCCGCTCCGCCACATTCGCGCGCAAGCGCGGGAACTCCCACAAATCGTACATCGTACCTCGTACATCGTACATAGGCAAACGCATTGAAAATGCGTTTGCCAACTCTTTTTTCCCGTGTTATCATGGGCGCGTATGAGGAGCGGCTTTGCAATGATGATGCTGGCGTTGGCGGCGCTACCCCTGAGTTCGTGCGCATGGGTACAGTCTCACGTCGTGGACCCCGGGCAGAAAGCGGAGCCGGTTCGTCCTGCCTCTCCGTCGTCTCCTCGTGAAAAATCAGAAACCCCGGCAGAAGAAAAACCACAGGAAAGGGAAGAAACAAAAGAGCCGGAACAGGCCATACAGCCGACGGAAGCCCAACAAGAGGCCGCAATCAAACTCATAGAAGATGCCCCCGAAAGCGCCGCGTCTCCGGCGAAAAACGCTACTGCGGAAAAACCGACCTCCATCGCCGAAAAATCCGCCGCGCCGGGTGTCCCGGAGACGTATTTCTCTCCGAGCGGTGGTATGCGTGATCTGGAGCCGGGACGCGGAGCCACACCGGCCGGACAGGACGCACGCCCCCAGGCGGATCCGGCGGAACAGCGCGGCCTGCGCTCCATTGGACTGCCGAAAACTCTGCCCATGGATGTGGACGGAAAATGGCACGAAATTTAATCCCTCCATCCCCTGTTTCTCCCTGTTAACCACCACCGGACACCCCGCTAACGCCATGGAAAAAATACCCCGTCATTTCGTGCCTCAGCCCTTCGCCTACCACGAGGAGGTCGAGCTGCGCGTGGATGCCCTCTCCAACGCGGGCGAGGGCGTGGGACGCATCGACGGCTGGGTGGTGTTTGTCCCCTTCACGCTGCCGGGAGAGCGCGTGCGGGCCCGCATCTACCGGAACGAGAAAAATTGCTCGCGCGCGGATCTCGTGGAGGTGCTGGAAGCGAGTCCGAATCGCGTTCAGCCGGTCTGCCCCGCTTACGGCATCTGCGGGGGCTGCTGCTACCAGCATGTTCGCTACGAGGAGCAATTGACCTGGAAACGCAGGCAGGTCGTGGATCTGTTGCGCTTGCAAGCGGGTATCGATGTGCCGGTGAAGGATCCCATCTCCACCCCACACGTGTACGCCTACCGCTCGAAAATCACCCCGCATTTCGATAAGCCGCGCGATGCCAAAATCGGCAGTATTGGCTTCCTGCGCGCCGGCAGTCGCAGTGATCTCTGCGATATCTCGTGCTGCCCCATCGCCATGGATCCCATCAATGCGCTCCTGCCGGTCTTGCGGCGGCAGGTTCGGGAATCCGCTGCACAGTACCGTCGGGGCGCGACTCTCCTGCTGCGCGTGAGTGAGAATGACGTGCTCACCAACCCTCGCGCCGTCTGCTGCCAACAGGTCGGGGATATCACCTTCCGCTTCCTCGCCGGCGATTTTTTCCAGAATAACCCGTACATCCTCCCGGCCTTCACGAATTACGTCGCCCGACAAGCCTGCGGAATCGGCGCTCGCTTCCTGGTGGATGCCTACTGCGGCAGTGGTCTCTTCTCCCTTTGCCTCGCCTCGCATTTCGATCAGGTTGTCGGAGTGGAAGTAAGCGAAACGGGCGCCGATTGGGCGCGCTCCAATGCCCTCTCCAACGGCATCGAGAATGCGCGCTTCCTCGCCGCAAGCGCAGAGACAATCTTCGCCCACGTCGATTTCCCGCCCGATGAAACAGCCGTGGTAATCGACCCGCCGCGCAAGGGATGCGACAAGCTTTTCCTCGACCAGCTGTTCGCTTTCTCCCCCTCCCGCGTGGTGTATGTTTCCTGCAATCCCGCCACGCAGGTGCGCGACCTCGTGGCTTTCTCAGAGGCAGGTTACCGCGTCACTGAGGTGCAACCCTTCGACTTGTTCCCCCAGACTAAGCATTTGGAATGTGTAACAACCCTTGATAAGACGCCATGAAACAGGACTCCCTCCGTCTCTCACGCAGCGCTGAAGATTACCTCGAATGCATCGGTCATCTCTGCCGCGAAAAGGGCTCTGCCCGCGTCCACGATATTGCCATGCGCCTTGGAGTGAAAAAACCAAGCGTCACCGCCGCCGTCCGCCGTCTCGCTGAGCAGGGCCTTGTGCAGTACCAGCAGTATTCCCCCATTGAACTCACGCCGCGCGGTGAGGAGTACGCGGAAAGAGTCATCCAGGCGCACAGCATCCTGCGCCGCTTCATGCGAGAGGTGGCGGGACTGAGCCGGGAGCGGGCAAATGAAACGGCTTGCCTCATGGAGCACCTCCTGACCTATGACGAGATCACCAGCCTCGGCAAGAAACTGCCCCGCCCCTCGGACAAACGCATTTGACGAGAAGTTAATCAACAGAGCAAATGCCCTCATTGTCTGATATTATCGTTTACACGCATCAAAAATCATGACGACAAGCGTTCTTCGCAAACTTCCCGCGCTTGCTCGCGAATTCCCCAAATCGTACATCGTAAATCGTACTTCGTACATAGGCGCCGCCAGGCGCCACCGCCGCCGCTTTCCCTTTAAGTCCGCGCGTCGTTCCTCAATTCCTCTCCCGATCTGGCTTCGCAAATTTCGCGGCGTAGCCGCCGAACCTCCCAAATCGTACATCGTACATCGTACTTCGTACATAGGTGCCGCCAGGCGCCACCGCCGCCGCTTTCCCTTTAAGTCCGCGCGTCGTTCCTCAATTCCTCTCCCGATCTGGCTTCGCAAATTTCGCGGCGTAGCCGCCGAACCTCCCAAATCGTACATCGTACTTCGTACATCGTACATAGGTGCCGCCAGGCGCCACCGCCGCCGCTTTCCCTTTAAGTCCGCGCGTCGTTCCTCAATTCCTCCTTCGTGCAGGCTTCGCAAAATTCGCGGCGTAGCCGCCGAACCTCCCAAATCGTACATCGTAAATCGTACATCGTACATAGGCAGACCTTGTCTGCCCCCGGTTTCTTGAACATTTCTTCTCTACCAACCATCCTAATTCCCATGAGCCGCCTCTTTCGCAATCAGATGAGCATGACGACCTCGCTCCTGCTCTCGAACATTATCGTCTTTCTCCTCGGCGGCATCCTCCAGGTGCCGGCATTTTTCAACATCGAATTCCCCACCGGTCCCATGGAATCGCTGCTCATGGTTCGCGGTTCGTATTCGTGGATGACCTGCTTCATGGATGGCGAGATTTGGCGTCTCATCACCTATCAGTTTCTCCACGCCGGCGGGTTGCATCTCGCCTTCAATATGTGGGCGCTCTATTTCTTCGGTCCCGCCGTGGAAAATGTCATGGGGCCGCGCCGCTTCCTGCTCTTCTACCTCTGTTGCGGCATAGCGGGTGCCCTCTTTTCCTCGCTCCTGGCTTGCCTGGGCTTTTTCTCCCAGGTGGATTCCGTCGCTCAGCTTCAGATCCTGCAGGAACTCGCTCACTACACGGATCATCCGGATCTCCACTACTGGCAACTCGTCCCCATGGTCGGCGCTAGCGCGGCTATCTACGGTCTCCTCATCGCCGTCGCCTTCCTGTATCCCCATAGCGTCGTGCAACTCGTCTTCCCTCCCGTCAGAATGACGATGAGCACCTTTGCCCTGGTGACCCTCGCCATTGCTGTCTTCGTGATATCGGTCAACGGCCACAATGCCGGCGGAGAAGCCGGACACCTGGGCGGCATCATCTTCTCGGCCATTGTGATGTCCATCTGGCGCTATCTCTACCTCAAAAAACGCAGAGATGAGGGCCGTTTTTGACATGGATGGCACGCTCTTCGCCGGCGATTCGCAGCTTCGCTTTGCGCGCTGGATGCTGCGGCATTGCGGGTGGTGGAGATGTGCTTTCCTCCTGCTGTTTCTTCCCGTCGCTCTGTTGGCTGCTCTTCATCTCGTGGAACGGCAGACGGCAAAACGCGCTTTCTTTTCCGTTGCCTGGGGGCTTTCCCGCGCTCGACTGCAATCCGAATGCCGCGCCTTCGCGGCCCGGGAGCTCCTCCCCTCAGTATTCCCCGAATTGCGCCGCCGCCTGGATCATCACCTCGCCGCCGGCGATGAAGTGATCCTCTGCTCGGCCTCCCCGGAGTGGTGGACCCTCCCCCTCGCAGAATTGCTCGGCATCCCCCATGTCATCTCCACTCCTCTGCTGCTGACCCGCGACCGCGTGCCTCTCTTCCCGCCTATTGAACCGCCCGGCAACAACCACGGTGCCGTCAAAGTCCAACGTCTGGCTTCGGCTGGCATCTCTCATGCCGACATCGGCTACACCGACAGCGTCGCAGACCTCCCCATGCTCTCCATCTGCTCCCGCGCAATCCTCATAAACCCCTCCCCCCGCCTCATCCGCCACGCCCCCAAAAATGCCGAAATCCTCCGTCCCTCGCGCACAACCCACGCAGCGCGCACGAACTCTACGCTTTCGTAATTCGTAGCTCAAAAAACTGCCCGCAGAGCCACGGAGGTACCCTCTCTCTGCGGGCAGGAAAACACAAATGAACAAATCAGTGTCGCCAGTTAAACAGAAAAACCACGCAGAGTCAATAGAAAATTTAGCCCGCAAAATAAGATTGGTCGATTCTACCGTTTATACGCATCATAAATCGTCCATAAGCGCCGCCAGACACCAAATCCGCGGCGTAGCCGCCGAACTTCCCAAATCGTACATAGGCAGACCTTGTCTGCCACCGCCGCTTTCTAACCACACCCGCGCGTTGCCTCACAATTCCACCACCGCACTTGCTCCGTCACACTCGCGCGCAAGCGCGGGAATTCCTCAAATTGACTCACTGGCACCGCCCTGCCAGTTCGCCCCTGCGGGGCAACGCATGCGCGTTGTCCACCCGCACTTACCTCCGTCGGTCGTTTCCCCGCGCCTCTGGCGCGCTATAATCCAAATCGTACATCGTACATCGTACATCGGCAGGTCCCGTCTGCCTCCCGCCGTCTTGTAAACAGGCAAACGCATTGAAATTGCGTTTGCCATCCTTTTTCCCCTGTGATAAGCTGCTCGGTGTGGAGAGTCTGACCATACGCCGTCTTGTTCGTAACTACCTGCAGGGACTTCTATCCGGCGGTTGTTCCCGTGTGACTCTGGAGGACGAGGTACGCCCCATCCTGCGGGCGTGGATGATTGCCGTACGGAACGGCAGCGTCGCGCAGCGCAAGCCTGCTCAGCAAGCGACGCCCCGGATACCGACTCAAACACCGGCACAGTCCCAACCACAGGCAACGCCTCAGCAGTCGCCGCCTCCGACGCCGGAGGAAGACGCCCAGGCAATCGATTTCCTGAAAAAGGCGCTTTCTGATTCCGCCACCGATGAGAACCCGGAACCGCCGGAAGAAAAGATGTTCTTCCGCCCCGCCGGCAGTACCCATGAAGAGATCCGCGAGCAAGCAAAAAAACTCCTGCTGAACTGGGAACCTCTGAAACAGCTTGGCTCGCTACGCGACATTCCCGTGTGGGGAGATGGCCCTTCGGACGCCTCCATGTTTTTTGTCGGAGATGCTCCGAATTTCTACGATGAAAAATCCGGATTGCCCTTCAGCGGCGAAGCCGGAACCAAGCTCGATGAAATGCTCCGTGCAATGGGCTTATCGCGCCGGGAAATATACCTCACCCACATGGTAAAATTGCGCCCTGCCACGCCCCATCAAACCCTCAACAACCGCACCCCGAATGCCGCGGAAATCTCCGCCTTCCTTCCCATGCTTGAGTTCGAAATCGGTCACGTCCGCCCGCGCGTGATCGTAGCTCTCGGCGTAGTTGCTGCACGCGGCCTCCTCCGCCAGGGTGAGCTCCCTCTCTCTGCCTACCAAAATCTCCACAACCCTCAATTCAACGGCATCCCCGTGGTAGTAACGCACCATCCAAGTTACCTCCTGCGCACCACGCAGCTCAGCGAACGACGCCGCCTCTGGGAAGAAATGCTCCGCGCCATGGAAATCGCCGGGCTCCCCATCTCCGACAAACAACGCCGCTTCTTCCTCCCCAACTCGCGCACAAACGCAGCTCCCCCCTCAACCGCCATTCGCAAATCGTAAATAGGCCTCTTCCGCTTCACCCCCCCCCTCCCCGCGCAAGCGCGGGAACTTCATACTAGCAAGGCATTATCAAGAACGGAAAAATCGACCCCCTCCCCGCGCAAGCGCGGGAACTTCATAAGTCGTACATCGAAAATCGCACATCGTACCTCATACATAGACATAGGCAGGCCCCGTCTGCCCCGCCGCTTTCCCCTCACTCCGCCCGTCGTTCCATAATTCCACTCCCGATCCGGCTTCGCCAAATTCGCGCGCAAGCGCGGGAATTCCCCAAATCGTACATCGTAAATCGTACATCGTACATAAGCAGCCGCCCCGCGGCTGCTCAGGCCCCCCCCGCATTCGCGATAGCAATATCCTCCGGCGGAAGAAAATTCTTAAAGCGCGCCTTATCGATCGACTTCATATACGCCTCATGCGGGGAAACGAACCCCTGCTGCAGCTTCTGCCAGATCGCGTCGTCCATGAACTGCATCCCCAGCGCTTTCCCGGAAATGATCACATCCGAAAGCTTCTGCGTAGCCCCCTCTCGGATGATAGCCGCGACGGCGGGAGTGGCGAACAGAATCTCATTCACCGCCACGCGCCCCGGCTTATCGCAACGCTTCATGAGCAACTGAGCCACCACGCCGCGCAGGGAGCCGGCGAGCATCGTGCGCGCCTGTGCCTGCTGCTCGGCGGGGAAGACGTCGATGATACGGTCCACCGTCTTGCGAGCGTTGTTGGTATGCAGCGTGCCGAAAACGAGCAGCCCCGTCTCTGCCGCCGTGAGCGCCAGCGATATCGTCTCCAGATCTCGCATCTCTCCCACGAGTACGATATCCGCATCTTCTCTCAGTGATGCGCGCAGCCCATCCGCGAACGTAGGAGTATTCGTCGGCACCTCGCGTTGAGTAATCAGACTCTTCTTGGAACGATGCACAAACTCGATGGGCTCCTCCACCGTGATAATATGCCGGGAAAAATTCGTATTGATGTAATCGACGAGAGCCGCCAGCGTGGTGGACTTGCCCGAGCCGGTGGGACCGGTGACAAGGACGAGTCCGGAGCGCATCTCCCCGAACCGTTTGATCTGCTCCGGCACATTCAACTGCTCGAGACTGAGAATCTTGGTGGGAATGATACGGAAGACGCAGCAGTACCCGCGTTGCTGCTTCATGTAGTTGCAGCGGAAGCGGGACTTCTCGTCCATCTCGTAAGCAAAATCCGCGTCTCCCTCCTCGGTGTATATCTTCCAGAGCCTCTCCGGGCAGATGGGTTCCATCAGCTCAATCATCTCCTCGTGCGTCAGGATGTGATCATCGATGGCTGTGATGTCCCCATGCACACGCAGTTTGGGAGGCTGCCCCTCCGAAAGGTGGAGATCAGATCCGCCGAGCTCGACGAGTTTGTTGAAATAGGTGTGGATTTTAGGCTCCATGGTGTCGGGAAAGTGTTTTGTTGTTCAGGGGGAAAAATCGCTCGTTCATTGCGCGGCAGCCGCGGCGGCAGGGAGCTCCGGGTGCGCCCTGAGGAAGTTTTCCATGCTGGTCAGATCCGTAGCTCGGGTGATGCATTCCTCCGCGCTGATAGTGCCGGCCAGGTATAGCTCCTGCAGCGCATCATCCATCAAACGCATGCCCTGCGCCTTCCCCGTCTGAATGATGCCCGGTATCATAAACGTCTTGCCTTCGCGAATACAGTTCGCCACGGCCGCCGTATTCACCAGCATTTCCAGCGCCATCACTCGCCCGCTCCCGTCTTTCTTGGGTATGAGCTGCTGAGAAAGCACCCCGCGCAGAGATTCCGAAACCATCACGCGGATGTGCTCGCGCTCCTCCACCGGGAAGGCATCCAGTATTCGGTCAATCGTGCGTGAGGCTGAGCCGGTGTGCAGCGTCCCCAGCACCAAGTGCCCCGTCTCCGCCGCCGTGAGCGCCAGCGATATCGTCTCCAGGTTCCTCATCTCTCCCACCATGATCACATCCGGATCCTCACGCAGCGCCGCTCTCAATGCTCGCCCGAAGGATTCCGTGTGGCTGTGCACTTCGCGCTGGTTCACCTGGCAGCCGGCAGGCACAAAGACGGATTCGATCGGGTCTTCCAGTGTGATGATGTGATCATGCCGATCCTCGTTGATGAATTGGATGATACTCGCCAGCGTGGTGGATTTGCCGGATCCCACGGACCCCGTCACGAGAATCAGCCCGTTGGTGAAGCGCGTGAGTGGCTTCACATATTCCTCGGGCAGGTTGATCTCCTTCATCGTGCGGATGCGGCTGTTGATGATACGAAAGCACAGGTCGTAGCCCAATCGCTGCTGCACGACGGAGGCGCGGTAGCGTCCATTGGCATTCGCGTACGCAAAATCCAGGTCGCCGAGCTTTTTGAGCCGTCCCCATTCCTCCTCGTCCAGGAAGCTCTCCGCAAGCGCCTGCGTGTCCTCCTTCGTGAGCACGGGCGCCCCCTCCCACATGGGCTGCAGCGTCCCGAATCGTCGCCACGACGGCGCACAGGCGGAGGGAAGATGGATATCCGAACAATCGCATTCTATACCCATCTGCAAAAACGCATCCACATGCAGCTGGATGAGCACCATGAGCGGCCCAGTTTCTTGTTTGTAGATGTAAGCGTGGCACCTGCCCACGGCACAGGAGAAAACAAAATCCACCATACCCTTCTCCTCCAGAGTCTTCCTCTGCTCCTCATTAGTGCAACTCGCCACGAGCCGCTGCATGTCGTCCGCACTCAACTTCGGCGCCTCCTTCTGAATCGGTGTATAGACTCCCTTCTCCATCCGGTAGGGCTGCAACCCCGTCCCCAGATACAACGCGGGACTACATGCCTTCTTCCCGAGTTCCAGGTATTCCTCAACATTCTCAAAAATCGCTGATGTATCGCTCATTGCCTTCCCACTATTTAACATATCTCATGTCAGATTTCCAGAAAATTGATGCACCAAACACATCAAAAATTCGCACCCACGCACATAGACACCTCCGGGCGCCACCGCCGCTTTCTAACCACACCCGTCCGTCGCTCCTCAATTCCGCCTCCGTACATGCTTCGCCACACTCGCGCGCAAGCGCGGGAATTCTTCACATCGTACATCGTACATCGAAAATCGTACATCGTACATAAGCACCGCCAGGCGCCACCGCCGCTTTCTAATCACACTCGCCCGTCGCTCCTCAATTCCGCCACCGTACAGGCTTCGCCAAACCCCGCGCCACACGGCGCGCGAACTCCCACAAATCGTACTTCGCACATCGTACATAAGCACCGCCAGGCGCCACCGCCGCTTTCTAATCACACTCGCCCGTCGCTCCACAATTCCGCCACCGCACCTGCTCCGCCAAACCCCGCGCCACACGGCGCGCGAACTCCCACAAATCGTACTCGGTTAATTAGGGGTGTTAAAATACGCGGGACTGAGGTAGAATAACCGCAGTTGCGGAAGGAGGGATAG
>CANQJI010000070.1 GCA_947624205.1 uncultured Akkermansia sp. | reverse complement strand
TATGTTCGGAACAAGCAGGGCCCTCATGAGTGGAGTATTCCCCGATTCGTCGGCGACGGTAAGAAGAGCTTTTGCCTCTTCCCTGCAGCCGCGGTTAGCAAGTATCCTCACAAGATCAAAAAAGTCTTTTTTTATGGCCAGGGTAAGCGCAGAATTCCCCTCAAGATCCCTCGTTTTCGGGTCGGCACCGGCACGCAAAAGTGCCCCTATAATAACAATATTATCACCGTAATTCAACGCGTGGAGAAGAACGTTCTTCCCGGATTTGTCAACGGGATCGACTTTGGCTCCCATACTCAGGAGAATAGGAACGAGGGCAGGGGAATCAGAACACAGCATCAACGGGGTTTCACCTTCTGCATTGGTGATATTGGGATCGAAACCGACTCCGACCAACACGCGCACCGGTTCCAATTTATGCCCGGCATGCCGAAGTAACGCCAGCGCCGGATCTGCTCCTGCTTCCTTCAGAATTGAAGCCACCTGATATAGATCATTTCTGGAATAGGAGTCAACCAGGGGGGAAGTAGTGAAACAAATGTCGGCAAAGGCCGTGGGAGGTATTTTGAGACCATTTTCAACCAAACGGCGCAGAACTTCGGGAGGCGCCATGCGAACACGACCTACCATTTGCGCGCCAGCGCTGCGGAGCAAATCGGCAACAGGTTTATGGTCGCCAGCAACGGCCTGATCCAACGCGCAGGAACCATCTTCCGCCACAGCGTTGACAGGAACTCCTGCATCGAGAAGACGCCTAGCGATAACCAACCCATCGGAGCCGTGGTTTATGAGGCTTGTTCTGCCTTTGAAAGTTGCCAGAGGATCTGCCCCGTGATCGAGTAAAAGGAGTCCTATCTGCTCACGAAAGTCAGGAGGAAGGTCCGGATTGAGAGAGAAAGTGAGAGCTCGCGGATCACAAATGAGACTAGCATCAAAGAGTGCACGGATGATTTTCAGCTGCTCGTCGTTGTAGAAATCCGGACGCTTATTCCCATCCTTTGCCGTGAAGCCAGCGAGAGCCAATTCCAGGACACTACCCTTCTGCATGGTTGTATTTTCCGTGAGTTTTACGCAGGCATCCGTGTGCGCCCCGGCGGCGAGAAGCTCTTTGACAGCCGTTATGCGACCCGCTTGAACGGCATAGTGCAAAGGAGTATAGCCGGTGGATTCCTCCGGCTTGTTCGGATCAGCCCCGGCCTCAAGAAGAAGACGGACGATGTCGGCTCGCCCTGCCTTCGCCGCAGCATGCAATGGACAAGCACCAGTGGCTTCTCCCCCGGGTTCCACCGTCCCGGCGTTCGGATCAACTCCTTTTGAGAGAAGGAAACTGAGAATTTGGGGAGAAGAAGAAGCCGCTGCAACAATGGGAGGTACACCGGCAATGCTGCTCGTGGTTCCAGGTTTCCCGACCTTATTGATATTCGCACCGGCCTGAATGAAAGCCTGCACGACGTCGACATTACCCTCCGCAGAGTAAATGTAGAACGTGATAGGATTCATGTCCTCGTAGAGAGACGGAAGAGAAACCCCTGCGTTGATCAGGGCACAAATCACATCGGGGTTTGCTTTGCCAAGACACGCACTGTAAATCAACGTACCCACCTCTGCGGAATTCGGCTCTCTCCAGCGTAATTTGGTATTGAGGCCGAAATCGAGCAATACCTGGAGCCCCTCTGAGGAAGTAAGTTGTCCGACAATCTTCCCGAGAATTCGCTTGTTGCGGAGCATATTCGGATCCCGCTTGAGAATTTCGCGCATGAGGTTGGTATCGTCGATAGCTTCTGCGAAGAGCAGTTGTCTGAAGGGATCACGGGTATCAGCTCGGAATCCAAGGGCGACTGCAAGTCTCAAAATTTCCGGAGAAATCTGACGTTCGTAGAAATCAGCAGCAGCCCTCCGTATATCAAACCAGTGACGGAAGAGAATGGCTGCAAACAGCAACCCCATGCGAGGATGATAATTGATATCTCGAGCATTCTGTCCACTGCGCAATAGGGTCGTGAGCATACGCAGAGAGGCAGGAGCGTCATCTCCCGTTTCTACAACCAATTCAGCGAGATTGGCGTACGGAATCTTCTCAAGTTGAGGTTTCTCCTCCGTACTCAGCGGACGCTTGTCACTTCGACACAGAAGAATGGCTTCGCGAATCGATTCATCTGATGTGTAGTCAGCAGCTGTTTTCCCCTCGCTGTCTGTGACTTCCGTTGATGCGTTTTTCGCAAGCAGCCAGGCAACAACGAGACGGTCGTTCAATTTTGCCGCACGCATCAGGGGCGTGAGGCCACTTTCATCTTTGCTGTTGAGCTCATTTCCTCCTCTGGAGGATCTCAATTGCTGCCGAAGGAGCCCGTATTCCTCACTATCCTCGCGGCGTCCGGAAAATAGAACATCAGTTCCTGCCGGAGTGACAATAGGCGGTTCATCCGCATGAAGAACACTACATATCCCCCCAAAAAGACAACCGACAAGCACAAAAGGCAACATCAGCCACCGCAATGCGCAGGTTTTGAATTGAAGTTTTTTCGACATGGCTTTCCCATTCTCTTAGTCCTACTCTAGCATTTTTCAGGGGGAAATACAAGGGGTAAACCTTATTTAGGCAGGGAAGTTTTTTGATCCAGGGGAGAGATGTTTCAAACCGTCATGATTGATAGACAAGATACTATGAATAATTATCACCAGCACCTTCTAGAAACATAGCAATTTTATGCAAAGTTCCACTGGTTTTCACATAAAACGCCTTCCAAACCTATTGATTATTAATAAAATCAACGTAAATTCTAAAAATATGCAAACAAAACACCTTCACAAAAACGCGCTCCAAAGACGCCTGAAAAAGGCGGGAAAGGAAGTAACCTCCTCACTTAAGGCATGATGATGATGAGGCAGGCAAGCACGGCCAGGGCAATGAGTACCCAGAGAACAACAATGCCCCTGCTCTCCGCCGGAGTACCGGTGCCTTGTAAGTGCGAGTAACGTCCGCGAAGGCGCCCCTTCTTCATGAAGCCATCGTAATTCTTCTGCAACAGCGTGGCTTCCACCTGGCGCATCATGTCTAACAACACACCGACCAGGATGAGCAAAGAAGTACCGCCGAAGAACTGTGTCACCACGTGCGGAAGAGAACCGAACACAGAAAGCAGGCTGGGCAGGAAGTAGATGAGCGTAAGGAAGAGGGAACCGGCAAAGGTGAGCCGGGTCATGGTGAGATCTAGGAAAGTAGCCGTGGGTGGTCCGGGACGCACTCCGGGGATATAGTTGCCAGAGCGCTTGAGATCCTCTGCAATCTGCTGGGGCTGGAACATGGTAGCCACCCAGAAGAAGGAGAAGAAGAAGATCATGAACGAGGAGATCAGGTAATACCAGATGTCGCTCGGCGAAAGAATGGCAGAAACGATGGCGCCCACGAAAGTGTCGCCGGGGAAAATCTGCTGGGCGATCATGCCCGGGAGGGCAAGGATTGCCGTTGCAAAGATAACGGGCATCACGCCGGAATAGTTGAGCTTAAGGGGCAGATACGTGGTGCCTCCCTGGGTCATCTTCCCGCGACCAATGACACGTTTGGCGGCCTGAACCGGAATGCGCCGCTGTGCCTGACTCACGGTCACCACCAGCGCCACCACCAATACCATGAAGAGAATGAGCGCCACGAGGGCGAGAGCTCCCAATGGGTTAATTTCTGTGCCACCGCGCATCACGCAGGTCTTCCATGCCAGAGAGAAAGCACCGGGTAGAGCAGAAATGATGTTTACAGAGATGATAAGCGAGATGCCATTGCCCACGCCTCGCTCAGTAATCTGGTCGCCGATCCACATGAGGAACATGGTACCGGTGACAATGATGAAGATGGTCGTAATCGTGAATATCCAACCCGGATGCATCACAAGGTTGTTCACATCCAAGCCTATGGAAGAGGGATTCTCCAGTGTCCTGGTAAGCAGGTACCCCTGAACAACAGCAATGATGATAGCGAGGATGCGCGTGTAGCGCGTCATCTTCTGGCGTCCGCCCTCCTCCTGCAGCATCTTCTTCCACGAGGGCCAAACGGCTCCCAACAGCTGGGTCATGATGGAGGCGGAGATGTAGGGCATGATGCCGAGGGCAAAGATGCCGCATTGCTGCAACCCACCGCCGGAAAAGATGGTGAGAATAGCTCCGAGAGCCCCGAACACGCCGCCGCCCTCCGCCGCCTGTTCCTGAAGGTAGGTGGCAAGTGCATGCACATCCACACCCGGCAAGGGAAGATGGACTCCGAGGCGCACGACCACAATCATGGCCAGGGTAAAGAGGATGCGGCTCCGCAACTCCGGAACGCGCATGGTATTGGCAAAGGCAGCTAACATAGTGCTCGGTTCGGGAAAATAATCAAGATCAAGAACACCACGCGGGGCAGAAGAGGCACCGTGTGCGCCTGATTCTGCCGCCGCGCGGGGTTAAAAACGTGCGTTCAGCTTGCGCTTTCGGAAAGCACGGTGAGGCTTCCACCGGCGGCGGTCACCTTCTTCTTAGCGGTCTCACTCGCAAAGTCCACAGAAATCGTGAGAGCCTTGCTCAACTCGCCCTGCGCCAGCAGTTTCACCGCATCACAGGTTCCTTTCACCAGTCCGGCAGCACGCAGCTCAGCCTCCGTGACCGTAGCGCCGGCTTCAAAAAAAGCTTCCAGCTGGTTGAGATTGACGATGGCGATGACGTCGCGAAAACGAGCATTGCTGAAACCCTTCTTGGGCAAACGACGATGCAGAGGCATCTGACCGCCTTCGAAACCGGGACGCAGGGAACCGCCGGAACGGGCTTTTTGTCCCTTGTTCCCTTTGCCGCAGGTTTTACCGAGTCCGGAGCTCTCACCATTGCCGAGGCGCTTCTTACGGTGCTTGGCACCGGGATTAGGCTTGAGATTGTTCAGAGTCAACATAGTGGTGATGAATCAACTTGGGGGTTCACAAATTCAGGAGTTTAAACCGTGGCTTGCTCCTTTTTCTTCTTACCGCGTGCAGCGAGCACTTGGTCCGCCGTACGCATGGACAACATAGCCTGCATGGTTGCTTTCACTACATTGGCAGCATTCGAGGAACCCAGCGATTTGGCGATAACATTGCTCACGCCGGCTGCTTCCAGCACGGCACGCACCTTCTCGCCAGCCACCAGTCCGGTACCGGGAGCGGCCGGTTTGAGAACAATCTTCGCACCACCAAACTCACTGTAAATCTCATGCGGCAGGGTCTCATTCACCACGGTCACCTTCTTCATGGCTCGCTTGGCAGCTTCAGTACCTTTGCGGATAGCGTCCGATACCTCATTCGCCTTACCAAAGCCCTGACCAACCTTGCCGTTGCGATCCCCCACCACCACAAGGGCAGAGAAGGAGAAACGACGACCACCCTTCACCACCTTGGCGCAACGGTTCACGTGCACCACCTTTTCTACCAGCTGAGGTCCCTCCTCGGCACCGGCATCACCCCCCCGACGTTGGGAGGAAGAATCACGGCGCGGGGAGCGTTGCCCGGAGCGAGGCGCATTTCCTCCCTCACGACGCGGTGCGCGCCCCCCGGGGGCAGCAGCATGATCTGCGGACGCGGCGGCTGCCTCAGCGGCAGGAGCGACGGTCTCCTTTGGAGTTTCTGTCTCTTTCTGTTCTTCAGTACTCATAAAAAGTAGGTACAGGTTAGAATTGCAGACCGGCTTGACGGGCAGCATCCGCCAAAGACTTGACCTTCCCGTGGTAGAGGAAGCCACCGCGGTCAAAAACGACTTCCTTCACGCCGACAGACTGGCTCTTCTTGGCGATTTCTTCACCAACTTTGGCCGCTGTGTCCAAGTTAGCGTGGGTAAGCCCCATGGTTTTGGAACACGCGGCGCAGAGAGTGTGACCCTTTGTGTCATCAATCACCTGAGCATACACATGCTGATTGGAGAAAAATACTGCCAGGCGCGGACGCTCCGTGGTTCCGGATATCTTTTTGCGAATGCGCGCGCGAACGCGGCGGCGAACGGCTTTGCGATTAATCGTACTCATGATAAAAATGATAAGTTGAATGTGATTACTTGCCAACGCTCTTGCCTTCCTTGCGGCGAATATGCTCGCCCACATAGTGCACGCCTTTGCCCTTGTATGGCTCCGGAGGATAGTAACCGCGCACCTCGGCAGCGAACTGACCGACAACTTGCTTGTCAATACCCTCCACCTTGATCTTGGTGTTATCGGCCACAGTAACCGTGATACCCGTCGGGATGGGATGCAGGATGGGATGGGATTTACCCAGCGCCAAATCCAGCTGTTTGCCCTTCACTGCGGCCTTAAAACCCACACCCACGATCTCCAGTTCCTTCACGAAACCTTTGGAAACGCCCTCCACCATATTGGAAAGGAGGGAACGATTCGTGCCGTGCAGAGCACGCAGGCGGCGGGAATCATCCGCTCGCTTCACGCTCAGTTCAGCCCCCTCCACAGAGATGGAAATGCCCTCCGGCAGGGTCCAGCTTAGCTCGCCCTTGCTGCCTTTCACGGTGACAAGTTGATCCTTGGTGGATACCGTGACACCGGACGGAATGCTGATAACTTTCTTTCCTACTCGCGACATAATGTAAAAGTGGGTCAGGGGTTACCAAACGAGGGCGATAAGTTCTCCTCCGATGCTCTGCTTGCGCGCCTTCGCGCCGGTCATGAGCCCCTGAGAAGTGGACACGATTGCGATACCAAGACCGTTCATCACGAGAGGAATCCTCTCAGATGTAACGTACTGACGACGACCGGGACGGGAACAGCGCTTCACGTTCGTAACGATGGATCTACCATCCTTCGCATACTTGCACTTCACGGTGATCGCTTTGTCCTTACCTTCACCTGCTACTTCGTAGGACCAGATGTACCCCTCTTCCTGCAGGATACGGGCAATCTCTGCCTTAATTTTGGAAAAGGGTGCGCTGAAAGACTCGTTGCGTGCCAATCCCGCATTCTTCACACGAGTCAGGAAATCAGCAATGGGATCAGTTAATACTGCCATGGTTGTCAAAAAGGGTTAGGCTGTTTCTTCTGTCTTCTTGTTCGGCTTGCGGAACGGAACGCCCAGCTCGCTGAGCAAATCACGCCCCTCAGCATCTGTCGGTGCACTGGTCACGAAGATGATATCCAGTCCCACGTTGCGCTTAATCTGGTCAAGCTCAATCTCAGGGAATATGGACTGATCAGGAATCCCGACCGCGTAGTTTCCGCGTCCATCAAAAGATTTAGTCGGCAATCCACGGAAGTCGCGAATGTTCGGCGCTGTGATGTTAATAAAGCGATCGAGAAATTCCCACATGCGAGTGGATCTCAAGGTAACTCGCGCTCCGAGCACCTCGCCTTCGCGCAATTTAAAGTTAGCCACGCTTTTGCGAGCGTAAGTCACCGATGGCTTCTGACCGGTGATCTTCGAGAGTTCTGCCACAGCATCTTCCACAGCCTGCTTACGGTCAGGGTGCTTGCCCATGCACGTCGTCACCACGATTTTTTCCAATCGTGGGATCTGGTGCACATTGGCATACTTATGCTTGGCACGGAGAGCCGGTACGACTTTCTCCTTGTAGTATGTCAGTAGTGTTGGTGTTTTCATTGGTTCAGCGGGTCAGCTAGTTGTTTTTGGCTTAAGCGCGGAGTCTCTGCCATTGCGGCTTCAACTCACTTTCTTCACATTCGAGATGTGGATGGCGCCGTCTATCTCCTTGATGCCACCATCCGGATCGTCTTCCGTCGGCTTGGTCGCTTTCTTCAGCTTCCGAGCTCCTTCCACGATCACGGTCTGTTTCTTAGCATCAACGCTTAAGACAACACCACGCTTGCCCTTGTTCTTACCGGCAATGATCTGTACATCATCACCTTTCTTAACGTGGGTCTTCATCGTTTGTGGTTGATTGTTTTGTTCTTTTCTATCCACGCACCAGCGCGGTGGAGCGCACAATTTACTCTTTCCTCTCCCATTCGTCAAGCATAATCTCACCTATCATGACATTTTCTTTTTCGGGGAAAAGGAGACGTCGGGTCATCGGGCTCTTTGTCCCCACCCTTTTCCTGTCTCTTACTGTCGCGAAACACAAATTCTAATTGATTGATTCAGCTCAGCAAAAAAGCACGTGCAGCAGGCGCGCGATGGGCAAACCTATGACATTGTCTACATCTCCCTGCACTGATTCGACAATGAGCTCGCTCTTTTCCTGCATGGCATAGGCGCCAGCCTTGTCCAACACGGAGACCTCGGTGAGATAGCGTTCGATGTCTTCCGGAGACATGGCATGAAAGGTGACCCGACTGAGCTCGGCAAAGTCGCGTTGCTCTCCGTTCGGCAAATTGATGGCCACCGCAGTGCAGACGCAATGCGTACGTCCCTGCAGACGGGCAAGCATGGCTCGCGCGTCGTCAAGATCACGAGGCTTCCCAAGAGGCTCACCATCGAGAAAGACGAGCGTATCTGCCCCCACGACGATGTCTTGAGGGAAAAGAGAAGCCACAGCCTCAACCTTAAGCCTTGCATTGCGCGCACAGAGATCTTGGGGACAGAGGTCGGCAATTTGCAGCTCGTCCACTTCCCGCGTGATCACACAAAAAGGAAGCCCCGCCCGCAGCAGTAAATCGCGTCGTCGAGGAGACCCGGAAGCAAGTATCAGCATGGAGATTTCTCGTTTGGACTCATGCGACCCAGCACGCGGTGACGCACTTCATCGCTCAGCTCGTGGATGCGCTGAATGGTGGTTCCCTTCAGCTGTTCGGCTCGGGCTCGGCAGGCGTCCCGATCTTCGCGGGATGCGAACTCTAGTCCGACAAGCGCGCGCCCCACGGACTCGCCGGAATAACGATAATTAAAGTAGCAAAGATTTGCATACTCCCCCATTACTCGCATGAATTCCAAGAAAGCGCCCGGTCGCTCCGGAAACTCAATGACGAAAAACACCGGATGACTCAGGTGCACCCGGTCGTAGGAAATCATGCGGAAGATTACATCTTCATCATTCGTCACGTCCCTCGCCTTCATGTTATGTTTCGCCAAACGGCTATCAATCTGCGCAAACTGCTCCTCTGTGCCCAACACGCCGAAAACGGGATATTGCATATCGGAATCAATACGCCCGTACTGCACATCCACCAGCTGCACGCCCTCCGGGATGCTCGCGAGGTACTCGAGAATCTGATTGCGTTCCGTGCGCATCGGCAGACGCAGATAGCGCAACTTCCTGTTGCTTTCCCGCACCCCTCCCCGACTCGCCACCACGCCGAGTTGCGAAAAATCCATATTCGCGCCGGAGAGCACAACGAGGCACTTCTCGCCGGGACGTATACGCCCATTATCCCAATCCTGCATAAGAGCGGCAA
Source organism: uncultured Akkermansia sp. (assembly GCA_947624205.1). GTDB lineage: Bacteria > Verrucomicrobiota > Verrucomicrobiia > Verrucomicrobiales > Akkermansiaceae > Akkermansia. Next base: position 4,768 of record CANQJI010000070.1, on the reverse strand, counting down.
GTCCCATGGCGCCGGAGGGCTCCGGCACCACACGAATGCTGTTCCACACAGCGCGCATGGCCTGACTGACTTCATCGTTGGTCACCGTCACAAATTCGTCGATCAATTCGCGGCAGAGAGGAAATGTGTTTTCTCCGGCTATGCGTACGGCAGTTCCGTCGCAAAACACATCCACATACGAAAGTTCACGACGTTCGCCTGTCTCTACTGCCAACTTCATAGAAGCCTGATCTACACCCTCCACACCAATACAACGACACTCCGACCAGAACCGCTTGAACCAGCAAGCGCAGCCGGATGCCAACCCGCCGCCGCCGATCTGCAGATACACGCGATCAAAGGCTCCGCTTCCACTCATCACCACTTCGTCCGCCAGCGTTCCCTGCCCGCCCATAGTGGTCAGATCATCGTACGGATGCACAAAAGTAAGATGTTTTTTTTCGGCATACTCATGCGCTGCAACTGACGCAGCATCGTACGAGTCCCCGACCAGTACGATTTCTACATGTTCCCCGCCATGCATACGAACGGCGTTCTGCTTGACGGCAGGAGTTGAGCGCGGCATAAACACCCATGCCTTACAACCAAGCTTGGCGGCTGCAAGGGCAACGCCTTGTCCGTGGTTGCCTGCACTGGCCGCCACCACGCCGGCGGCACGCTGTTCGGGCGTGAGTTTAGCCATGCAGTTGTACGCTCCACGCCATTTGTACGCCTTGATGGGGCCCAGATCCTCCCTCTTGGCAAACACTTGGGCTTCAATGCCGGGAAGGTACAACTGCTGCAACGGAGTGGGCTCCCCCACAGCATAGACACGTTGGCGAGCCCGCAGAATTTCTTCAAACAGTTTTTGCTCTAATTCACTCATAGTATCACAATATTTTTGAGGTGCAGAAACATTATCAAGGCTGAGGAATCCACTCGCCACTCGCCATAAGTCGGTCGTAGAGTTTTTGCGCCTGATCACCCATATCCATGGCAGCAAGTCGCACATATCGCAGGGCCTGCTCCTTGTCCGCTGGAAGCCCCTCTCCTCCTTTCGAGGTGATGTAGGCGAGATACACGTACGCACCGGGGATTCCCATGGCTGCTGCTTCCGATAAATAATCGGCCGCCCGCCGTGCATCTGCCTTCACGCCGATGCCCATGTAGTAAGCATACGCCAGGTGCATCGACGCGCGGGGGAATCCGACCTTTGCCGCACGATTCAATATCTCCAGGGCCTTTGCAGTGTCCTGCTTTACTCCTCGGCCCAACAACAGAAGCAACCCCCTTGCCGAGGCAATGGCCGACACACCGGCCACCTGCGGCACGCTGAAATAATGGTACGCCCTGGCATCGTCTTTTGCGAGCCCCAAATGCCCATTGTAATAGGCATTGCCCAGCAATAAACACGACTGCGCGTGCCCCATTGCGGCCGCGAGGCGCAGCAGGTGCAATCCTTTCGCAGGGTCGCGTTCCAAACCGGCCTCCGTGATGAATTTGTTGCTCGGTTCATCTGTCGCCAACACCGTGCCCAAAGTAAAGAGAGCGTCCGGAGCATACAGGCGAACCGCCTCGTTGAGCAATATAGCGCTCTGTTTCGGCTGTGTACGCGAAGAAAGGGCTGAGAGAGCGAAGTAGGCATCGCCGTTACCTTTTTCGGCAGCCTGCGTGAGCCAATCCACCTTGTCCTTGGCAGATGTCGCAAGATTTGCCAAACGCAGCATCACGTAATGATTCCCACGTTTGATCTCAGATGCCACCTCCGGTTTCTCTTTGTCGGAAAAACTTTCTAACCTCTTTGTCGCGATAAGCCACTGCACGCGCGCGCTGAAGTTACCGCCCCGGCACGCCTCCATTAGCGCTTTCCTCGCTGCCTCACTGTTCTTAGCTACTCCCAGACCGAGCTCCAGACACGTCGTCTTGTCCAACATCGCCGGCACATACCCTTTCGCCGCCACTTTATCAAGCTTCTGATAAGCGGCTCTCACCTCCGGGGACAGCAACTTATCCAGAGGCACATCTGAGAGAGTCTGAGTGATCAACCAACGCTCAGCAGCCGCATTTCCTTTCGCTGCTGCCGCCTGCATCCATCGATCAATTGCTCTTTCATCTTCCCCATTGGCGGTTAGCACAAGATCCAGCGCAGCGCCGTAATCGGCTGATTGCGCCTCAACTTGCTTCTTGAGCAAATTGCTGAATTCACCGTACCTGGGGTGATCTTGCGGCGCCGCCTGTTCTGCAGCGTTGTAGATCGGCATTGCAGCAAAAAAAGCGCATAGGATAATTTGGTGAAAATGGTGCATGGTATGGTATATGAAAAACACTTTAAGTTGCGCCATTGTACAGCAAGACCCCCACTTTTGGCAAGTGCTAGTTACGGATTTTCAGGGCAATCGCATAAGAAACCTCGGGCAGTTCCCATTGGAGGGCAGGAAAACGCTACGCCCTGCGAGGCTTCCCTGTTTTGAACTGCCTGAACACGCAGAAACTGCCTGATCAACGTCCGCAAAAACCAAAACCTCTCTCCGCTCTCATCGTTTATATTTCGAAGATCTTCGAAAACGTCCGAATTCAATAAACGATCGCCGTCGTAAATGGTGAACGTACTTCCTAACGTATATGCCGTGTCGACTGTCTCAGGACGAACGCATTTGAGAGAAGTTGATCAACAGAGGAAATGATCTTATTGACTGATATCATTGTTTATACGCCTCATAAATCATGACGACAAGCGTTCATCATGATGATGGCTCTGAAGACCTCCTCTCTTTCACCCAACTCGCGGCGTAGCCGCTGAAATCCCCAAATCGGACATCGAAAATTGCCTCACTGGCACCACCTGCCAGTTCGCCCTGCGGGCAAAGGCCATGCCTTTGTTCATCCGCACTTACGCCGTCGTGCGTGTTGTACCTCGTACATAGGCAGGTCCCGTCTGCCACCATCGTGCGTAAGCAGACGCATTTCCTAATGCGTTTGCCCCGTCGGCTGTCTCTTTACGCTTGTCTGAACACAAACGCTAACCTATACTAACGCTATGCCGATCAATGAAGACCTATTTGAGCGGGCGTGCAGAGTAATCCCGGGAGGAGTGAATTCTCCCGTGCGTGCCTTTAACCGCCTCGGAAGGGCCCCTTTTTTCGTGACTTCTGCCCGCGGTGCTCACCTGCGAGATGCGGATGGCAAAGACTACGTCGACTACGTGGGCACGTGGGGACCGGCTATTCTGGGACACGCACCAAAATGCGTGGTACAAGCCGTACAGGATGCTGCGGCAAATGGCATGAGCTTCGGCACCCCCACTCCGGCAGAAGTGGAGATGGCAGAGCTCATCTGCCGACTCGTTCCGAGCATCAAAAAGGTGCGCATGACCAATAGCGGAACAGAAGCCACTATGAGCGCTGTGCGCTTGGCACGAGGATTCACGGGACGCAAGCTTATCGTCAAATTCGCCGGCTGCTACCATGGACATGTGGACAGTCTGCTCGTGTCAGCAGGTAGCGGGGCGCTCACGCATGGGCAACCGGACAGTGCAGGAGTGCCGCCTGAACTGGCGGAACTCACCATTGTTCTTCCATTTAACGATGAGCATGCTGTGCGGGAATTGTTCCATTACCGTGGAAAAGAAATAGCGGGAGTCATCGTGGAACCTTACCCCGGAAATGCGGGCTTCTTCCTGCCTCGACCGGGTTATCTGGAGTTCCTGCGTGACGTGACTGCGCAACACGGTTCCCTACTAATCTTCGACGAGGTGATGACGGGATTTCGCCTCTCCCCCGGCGGCGCACAACAGCTGCATACCATCGAACCGGATCTCACCACCCTCGGCAAAATCATCGGCGGAGGGCTGCCGGTGGGAGCCTTCGGCGGACGAGAGGACATCATGAACTGTATCTCTCCATTGGGTGGGGTGTATCAAGCCGGCACACTGAGCGGCAATCCACTGGCGATGGCTGCCGGAATCGCCCAGTTGAAAAAGCTACTGGAAACAGATGCTTGGACACGATTGGAATCCCTGGGAGCAAGGCTGGAGGAGGGAATACTCCGTGCCCTGAAGGATGCTCGCCGGCACTATACCTTCAAACGTTGTGGATCCATGTTCTGTCTGCACTTCACGGAGATGGACGTGGTGAACCTTTCAAGTGCACAGAGCGCCGATTTCGCTGCTTTCAAACGCTACTTCCTGAGTATGCTGGAACAGGGAATATTCATCGCACCTTCGCCTTACGAAACGGGGTTCCTATCTACCGCCCACAGCGAAGCAGATGTCGATGCCACCATCGCGGCAGCAGGGCGCGCGCTGCGCAGTTGATTCCTCTTCCGCTGCGCAAGGTACGTTCTCCAATTTAACGTCAGAATCATAGCGTTTGCCTTTTCAACATACAACTTACTGATATCCTGCTCTTATTGCGCATTCCGCCTAAAGAATGAAATTATCCTGAAAAATGTTTTAACGCTCACTGCCCGGATACTTCAACTTCAGGTCTCAGGCCAGTCGTATTGGGGGAGAAGTTAATCAACAAAGGAATGCCCTTATTGACTGATATTATCATTTATACGCATCAAAAACAATGACGACAAGCGGTCATCATGCTGATGGATCTAAAGGGATCTCAGCATCCATTAATGATCCGAAAAAAATCTGCGCAACGCGCACATTATTAATAAATCGTACATCCAACATCATTGTCATCCCATAGGGAAATGAGAAAGGATAAAAAATGGTGTTTGCACTTTGACCCGATTACACTCATAATGGGGTTTCACAAAAAACAAACACCATGTCAAA
>CANQJI010000069.1 GCA_947624205.1 uncultured Akkermansia sp. | reverse complement strand
CACACTGCTTTATTTTACAACCTTTTTATCGTGTTATTTTCCTTCTTTTTTCATCCTGCTTTTTCCGAGTTTTTCCCTTTTGTAGTTTTTAGAGGTGCCTGAATCAGAGATGAACAAAATGAAGAAGATAATTTATCCTAATCATCTCCCGATTGATCTTCCAATCCCTGATTATACAAAATTAAGATTCTCTAAGTCAAAGAGCAAAAAACGTTAATAATAGGTTCTGTCAACAAAAAATGCACCAAATTCAAAAAAAATCAACACTGTGGTAGGACAAAGCCTAAGTTTTTATACACATTTGCGCGAATACTCAGTTATATCACAGTACTGTGGGAGTATTACTTCTCTGTGAGTTCTTTTTATAGCTTATTGGGGTTCTTTAGCTCACTGAATTAATGAAGTATTGCGACTCTCCCCCATCCGCTGCTAGGAGGAATTTGTCATCTCCTTTGGGATACTCGCTGCGGAACTGGCGATACAGCTCTTGGGCGAGCGCTTGGCAGAGCAAGTTTCGCTTATGGTCATCCTTCATCAGGTTTTCGAAGCCCTCCATGCTCTTCGCATAGCAATCAATGGTGGTATCGTCAAAGGTTTTCTTGAAAATGGTATCTGTGAACACCTTTCTATCGGAGGTACGCGCAGACGCCGCGAGGTTGGTATCCTCCTTCAGCGCGGCTATGATGGTGCGGACGGCTACCTTGTCGGCCTCGGTAAAGTCGCCGCCCATGGCCTCATTGATGCGTTTCAGGAGTTCGTCCAAGGACTCTTTCTTGTCTATTGCACCGCCTTTGGAGGTATCTGTACCGGGCACCAGAACTCCTTTTTGGTCGTCAAGCCGGATGCTGCCACTACCGGTTTCCTCCAGCTTATAGTACTCCATCTCAATTTTGCCTTCTATATCCACTAGCTCGCCCGGCTCGGTGGGCAGAACCTTGATGAGATAGCGGGCAAACACGTATTCCTTGTGTAGTGACAAATCATTCAGACGCATGATCTGGCCGATGTGGGCATACCACTTGCACAGGGCGCGCAACTTGCGGCGGAACTCGTATTGCTCATCATCGCTCAGCTTCTCGTTGTAATCATCGATAACCGGTATCAGAAGATTCGTGATGGCGGCGGCACAGGCAGCCTCTTGCTGTTCTCTGTGGCGCGCGTATTCCGTGGCGACTTTTTCCACGTCGTCATCGTGGTACACGTTAAATTCCCTCAAGTCGCGTTTGGTCTGGTAGATGAGGTCTAAACTCAGGTCGCCCTCCAGCATGGTTTCCTGATAGAAGGGCTGGAAGGCCTCCTTAATCTCGTCCTGCTCGTTCATGAAATCGAGCACGTAGGTGTCCTCCTTGCCGTAGGTGGTGCGATTCAGGCGCGAGAGAGTCTGCACGCACTTCACCGAGCGCAGCTTCTTGTCCACAATCATGGTGTGCAGCAGCTTTTCGTCAAAGCCGGTCTGGTACTTTTCTGCCACGATGAGGATGTTGAAGTTGTTGTGGAACTCTTCCTTGGTCTGGTTCTCAGAGATATGCGTACCATCCGCACGCACGTTGAGCTTGCTTTCGGTCAGCTCTTCCCCGTCCTCCAATTCCACCGTACCGGAGAATGCCACCATGGGCTTCACATCGGTGTAGCCCTGCTCGGCGGCATATTCCTTCACTTCACGATAATACAGCACCGCAGCCAGGCGGGATGACGCCACCACCATCATCTTGCCCCTGCCCCCGATTTGGTGGCTCGTGGTTTCGCGGAAGGTCTCCACAATGATTTCTGACTTCTGCCGGATATTCTCCGGGTGCAACATGGCGTATTGGCGGATAAGGCGTGCAGCCTTGCTGCTGGCCATTTCCTCGTCCTCCTCAACGGAACGGATGAGCTTGTAGCAGGTCTTGTAAGTCGTGTAATTCTTCAACACATCCAAAATGAAGCCCTCCTCAATCGCTTGGCGCATGCTGTACACATGGAAGGGATGCCATTTGCCGTCCGGTCCCTGTTCGCAGAATTGCTGCAGAGTCGTATCCTTGGGCGTAGCGGTAAAGGCAAAGAATGAGAGATTATCGTGCCTGCCCTGGCTCAGGATTTCCTGCACCAGCTTGTTTTCGGCATCATTGGCCTCGGCGTACTGCTCTTCCTCCTCGGCGTACTGCTCCAACGCAGCGCGGGTATCGGCCAGCGCAGCCTTCATCTTAGCGGCGGCACTGCCACCCTGCGACGAGTGAGCCTCGTCGATGATGATGCCGTAGCGGTTTCCCACGCGGTGGATCACCTCGCGGTAAATCACGGGGAATTTCTGCAGCGTGGTAATAATGATGCGGACTCCGGCATTGATAGCGTCCTTCAAATCCTGCGAGTTCTTTTCATCATCGATGGCGGCTATTACGCCACGCGTATGGTCATGCCCCGAGATAGTATTACTCAACTGGGCATTGAGTACGGTGCGGTCGGTCACCACAATGACACTGCTGAAGATGGGATGATTTTGCGCATCGAACAAGGAGGAAAGCCGGTGCGCTACCCACGCGATGGAGTTGGACTTACCGCTGCCGGCGCTGTGTTGAATGAGGTAGTTGTGCCCGCTGCCGTGTTCTTTCACATGAGCCACCAGCTTGCGCACCACATCCAGCTGGTGGTAGCGGGGGAAAATGAGCGTCTTCTTTTCGACCGTGACCTCCTTACCATCCTTGCCGCAAACCTTTTCCTCTCTCTTCTCGACATTCATGAAGCGCTCCAAAATATCCATCAGACTATCGCGGCAGAATACCTCGCGCCATATGTAGGAGGTGGCAAAGTCGTTTTCCGAACCTGCGGGATTTCCTGCACCGCCGTCCTTGCCGGCGCCCGCGCTGCCCTGATTGAACGGCAGGAAGTAGGTGTGCTTGCTCTCCAGCTTCGTGGTCATGCAGGCCTCATACAGATCAACGCAAAAATAGCCCAGGATGCGGAAGTTGAAACCAAAGCAACGTTCCTTCGGGTCGCGGTCATCTTTCCACTGTCGGCGAGCATTGTCGATGCTCTGCCCGGTGAGCTGATTCTTCAACTCCAGCGCAAACACGGGTATGCCGTTGAGCACTAATACCATGTCCACTGAATTCTTACAGGTCTCGCTGTAATACCACTGCCGATAGACCTCCACCTTGTTGGCGCGGTACCGTTGCTCATGCTCCTCATTCAGATTGCTTTCGGGTCGGAAATAGCAGACGTGGAATCGCGCGCCTGCGGCATCAAATCCGTTGCGCAGCACATGCAGCAGACCGTCCTTGCTGCAACGTTCATTGAAGGTGCGGATAAAAGACTCCTCCGGGCTGCGGGACACCAGACGCATGTACTTCTTCCACTCTTTCGGCTGTGTTTCCTGAACAAAGCGCAGCAGGGTGTCTTTGTACAGCGCTGTGGTGCAGTCGTACGTATCCGCGCCCTTCGTCAACCCGCCTGCGGGGGACGTCAGCGCTGCTTCAATATGGGCTTCAAATTCTTTCTCTTTCATGCCTGTACCTCCTTTTTACCGGTAACGTATTCGTAAATGAGCGATTTTTTGTAGCTCCCGAGTTCCTCGATGAGCTGTTCCTTCTTTTCGATGATGGTGTCTAACTCAGCACATTTGGCGTCGAGATAATCGGCGATACGGCGCTGCTCCGATAAAGACGGCTGGACAATAACTATGTTCTTCATATCTTGCCAGCCCGTTGTCCAGAGATCATCCACAATACCATGTCCCCAGCGATAAAATTCATCTGCAAATTCTTTAGTATGAAACAGCCAGTTATAGTACTGAGGATTCATTTCCGCTATGGGGTACAAAATGGTATTGATAAGCGACACTGAACCCTCATATTTGGAGATGCCGCAAGAACCGCGTCTATCAGAACGGCTGTTAATTACAAAATCTCCTACCTTTACAAGTTTGCGATCGTCATGTGCATTGGTCTTTGCGGTGGTTTCAAGCTGAGGTACTATTCCAAGTTTTGTCACAGAAAGAGGCTGGAAATCCAAGTCACTTACTTTTTCCACGCGCAACCCATACAAACTCCCTATTCTAGTAAACTTCCACTCCACCGGTATCTTCCCAATCCACGGGATCCCGCTATCCTTCATCTCCGCATCGGAATTCAACCCCTTTGTGACCGTCTCGGTGATGATGGACTGCTTGAGCTTTTTGTACTCCTCAATCGTCTCCCTCGTTTTCTCCACAACCTTGTCTATCTCTGCGCATTTGGTATCGAGATAATCGGCGATACGGCGCTGCTCATACTTTTGGGGTACTAACAGTCCGCATCTCATGAGAATGTTTTGCGTTATTGAGAATACCTTAACTCCAGAAGCAACCTCTCTCAACTGCTTGCGCCATAAATCAGTCTTAAATAAGTATGCATAGTACCTATTATCCTCTCTTTGTATTGAATGAAGAACTATAACATGATACCCGCCAAAAAGACGAGAAACATCTCGCTTATAAGCGCAATTCCCACACCCCTCATAATCTTCTGAAGTGTCCGCAAAGATAAAATCATATTGGAAAACTTCGCATTGTGGATAGTGTTTCTGATAATGCAAATCCACATACTTCAAAAGACATTCCTGGATGTCTGTTCCTGTATTAGCTTTTGAATGAACCTGTCCATAACTTACTACAGCCAGGCCATCCTCTACAAGATTATCCTTTGTGATTGGTAATCCTTTACCAGATGTAAAAGAATATTTAATCCTGCTTGTCTTCCAATCCTCCGGTATCTCCCCAATCCACTCCACGCCGCTGTCTTTCATTTGCCTAGCCATGGGAATCAAGAGAGAAGATTTTTCAGGGACTCAGCGATATCAGACTCCAGAGAGGAGATACGGGCGACGATGGAATCGGCGGCTTCGGGGGGCTGATACTTGTAGAAGTAGCGAGTCATGGGGATTTCGTAGCCCACCTTGGTGGCTTTTTCATCCACCCAGGCATCGGGCACGTAGGGCAACACCTCACGCTCCATGTAGGTTTGAATATCCTTTTTCATGGGGACGTTCTCGGTATCGCGCAGGGCCTTATCGGGCACAGGTTTGCCTTTCTTCATGATGATGTTGCCCGCCTCGTCTCGCTGGGGTCGCTCCACAGTAATCTTGTAGTAGCCGAAATCCTGCGTATCAAAGACCTTACTTTCGCAGAAAATGCCGGTGGGGTCGCCATAGGAGGCATCGCGCTCAAAGGCAACGTAGGCCTGCATGATCAGCTCGCGGCAGGCGTTTGTGATGTCATTACGTTTGTTGCCAATGGATTTGCGGCGAGGCTCAAAACACCGAGAAGCATTGATGAGCTGCACCTTGCCCCGGCGGTGAGCGGGCTTGTTGCGAGCCAACAGCCACACGTAGGTGGCAATGCCGGTGTTCATGAAGGAATCGTTGGGCAGTTGCACGATGGCATCCAGCCAGTCGTGCTCCAGAATATAGCGGCGGATTTCGGAGGGACCGCTGCCGGCGTCGCCGTTGAACAGAGACGATCCGTTCTGGATGATGGCCATGCGTCCCTCTCGATCCAGCTTGGAGAGACCACTGAGCAGGAAGAGCTGCTGCCCGTCGGAAATCTTGGGCAGACCGGGGGCGAAGCGCCCCGCCTCGCCGCGGGCGTGCTCTTCCTTTACCGCCTTTTCTTCTCGCTTCCAATCAATGCCGAAGGGAGGGTTCGAGATAATGTAGCGGAACCTGTAGCCGCCGAACTTGTCTTCCGAGAGAGTGTCGCCGTAGCGCATGTTGTTCGGGTCACCGCCCCGAATAAGCATATCGGACATGGCAATGGCGAAGGTCTCGGCATTGAGCTCCTGCCCGCAGCAGGTCACGGGCGTGGCGGGGTTAAGAGCACGGATACGCTCCTCCATGCACGAGAGCATCTGCGAGGTGCCCATGGTCATGTCGTACACCGTCACGTTGGCCTCGCCGGGTGTGGAGCCGCTGAGCAACAGGTCGGTCATCAGGTAGATGATATCGCGACTGGTGAAGTGGGCGCCGGCGCCCTCCGCATACGATTCAGAGAACCTGCGCACCAGCTCCTCGAAGATGTAGCCGCAATCCACTGCACTGATTTTATCCGGCCCCAGATAACCCTTGGGCGAAGCAAACTCCTTCACCACGAGGAAAAGCAAATTGTTCTCCACAAGGGCATTGAGCTGGTCCTCGAAGCGGAAGTTGGCGAGGATTTCCTGCACATTGCGGGAGAAACCTGCCAGGTAGTTGCGGAAGTTGGTCTCGATATTGTTCGGATCCGCCACCAAGGTTTCGAAGGTAAACTTGCTGGTGTTGTAGAACTTGTAGTCGGAAGCTCGCATGAGCATCATATCCAGCGCACCGGGAGCCAGATTGGCGTACTTTTCGTGAGCGGCCAGCACCTCCGCATGTTTGGCAGCAAGGCAGTCATGGAACCGCTTAATAACGGTCATGGGCAGAATGACCTTACCATACTCGTGCGGCTTAAAAATGCCGAAGATGGCATTGGCTACGTTCCAGATGACGGTGGCTTTTTCCTGAATATTAACGCCTACCTGGTGTATCTTGTCGTTTTCTTCGACTTCTTTTTTATGGGAGGTTGTTATTACCCCCCCCCCACTATATGTTGATTATCAACATATTGCATGAGTATATATGGGGTTGTCATGACTATTATATACGCGGTTTCTACCCGAAGCAAGTCTTATTTAGGCATAATCTACGCGCCGCAATCGGACAAAAATGAGCGTACCGAACGAGGAAAAAGAGGGCAAGAGATCAGGGCAAACGCATTAGAAAATGCGTTTGCCTATGTACGATTTACGAGGTACGATGTACGATTTATTCATAATGTGCGCGTTGCGCAGATTTTTTCGGATCATTAATGTATGCTGAGTTCCCTGAGGCTTATGGATATGCCGGTTGCTCAAAAGAGCTGGAAAAGACCGAGGGCGATGAAAATGCCACCGGACAAAATCTGGAGAAATCTCTCCGGCAGACGGTGAAAGTAACCAGCCAGGGAAAAACAGATCAGGACGGCTAACAGTGTCACAAAACCAATGCCGGCGGAGGCGCAGAGTAACTGCAGGGACGAAAGCCGAGCCACGGCAAAACAGATTCCCGTAGCGAAAGCGTCAATACTTGTCGCAAGGGAAACCATGAGCAACCCGACAAATCCAAGATGCTCCGCCACCTGTTCCCCACCGCTGCGGCAAATAGCGACCACTCCCAGCGTGCAAAAAATCACGCAGATCACCCATGAAGAGATGTCCGCCACCAAAGCCATTAGCCCCGTTCCCGCCAGATAACCAAGCAGAGGCATGATCGTCTGAAAAAGCGCGGTTGCTATGGCAAGTTGCCACGCGGCGGAAAATCGTCCCTGCCTCAGCGTGAGACTGTAGGAGAAGGCATACAGAGAAGCATCCGTGGCCAGCACCAAAGCCACTGCCAGCAATTCAACAATGTTCATACGCACAAATCAGGCTGCCCGAGAAGCAATAAATTGCTGTAATTCAAGCAGGGCACGACGCTGGGTAGGACACGAGCGACGGCGAGCTCCGAGAACGAGACTGCAGCGGTGAGCCCCGGAAAAGTGATAAACATTTAATCCACGCCGACTCAGCTCCTCCATTCTTTGCTTCAACTTCGTGTAGAAAAAGAGGGGCAGTGGCTCCTCTCCGGCCAGGGTATCCAGCTCGATATCTACCGGGGGGGTCTGCTCGTGCAAGTGATCTGCCACGCGCGGGAGACCTATCTCACGAAGCACGTTCCGCACGCGCGCAAAGAAGTACTTCAGCGGCAGCGTAGGCATCTGGCACCACTCGTCCAGATATTGCACAATACCCTCCGCCACCTCCCGGGCATACGGGAGCGAGACACCCGCCTCTTTCGCGGCGTCGCGCAGCACTTGCTCCACCCACTCTTCCCCGTAGTCGGCGGCAATGCATTGTCCACGCTGCAACAGGGGACGTCTGTGTTCTGCCATTCTCATCCGAGTGAAAGTTTACCTTGCAGAGGATCAATCTCCTTGCGTCGCTCCGCCTGCCTGAGTATTTCCATAAATTCCTCCGCATTCCGGTACTGCCTGTACACGGAGGCAAAGCGCACATACGCGACCTCGTCTATGGACAGAAGTTTCTCCAGCACCTTCTTGCCAATCACCGACGATGGCACCTCCCGCGCGTGGTCACGGTGCAGCTCAGCGACAACCTCCTCCACCGCCGCATCCAGGCGCTCCATGCTCACCGGCCGTTTCTCGCAGGCCTTGAGCATGCTCTTGAGTATCTTTTCACGGTTGAGCGCTTCATGCACATTCCCACGCTTTGCCACGCGCAATTCCGTGCGTTCCAATTGCTCATACGTCGTATAGCGATACCCACAACGCAGACACTCCCGGCGACGGCGGATGCAAGTGCCCTCCCGCAAAACGCGAGAGTCAATCACCTTATCATCGTTATGTCCACATTGAACGCACCGCATGACTCTATACTACCCCCAACAAATAGTAGTGTCAAGTCAATTTTGCCACAATATAATCCATTTTTACCTCCCGCCGCGGAATGAAGACTTGACATGTCAGCGTGCGGCGTATATGCTCCTTCGCATGCGAAATCGCGCGCTTCAGCTCTTCCTGGTTCCCCTCATACTCCTGGCAATCTGCCAGACAGCTTGCCAGCAGGTGAATCAGCAAGAAAACCATTATTTTCCACGCTCGACGCGCGTGCCACAGCGACCGAGTCAACAACAGACGTCAACGTCCGCTACCCGGGTTGTTTCCCCTGCTCCGCGCGCAGGCATTGTTCCCCCCTCCCCTCTCTCTCAACCGCGCACAGCGGCGCCTCAACCAGACTGCGCAGCCGTGTGTGTGATTGATCCTTGGACGGGTAGGTTCCTCTATGAGTACAACGCATACGCAAAACGCCAGGTGGCGAGCACGCAAAAGCTTGTGACAGCGCTATGCGTGCTGGATGCGGGAAATCTTAGGAAAATGGTGACCATTGCCCCGGAAGACGAAACGGCGCCGCCGATTAAACTTTCACTCAAACCCGGGACAAGGTACCGCAAAGCTGATCTATTGCGCGCCATGCTGACCGGGAGTTACAACGATGTGGCGCTGACTCTGGCTCGTGACACAGCCGGAAGCGTGGACGCCTTTGCACGGAGAATGAACGCCCGCGCTCGGCGCATGGGTATGCGCAACTCCCATTTCGTGAATCCCAATGGGTTGCCGGCAGCGCAGTATTCCACCGCACACGACATGGCGCTGGCGGCGTGTTATGCCTATAGCAATCCCATCATTCGGCAGTGCGTCAACGTGCCGGAGTATCAATTCCGCATGGCAGACGGGCGTTTGCACACCATCAAATCCACCAATAAATTACTCAAGCAGTACTCATGGGTGCAAGGCATGAAGACAGGCTACACGAACGCTGCGGGTAAGTGTCTTATTTCCAGTGGATCAAAGAATGGGCAATCTGTGATTGTGGTGGTGTTAGGCAGCACAAATTCAAAGGTTTGGGGCGAATCTCTGAAGTATCTCCGCTGGGCGCTCGGGATTCCGGCCTGAGGGGAGCGACAAACCTGGCTCCCTCCACGATTAACTCAGGAAAAAGATGAGCAGCATAACGGCTGCTACCACAAATTTGACGCCTGTGCCAATGAGCATACCGAGGAGCGCTCCGGTACCTGATATGGCAGAAACTCCCACGCTGCGGCGCGCCACGAGCAGCTCCCCGGCAAAAGCCCCAAGAAAAGGGCCCGCCACAAGTCCGATGGGGAAAAAGAACATACCCACAATCATACCAATAGCACTGCCCCAAAAGGCAGCCCGACTGCACCCAAATTTTTTCGCGCCTACCAGGGAAAAAAGAGTGTCCGCAAAACTGCCCAAAAGCGCCAATACGATCAACAACACCCAGACCCACACCGCAGGATCCGGTGTGCCCCGTCCGTAGCTCCATAGCGCACACCCACCCAGCAACACAACATGCCCCGGGTATGGCAGCACACAACCGAGCATCCCCGCGATGAAGCAGATCATTGCCCCGGCAACTGCCAGCCAGGGCACCGTGGCACCCCATGTTGGCAACCAATCGATCAGCCAGCTGCTCAGCATCAACACATCTCCTGATGGGGCGGCAAACATGGCGTGTAGTGCTTCGAAAAAAATCTGTCACTCGGCATTCTGCTGGAACCCGGCGCGCTTACGCTCCGTGGCGTCCATAATGCGCTTGCGCAAGCGGATGGAATGCGGGGTAATTTCCACGAGCTCATCCGGCTCAATGTATTCAATAGCGCGTTCAGGAGTGAAGACACGTGGCGGCGTGAGCTGAATAGACTCATTCTTGGTAGCGCTTCGGTGGTTTGTGAGGTGCTTCTCGCGTGTGGGGTTCACAGGTATATCCACCGGTTTGGGCGTCTCTCCCACGATCATGCCTTCGTATACCTCATCTCCCGGGGAAACGAACAATGTGCCGCGCTCTTCCATCGCCTGCAGAGCGTACGGCCTCGCAATGCCATTTTCCATCGATACGAGAGTGCCACTACGGCGCGTCGTAATTTCCCCTGCCCATGGTGCATATTCACGGAACATGTGCGAAAAGATGCCGCGTCCGCTCGTGAGATTCACCAGTTCAAACTCAAACCCGATGAGCCCGCGCGTGGGGATAACAGCGCAGATAAGAGTGCGACCACTTCCCTTACTCTCCATACTTTCCAACACACCGCGGCGATTTCCCAGGATACGCACGACGCCGTTGGCGTGCTCGTCCGGCACCTCACAAAAGAGGGTCTCAAAGGGTTCTTCTCGTTTCTCTCCCTCACCGTGCACAATAACGCGAGGCCTCGACACCAGGACTTCGTAATCTTCCCGCCTCATTTGCTCCACAAGGATAGATACCTGCATCGTGCCACGGGCGCTCACCAGGAAGACGCCAGCGGAATCCGTATCCTCCACCTTGATAGAAATATTGGTCCGCATCTCGCGCATCAGGCGATCACGTATGACACGGCTTGTCACGTTCTTGCCGTCGCGTCCGCCAAGAGGGCCGTCGTTGATACTGATTTCCATCTGCACGGTGGGCGGATCGATGTTCACGAAAGGCAGAGGCTCAGCATCCGCTTCTACTGCCAGAGTTTCACCGATATCTGCATCCTCAAATCCTGAAAGCCCCACGATATTCCCGGCCTCTCCCACGGCGGAATCATTTGTCTGTAACCCGCTGTATTCAAAAAGTCGCGTCACTTTGCCCGGTACGCGAGTGCCATCCTGCCGCAGCAAGTAGAGCGAATCCCCCTTGCGAATAGACCCACTGCTGATACGACCTATTGCCACACGCCCCACGTAGTCATCCCAGTCAATGTTGGAAATGAGCATGCGAAAAGGCGCCTCGGCATCAGCATCCTTGGGCGGAGGAATGCGCTTCACAATACTGAAGAGCAGTGGCGAGCAATCCACCGGCGGATCCCCCTCCAAGTTTTCCATGAAGTACCCATCCTTTGCAGAGCCGTACAAAAATGGCGCGTCAAACTGCTCCTGCGTGGCATCCAGCTCCAGCAGCAATTCCAGTACTTCGTCGCGTACCTTGAGGGGATCCGCATTCGGACGATCAATTTTGTTGATGACCACGATGGGTAACAATCCCTCCTCAAGCGCTTTACGCAACACAAAGTGCGTCTGCGCCTGCGGTCCCTCGTATGCATCCACAACAAGAATGACACCATCCACCATCTTCATTACACGCTCCACCTCCGCTCCGAAATCGGCGTGCCCCGGCGTATCCACGATATTGATGGTGTACCCATTCCAACGGATGGACGTATTCTTGGCTTTAATAGTGATCCCCTTCTCTCTTTCCAAGTCCATGGAATCCATAGCTCGCTCCTGCACCTGCTGGTTTTCGCGGTATGTGCCGCCGGCTCGTAACAGCTGATCCACCAGTGTTGTCTTGCCATGATCCACATGAGCGATGATGGCGAGATTGCGGTAGCGTGACGCTTGATCTTGCATACTCATTTCTGAAAAATATCCGCAGCATTCTACACCTGTTTTTCCTCCCTGAAAAGCCTGAAATACACCTCGCTCAATAAACGATTTTGAACACGAGTATTAGCGTAGACCCTGTCCCCGTGCCTTCGATAACTTCGGCAGTATGATAGCGGACTTTTCACGTGTTATTCTTACCCCCGATCTAGTCCCCGGCTACTCCAAATTGTGCGGTTGAGCTCATTTCCACTGGGAGCGTATTTGGAATACGTATGTCAAGACGAATTTTGAAAGAATTTATCATTAAGTATCAACCCGAAGTGTTGGTGCTCATTTTTTGCTATCACAATACCGCCGTGCATTAGTTAAGTGGGCGGTATTGACTTTCAATGAAAAAGGACCGTATTCTACGTATTCCAAATACGTACATTTCATCTGGAGCGAGTGAGATGGGTCGTATATTGTGAAAAAATCACCGCGGAATGTCTGCTCGTTCCAACACAAAAAAACATTTTTATACTATGAAATTACACCTACCAGTTATTTTATTCACCGCCCTCATGGCGGTGCTGACAACGTTGCCAAGCTATGCCAAATATGAGCTGCGAATCGGGGATAATGAGATTTCCGATTGGAATGGTAACCTTGCATTTGATGAAGAAGCGATCAAGCCGTACCTCGGGGGAAAAGGTGAAACTGAGTACATGAGATTCATCGGAGATGAAGTGAATCTGACCCTGACAAAAGAGGGAGCAGATGATGCACAAGACACCGTACATTTTTACGGCAGCAAGCAGTCCCCGAATTCTGCTTTCACTTTTCAGGGTGATGCTTTACATAACTTTACCATAGGGGAAGGGTGTAATTTCATCATTGAGGGAACCAGTGCATATTTCGCAGCGGGATATGGGGGCAGATCGGGGAAGGCGAAGGTGGATATCAGTGGCAAACTGACGAACACTTGCCAAGCGAAACTTTTGAGTGCCGAATCTGGGCAAACAGCGGAGGCTGATATTGTAATCCACAAGGATGGTGTGTTGGATAGTGGAGGAGTGGATCTGATGAAGGAGGATGCCGATTTTTCGCGAGACAAAAAAGTCGGAATGATTCTATCAGAGGTTAAGTCAGGTGGGAGCGTTGACCTCGACATTACGGTTGAAAAGGGAGGTCTCTTGTTTGCTCGCGACTTGGAAGTAGGTAAGGTCAATTTAGGATCGGATGATGTTGAAACCTACTCGAGAACTAACTTTGTGCTGAACGGAGGGGAATTCAATGGGTATCACAATGATCAATATCAGGATCAGAATGAGTCAAAACGTATCGGGGAATGTCATTCAGGCAAAGGTGTATCGTATACCACCATTGATGTGCAAGATGGCGGTTCCTTTACAATTGACGGCGGAAAGTACGTAAAAATTGGAAGCACTACAAAAGGAACCTCTGTTCTTCGAATTAACGTATCGGGTAAAAACGAAGACAATAAAGCGAGCTTCTTTTCTGTCCATGCCGACATATCGGACAGTTATGATAACTCATTCTTGGCGGAGATTAGCTGTTCAAACACAAGCACGGTGGCACAGAATACCGTGATTCGAGTGGAGAATGGTGGCGTGTTTGAATTCAACGGAGGCCTGGGTGCCGATTCCTACATGTACAAAAGGGTTCAGCAGCGCCTGCTGAACCTGGAATCAAAACCAGATTCGACAGGTAATCTGATTGGTGGAGACTTAGTGACAGACATCACTATAGATAACGCTACGTTCAGACTCAGAGACAAGAATGCTTGCATAGGCATCTTAGATGAAATCATAGAACATTGTACCTCTGATACAAAGCCATACTCTGTCTCCACGACAATACAAATGCATGGGGACTCGTTGCTCGATATGTCTGTTGATCTCACGGGCGCTATGTACTATTCATACAAGGACGAGAATGGAAAGTGGCAAAAGAAGTCCGGAGCAGGCATTTGGGGTGACATTCTCATCGGCGGCGGAAGGTTGGATTTAGCCGATACGGACATAGGCGGTGATCATGCCATTCATGGGCAGGTGATAATCTTGACCGATCCGGAATACAGCGGAGTGGTAGACCTCGATGGATTGAGCGCGGCAAAAATTGGAACCGAATTCAACTACACCGTCAGTACCTACAATGAAGAGACCAAGAAGCTCTCCTATGAGAAAAAGTCTCTCAAAGGTTTCCGCATTGGAAAGGCGGGTACGCGTATTGTAGGCTTGCAGGCGGGCACCACGCTCACACTGAAGGGGAATAAAGAGGGAGGATACGACAATTCCATCACGGTGGGTACCAGCAGTGCATATCTCAAAACGGGCAGCACGGGAGATCCCGAAGGCTACGGGGCTCTCATCGAGTTCAATGGGGACGGTGGTATCGTCAAATTGGAATCGGGTACAGAGATAACGCTCAATTTTGACGGTAAACTCGTCGATGGTATATTGAGTGGCGCCGAGGATGGGAAGGTGCAAATAGAAGTATGGTTCACCAACGGCTCCTTGACGTTGGACGATGGCAACGGAGTTCCGAG
>CANQJI010000068.1 GCA_947624205.1 uncultured Akkermansia sp. | reverse complement strand
GGCATCAAACTTTCGGAGAATCCTTTTTCCCCGTTTTTTACGTCCCTTCGGTGACTTTATTTTTGAGGCAATGCGGCGTGAATCGTATTACTAAGCTTGCTGAAAAAAGAGTGGTCTTTTTTGCGGAATCTGCTAGAATAATGCGCGTCCGCATGGGGAGAAACGAGAAGAAGGAGCAGAAGACCGCAGATAAGCCCAAGGCATGGGAGCTTGTCAGGCCTTTGCTTCGTAAATATGTGCTGCGTGATTTGTGGATTCTCGTGCCGGCCGTTTTTGCCGGTGCGGTTGCGGCGTCGGCCGGAGGTTTTGGTTTGCCATACATCATCAGAACTGCCTTCCCCATCGTGTTTGGAGAGCAGGAGCTACCTCCTGCCGTGGAAGAGTGGGCACGTAGTGTATTTCAGCCGGAGAACATGAGATTGGTCAAGCTCTGGCTGGCAGCCTTGTTTATTCCTCTCCTCATGATTTTACGAGGAGTCGGAACCTATGCGAATTCGTACTTGCTCGTCGTCGTCGGTACGAGGATGCTGAAGCGCATGTGGAGGGATGTTTTTGCACGCATTCAATCGCTTTCATTTTCATTTTTTGATCGTCATAAGCGCGGCGAGCTTATGACGGTAATCATTCAGTTCACGCAGAATATTCAGGGGCAGATGGTTACTATCATGAACGACCTGGTGATCCAGCCGTTGACTCTCGTGTTTGCTGCTGGGTACTTGGTGTATTCGTCGTTGACGAGCCGCGAGAGCGCCATTTTCCTGGGGAATCTGGTGGCCGTTGCTATGGTGGTGCCGTTGGTGCGCTTTGTTGGACGCCAGATGGTGAAACGCATGCAACAGGCTTTGGCTGGATCGCAGCAGATCACTGCTGTGGTAGAGGAAACGCTTTCGGCGCAGCGCGAGGTGCGTGCCTTCAATATGGAGGAAAATCGCACGAGCGAACTAAGCCGTCTCATTTCCTTCTATAACACGCGAATCTTGCGCATGGCGGCGTGGAGTTTGTCACTACCATCCATGGTGGAGATTCTTAGTGCATTCGCCCTTTCGTATTCTCTGTACCAGGGGTGTGGGGGAGGATTGACGATGGAACAGTTTGCTTCCATTGCGACGGCTTTTTATTTCTGCTACGACCCGGTCAAGAGGATAGGATCGGTTGTAAACCAGGCACAGATTATGGCGACGATGATTGATGGGTTCAATCGCATTCTGTACGCAAAAGATGAAACACCGGAGCCAGCGCAGCCCAAGTCCCTTCCCTCTCCTGTGCGTGGTGAGGTAGATTTCGACCATGTTAATTTTGCTTATCACAAAGGTAAACCTGTACTGCACGATGTGCAGGTACACGTGCCAGCGGGACAAATCGTGGCGTTGGTAGGTCCAAGTGGTTCAGGCAAAACGACCTTCATCAATCTTATTTGCCGATTTTACGATGTATCCTCCGGTGCTGTCCGCATTGATGGCGTCGACGTGCGTGATATTGCCTCTAAAGATCTCATTGCTCAAATAGGTCTGGTCTCTCAATTTTCTGCGCTTTTTCACGATAGCATTATGGAGAACATACGTATCGGGCGTCCCGAGGCTTCTGATGCAGAAGTGATGACCGCCGGGGCATCAGCGCGCGTGAGTGAGTTTGCTGAAGAGATGCCGAAGGGATACCGTTATGAATTGTCGGAGAGTGGGGGAGGACTTTCCGGGGGGCAGCGCCAGCGCGTTTCCATCGCGCGAGCTTTTCTGAAAAATGCACCGATTCTCATTCTGGATGAGGCGACATCGGCTCTGGATATGAAGAGTGAAGCGCTCATTCAGGAATCTCTGGAGGAACTTACTCGAGGTCACACTACCTTCATTATCGCCCACCGCTTCAGCACCATTCGTATGGCACAGCGTATCCTCGTCTTCGAGAACGGAAGGATTATCGCGGATGGAACACACGCTGAACTCTATGAGCAGTGCGCCCTCTACCGAAGTCTCTACGATGAGCAAGTAGGATCTGCCACTGGGCAGGGGAAGGAGGTGAAGGCATGATGAAGCAGGCTATCAAGCGTGTACTTTTCTTCGCGCGGCTCTTCCTGGTGCCGCACATTCGCTTGTTCGGTCTAGCCTTGCTATCCGGACTGTTGGTTTCGGTTACAAGTGGATTGGGTATCCCGTTGATGGTGAAATATGTATTTCCAGTGGTGTTTTATGCTCCTGATCAGGGCGGTGAGATGCCCAAGTTGTTTGAATACATTCCGTGGCTGAGGGAAATGCAGATCGAAAATCCACGAATTGTTTTACTTGTCGCCTGTGCGGTAATGCCGGTTACTTTCCTCATTCGTGGACTCGCAATGTGGGTCAATGGAATGACGGTAAGTTTGCTTGGGGTACGCATCTCAACCACGCTGCGCATGGAAGTCTTCCGAAAGGTGTTGCAACTGCCCATTTCTTTCATGGAGCGTCGAGAGAAGGGTGACGTTATCAGCCGTGTTATTTCCGACACCGGAGCTGTGCAGCAGATTCTTACCCGTGTAGCTGATGACCTCTTCAAGCAGCCTATCACCTGTCTTGTGACCATTGTAATGTTCCTTTGGATGATGCTGCAGAATGGTCAAACAGGCTTGTTCCTCCTCAATGCTCTACTGATCTTTCTCGCTTTTCTTCCCATTTACCAATTTGGCAAGCGTATCTCTGTGAAAGCCCACCGCGCGCTCACCGGTCTTGGCAGACTCAATACCGTGGTGCAGCAGAATCTCGAGACTATGCGCGAGGTGCGTGCCTATTCCATGGAAGAGCGACAGATTCAAGAATTCACTCGAACCACCGAGGAATACTGCCGTAACTCCATTAAGCTTGTCAAGTACCAACGCGCTGTCATTCCTTTCATGGAGGTGGCTACCTCTATTGCGCTTGTCGCTTTACTCGTCCGTGGTTATGAGTGCGGAATGAATCTCAATGATTTTCTCGCTATGGCCACCGTCCTTTTTTTTCTTTTTGATTCCATGAAAAAGGCCGGCAACGCCTTCAATCGACTCAACGAAGGACAGGGGGCTTTGCGCCGTCTGGAAGAGATTCTCGTAGAGCCCAACACCATGCCGGATCCTGTCTCCCCCCAAGCCTTTTCTGAGCCCGTCCGTGGCGATATCGAGTTTCGCGATGTCTCTTTCGCTTACGATCCCGGCCAACCAGTTTTGGAGCACATTAATGTGCACATTCCTGCCGGTCAGGTGGTTGGTCTCGTTGGTTCCAGCGGCGCCGGAAAGACGACATTTGCCGCTCTGATTCCCCGTTTTTACGATGTGAGCGAAGGAGCCATTCTTGTGGATGGCTTGGATGTGCGGGACGTACGTGTGCATGACTTGCGCGATCATCTTGCCCTCGTGGGGCAGCAGGCGCTTTTGTTTTCCGGTAGCATCCGGGAGAATATTCGCATGGGGCGTCCGAATGCAACGGATGAAGAAATTCGCATTGCTGCTGAAGAGGCGGCTCTTGGCTCGTTCCTTGATTCCCAGAAGAGGGGATTGGATACTGAAGTCGGGGAGGGTGGGGGTTCACTATCCGGCGGACAGCGTCAGCGCGTTGCCCTTGCCCGGGCTTTTGTAAAGGATGCTCCCATCCTCGTGCTGGATGAGGCTACTGCGTCTCTCGATGCCGAGAGCGAGCACGACATTCAGCGCGAACTTGAAAAAATCTCTGCCGGACGAACTACCCTCATCGTGGCGCATCGCTTCAGCACGATTCGACACGCACAGCGCATTCTTCTCTTTGACCACGGGTGCATTGTCGGCGATGGCACGCACGATGAACTTTATGCCGGCAGTCCTCTTTACAAAGAACTCTATGATCGGCAGGGGATAGATTGAGCGACGGGTCGATTGTAATTGCACTCAGGGTTGTGATACTCCTCCGGCGTAGATACGGAAGCGCACGCGAACTGTTCGTGGCTCGGCTGGGTACATGCAATGGAGTACGAGGCGCACGAGATCACTTTTGGGATGTATCAGGAAGGTGCTGGAGGTCATGCCACTGGGTTCATCGAATTCGGCATTTAGTACGCTATCATGGCAATGCGAACCATCCTCGTTGCAGAAAGACACGCTTCGCAGCGGGGGCGCTAATTCATATTTCTGGCGAAAGACAACAGTGCGAGAATTTTCTCCCTCTTCCTTGAGTGGCAGCGGTGCGCGGAAAACGGCATGTCCTTGCACATGAATAGTGCCGGGAAGGCGAGGGTTGAAAAGATCCGAGACCAGATCGTATGTGGAATTGCTCATCGGCAGCAAAATACGTGCATCAAATTCGAGCCACCCGCCCTGGGGGCGAGCATAAAAATCATACACGAGAATACGACAATGATCCATGCAGGACTCTACAGAGCGCAAGATGCCTATGAGCGGGCGCCCTACGGCGTCCACCCCGATGAGTGGTGAGCGTTCAACGGGAGTAGCTGTGGGATCCATCAAGGTGGATCCTTGCGGCGCCCGAACATGGAGGCGCAGGGTGAAACACACTTTGCTCTCCACGCACCCGTAGAGACATTCAGCACTGTGCACGCGCACATCTACCTCAGATCCGGGGGAAATTCCCCAGGCCTGACAGAGTATGATGCAGAAGAGGAACAGGAGACGAGTCATAGGTCGGATGATATGGAAATCTCATGACACTGTATTGGGCGCCGACTGGGTCGCCCAGCATAGCACGGCATTTTAATGGCACGCGCACGGTGTGTTGACCGCGACAAATTTCAATCTCCAGAAGTTCAGATGGAAGAGCGTTCCACAATACGATGGCGGTGCTGCTTTCTCCGTTCGGGTGAGAGGTGTGGTGCACCTCGAGATCCTGAGAATAAGATCCGTATTCGACAGGAGTGGTAGATTGTTGTTCGGAGGCGCTGGTCTCCGCCAGCCAAATGCGACTGACTCTCAGGATGCTAATGCCAGCAGGACAACGCAAAGTTATGTCGGCACGGCGCAGGAAGCCGCCCGGTTCGCGGTTCGACGGGGCAGCATTGGAGTCAGACGGTACGCAGTGAATGGGCTGCTCAACGCCTGGCACCGGTAGGGCGCTCTGTTCCAGCATATTGACCTTTTGCTGCGGCAAACGCAGAGCCTGTCGTGCAATTTGCACCCGGAGGAATTCATCCACTCGAAGGTATTCCACCTTGGAGAGGAGAGGAAAAAGGAAGTGTGCAATGCAGGAATGGGGAAGATCGGACCTCCTTTCCCATGCGCAGGGTGCACTCGTGTGGCGGTTGCCGAATTGATCAATCCCGTGGATGCGTTGCGTCCGTGAGCCTGCCTCATTTACTTGCCAGTCCTGTTTCGTCGGGCGAAGTTCTACCTGCAGCTCTATGCGGCGTCCGCTCCCGTCATGGGGTGAGGAATAGATACAACGCACCCCGGTGAGCACCGCTTGCACCTCGGGTTCTGCCAAACACATTCCCGATACCGCGATTCCCAGTATGATGCATGCCTTTTTCATGCAAAACTTTCTCCATTCCCCTGAGTATATTCAAAACTGCACTGAATATCAAGCACAAAAGCCAGGGCACAGGGTAAGCGCATTAGAAAATGCGTTTGCCTATGTACGGTTTACGAGGTACGATGTACGATTTATTAATAATGTGCGCGTTGCGCAGATTTTTTTCGGATCATTAATGTATGCTGATTAATGTATGCTGAGATCTCTTTAGATCCATCAGCATGATGACCGCTTGTTGTCATAACTTTTGATGCGTATTAACGGTAATATCAGTCAATAAGGGCATTCCTCTGTTGATCAACTTCTCCCAAATGCGTTTACCCTGCAGCGCAGCTATAGCTAATTCGGACGAAACCGTTACCTCATGCTGAGCAACATCGGCAGGAGAAAGTTAAGTCATCGTTCGACAGCAAAAATATCAGAGGAGGAAGTGGTCTTCGGTATAAACGAGGCCACTTCTTTCTTCAGTGGCGCGTGGAAATAGAGGCTCTGATGATAGGATAGACGAGGGACGGGCAATAATTATCAGTTTTTCAAGATTGACGATAGGTAAGTCGGAGTTTGTAAAAAAAAGTAGAGGCGGGTGCATAAATTGGCTTGACGCGAAAATAGCGAAGAGTAAACTGATAGTGAGGTTTGCATGGCAGGCAGTTGGTTGCGTGTTGTGTAGCGTCAAGCGACATGGCAAGCGGGATGCTGTCTGTGAGTCATGGAGTGAAAAAGAGCTACCACGCAATATGAAAAAGAAAGCTACCTCAACTCGTTCTAAGAGTCCCCGGAAGCAAGCCACGAGGGTTTCCGGGAGGACTGGAAGCAGATCAGTTACCTCGGTCTCGACAGAGGAGGCCAATTCTTCTCCCGGAGGGGGTCCTCTGAAGAGTGGAGTTTCCCAGCTTGTGCAGATCAGCAATAGCTCCCCATCGGAAAGCAGTTACCCGTCCACAAGCGGTGAGTACTCATCTTCGAACAGTCTGCCGTCTTCGAGTAGCTTCCAATCCAGCAGTGTGAATTGCAAGAACAAATGCAACGAAAGCTCAACGAAGCCTTGATGATTTACCAAACGACAGGCAAGGTGATTTCCATGGATCCGAGCGAACTGAAGGGCGACACGACCACGTGGGAATATGATTTAGCCACGGGCTTGGAGCTTCGCAAGACCTACGCCGATGGCAAGGGGACGGTGAAGACCTATGATGCGTACAACAATCTCGCCACCGTGACGGATGCGCGTGGAGTGGTAGCCACTTACACGTACAATCTGAACCGCGGTTTGCTCACGAGCATCAACTTTAGTGACGGCACGCCCGCACAGAAGTTTACCTACAATTTCCTCGGGCAGTTGACAGCGGTGCAGGACGCTTCCGGAGCGCGCAGTATCAGCTACGGACGGTATGGAAGCCAGCTCGAGGAGGTGCAGCAAATTGCCTCATCTCGCTTCCTTTTGCAGGAACAGCGGGATGCCTACGGTCGCGGTACAGGATACATCCTGAAACGTAACGGAAATCGTCAGTGCGCCGCCAGTGTTGCATACGGTACACTTGGGCGTATTGCTTTGGCAGGATTTATTCATGCCGGGGTGGAGCATCAGTTCCGCTACGGTTACCTTGCAGGCAGCAACCTGCTGCAATCGCTCATCATGCCGAATGGTGTGACGCTCACGCAGAGTTACAAGGAGAAGCGAGATCTGCTTACGGGCATGGATTATGTGCGTGACAATAGTCTCATCACGCAACGCCAGTACAACTACGATGCGCTTGGGAGACCGGTGACGCGCGATACGCGCTACCCGAACAAGGCAATTCACCATGCTGATACTTTCGCTTACAATAAACGTAGCGAACTCACAGGTGCACTACTTGATGAGAATGCCTACACCTATGCTTACGACAACATAGGCAACCGTGAAATCGCTCAGGAGGTAGCAGAGGGCATCACCTATGCCGCCAACGACCTGAACCAGTACACGCGCATCAGCACGAATGGCGAGAACTTTACGCCGGAGTATGATGCGGACGGCAACCAGACACTCATCCAGACAAGCACGGGCATCTGGAAGGTGCAGTATAATGCGCAAAACCGAGCCATCAAGTTTGAAAGCGAGGACGGGCGTACCGTCATCACTTGCGGCTACGATTACATGGGACGCCGGTTTGAGAAGAAGGTGACCTCTGATGGCGCCGTCACTCTGCACGAGCGTTACATCTACCGGGGCTACCTGCAAATTGCAGCTTATGACCTGCGAGAGGGGCACGCCGAGCACCCGGATTTGCGCTTCATCATCTGGGATCCGACACAAGAAGTTGCCACGCGACCCCTTGCTATACGCGAGAACGGCGTGTGGTACACGTACGGTTGGGATTTGACCAAGAACATCTGCGAGTTGTACGGGCAGGAAGGGTTCATCCGCACCATTTACACCTACTCGCCCTACGGACAGGTCACAGCAGAAGGAGATGTCACCCAGCCCATCCAGTGGAGCAGTGAAATGTATGATGCCGAGCTTGGAATCGTTTACTACAACTACCGCTACTATAATCCCACTGATGGCAGATGGACGCGGAGGGATATGCTTGGGGAAAGGAACGGCAGAAATCTATGTTTGTATGCGAATAATGCACCTCAAGTAGGAGGGGATATTCTGGGACTGTCCTTTTGGGATTCCGTATATAATTTTTGGGATTCCATATATAATTTTGGGAATTCCTATGCAATTGCTTTGAATCAATTTATTAGGTGGTTGATTGGGAATCAACCAAAAGTAACTCAATTCTATGCAGAAAAAGGAGACCCGGAAGCCTTAGAAGTAAAGAATGGTCCCATAGGGCGTGCCTTAGAGAGCTTTTTTAAAGAGAAAAACAAGGACGCCCACAAATGTAAAGATTGGAAGGCCGTTACAGACTTTTCGTATAAGCTCTTAGGCTGGAAGTCTCACAGGAGTGGAATGTTCGAGCAGCATCTAGCACGAACTTTACTTTCTTTTGGTAATGGCATAGAGGCTTTCATTGGATCTGCAGACGGTAAAGTTGATGTACAAATTAGGGAGCACGATGGGAGAGATTGGATCTATGCAAAATATCAAGTTCATAACGACACGACAACAGAATCTTTTTTTTACCATTTATTCGGTGTTAAAGAAAAAGGTCCTATGGGGAAATGGACACAATATTATTTTTGGGAAGAATGGATACCCTGCGAGTGTTGAAATGGAGAAAAACAAACACCAAACAACTCTAACGATGAAAAAAATAATAGCAATATGTGTGTTTATTGGAGCGTTGTGTTCATGCGAGAAGCTTGAAGACATGATTTTTGACTCTTGTCGCGATATTACTGAAGATTATGTTATGCTAAAGGATAGGATCGATATTCGAGATTGGTATTTTGTACAGCTTAAAGGCGGTCCTGAAGCTTGTCAAGGTGTGAGAGAAATTTATTTTGATGGACAATTTATTTATTGGAAACCAAGTGGAGAAGAAAAATATCAGATTAATGTAAAGACTAAGGAAGAGAAAAGTGTTGATCAATTTCCAGAACATGTCAAATTGCAACCTGTTGAAAAATTTTGGGAGAGCTTAAAGCGTAAATGAGTAACCGTAGTAAACAGTGCCTAGCTGAGCAAACCGTGTTGTGTCCACACACACGCCCGGACAAGGCGGTTCATCATGCTGACGCCTTCGCTTACGACAAGCGCAGTCAAAGCGCCCGACGGCTGGCAGGGCGATTGGACAAAAGCGCAGCTTTTGCCCCGAAGGGGCGAGGCATCGATGGGGCGATGCCGAGTCAACTTATCGGGGCATTGCTGGGTGAGGATGCCTATGCCTATTCGTACGACAACATAGGCAACCGTGAAATTGCTCAGGAGGTAGC
Source organism: uncultured Akkermansia sp. (assembly GCA_947624205.1). Lineage (GTDB taxonomy): Bacteria > Verrucomicrobiota > Verrucomicrobiia > Verrucomicrobiales > Akkermansiaceae > Akkermansia. The sequence continues at coordinate 5,233 of CANQJI010000068.1, read as the reverse complement.
CGAGGGCATTACCTATGCCGCCAACGACCTGAACCAGTACACGCGCATCAGCACGAATGACGAGGACTTCACGCCGGAGTACGATGCAGACGGCAACCAGACGCTTGTCCAGACCACGACCGGCATCTGGCACGTCACCTACAACGCCCAGAACCGTGCCATCAAGTTTGAGAGTAAGGATGGTCAAACAATCATCACCTGCGGATACGATTACATGGGACGTCGGTTTGAGAAGAAGGTGACCGTCGATGGCACAACAACCCTGCACGAGCGCTACATCTACCGAGGCTACCTGCAAATTGCAGCCCTCGACATGCTTCATAATGCCTCTCTCATCCATGCCATCACCTGGGATCCGACGCAGGAAGTCGCCACGCGACCGCTGGTCATCCAAAAAGATGGCACATGGTACACCTACGGCTGGGATCTGACCAAGAACATCTGCGAGTTGTACGGGCAGGAAGGGTTCATTCGCACTATCTACACCTACTCGCCCTACGGACAAGTCACAGCGGAGGGAGACGTCACCCAATGTATCCAATGGAGCAGCGAGATGTATGATGCTGAGCTGGGGCTTGTTTACTACAACTACCGCTACTATAATCCACTCGACGGCAGGTGGACGCGGAGGGATCCAATGGATGAGAGCGAATCATCAATCACGCTGTATCTCTTCGTATCAAACAACGTTATCATAGGATATGATGAACTAGGAGAACTCTTCTCTCAGAACCAAGATCCATGTTGTTCAAAATGTGAGGAATATATTGAGAAGAAGAAAATAATTTACGCCCAAGAAATAGCGAGAATGAACGAAAAAGGGTGTGATTTGAAAATTGTCTGTTCGTCCATTAGTAGCGAAGGTGCGACAGGTGGAAGTCGGTATGGTACAATAAAGATCACCATCGATTGTAAAACGGGTGCGACTCAACCCATGGATTCGCCAGAAGATACTTTTGGACATGAGCTTGTTCACGCACAAGACCGGTGTGATGGGCGATTAGGTTTCTTTAATTTTTGTGAAACTGTGATTTGTTCAGAAGTAAGAGCATATACAGTAGGGGGATGTAAAAATAAAGTAGGACCGGAACTAATTGAGTGTTTGAAACGAAGGGTGCCAACAGGGAGTACTGCTAGCTCTTGCTGGTTTAAGAATCCGAGAGAGATAAGAGATTTAATCAACGAAGACTTCAGACGATCATGTTACGAGCAATAAAAATCATCATCATCGGGTTAATGTCTTGTTCTCTAACGAGCTGCTTATGGCTGGCGAGTGAGGCAATTTATCTGTCCCATGCGCCGCGCGTTACGGGATTTCAGGTGTTGGATATGAATAGTAAAGAAATTCTCGCAGAAACATCCCCGAGAGACCGACGTGCAAGGAGAAAAGCGCGCGAGTTGTACCGCAGGATATGCCACCATAAAATAGAAGATGGTTGCTTCAATCAGCAAATGATCAATCCTTTCTGGGAGGAGCCAACCGAACTCATTGTATATCCTTTGCCCGAAAAGAGATTATTTCTTGTTGGTTCCTTTGACGTCAAATGGAATAAGGAACGCGTTATTCTGGACGCCGACGATGACAAAGAAATTGACATCACCTCCTCCTTGACAGAGGAACAGTTAAAGCGAATACTCCCTCGAATCTCGCCGGAGAGGAAAAAGGAGTCAGGGGAGGACCATTGATCATGTCTTCCTATGCCGCCAACGACCTGAACCAGTACACGCGCATCAGCACAAATGGCAAGAACTTCACGCCGGAGTATGATGCGGACGGCAACCGGATACTCATCCAGACAAGCACGGGCATCTGGAAGGTGCAGTATAATGCGCAAAACCGCGCCATCAAGTTTGAAAGCGAGGACGGGCATACCGTCATCACCTGCGGCTACGATTACATGGGACGTCGGTTTGAGAAGAAAGTAGTCACCAATGGCACAACAACCCTGCACGAGCGTTACGTCTACCGAGGCTACCTTCAAATCGCTGCTTATGACCTGCGCGAGGGACACGCCGAGCACCCGGACTTGCGCTTCATCATCTGGGATCCCACGCAAGAAATCGCCACGCGACCGCTTGCTATACGCGAGAACGGCGTATGGTACACGTACGGCTGGGACTTGATCAAGAACATCTGTGAACTGTACGGGCAGGAAGGGTTCATCCGCACCATCTATACCTACTCGCCCTACGGACAGGTCACAGCAGAAGGAGATGTCACCCAGCCTATTCAATGGAGCAGCGAGATGTATGATGCCGAGCTTGGAATCGTTTACTACAACTTCCGCTACTACAACCCCACCGATGGCCGATGGACAAGGAGGGATTTATTTGATATAGCAGGGGGATCGAACATGTACTGTTTTATCACTAATTCGCCTCTTCTGAATACTGATCATCTTGGCAAAGTTGTTATTTCTGCTCCAGATATAGGTCTCCAAACGGAGTTATCCGATGACACGGTGCAGGATTCCCTGAATAGTGCAAAGGAAGAGCAGAAGAGAAAAAAAACAATGTTGTGTAAAGGAATTTGCATGGGTTTTGCATGGAGATGCTGAGCACAACAGGATGGTTATAGGTCGAGGGAAAAGAAAGAAAAAAGAATATAATAATTCTCGAGATCCCAATCAAGCAACGATAATTGATTTACATAATGCACAATCTATAGCTACGGCTTTGAAGAATACAATAAAGTTCTGCTCGCCTTGTACGATTTACCTACTTTCATGCAATATGGGAGTCAAAAAAGGCGGAATCCCACAGATATTCGCCAATCAGACAGGGTGTGAGGTGTTTGCACCAAGAGGGTATTGTTATCCAAATGTCAGTGAACCAGAAAAATCAAAAATCGAGGCAAATTATACAGATTCCGATGGGAAGGTTCACACAACCTATCCTGGTTCCAAAGATGGAGAATTCCGAGGGTAAGCACCTCAATAACTCCTAACAATAAATATTATGCACCACCATACAAAACTCATCCCTTTTAAGAAGTTATTTCCGCTACTTCTTTTTTTACCTCAAGTATTTTCTTCATGCCAATTAAATAAAAATACTCATGAAATGATGACGAACAATTCTAAGGAAGAAGAGCAGATATCTGAAACTATAACGTTTTCTCCATATTGGACCAAGCAAAAAATTGAACTTCCGCCAAAGGTGTCGAGATTTATTGTGAATGCCTCAAAAAAACCGGTAAAATACGTTTTGGAGGTCACCGCAGTCATTCCACAGCTTGGGTTAGTCAAAATTAATGGGAAAGAGTATACGTGGTCTGTATTCAATGACTTGTATCCTCCTAAATGGGACAGCACACGTGTGGAGTTACCTCAGTGTTTGAGTATAAATGAATACGTTTGTCGCGAGGAATGGCTTCACATACTTCATCTTGTAGCATCATGCGATTGGCCTAATTTTGAGAAAGGGATCTCCAAAAAGGATCAAGAATACCTCACGAATTTGATGAAACGCATACTGAAACAAGCCGAAGATACTATCCAAGAAAATAGTAAGTGACTCTCCACTCGGGTATGGGTAGGGAGGATTCACACGAATGGAGAAAATGTGAATTGCAAGCACAAATGAAACGAGAGCTCCAAGGAGCAATATAGCATTTACCTTGGAAAACTTGGAAAAACTCATAGGATAGAAATATATGGAAAAAGAAAAATTAAAGAAACGGGAAAAGTTTTCTAAAATGGATCGAACGATATGTCTTTATGTGGTCAGCATCCTTGCAATGCTCGTCTTATCACATGCGTTATCGCGACTCAGGGCGGATATTATAGATGAGATGCCTAGGATAGTTTTACAGGAATACATGGCAAGTCGTGGGAAAATTTGGAGTCTTATATCGTCGGGGGTATTTGTGCAAAACGATGGACTAAACGTGCACAAGTACCGAGTCATGTCCGAGGGGAAGGAATACACCGTGAGAATCCCCATGACTATGTATTGGTGGATGGTTGACGTAACGCCGGAAATGCCATGAAAAAATTGACTGTTACAGCGATCGTGTTACCGACGCTTATGATGCTTCTTCTGGTATCGCGTTGGTATCTCTTCAGGCATTGTTACTATTTGGAACTCGAGCAACAGCTAAGATGGATTCAGCTTAGTTTACGCGTTTTATTGTTTTATGTCCCTATGTGTGCCTATGTGTACACTTTAGCGACGCTGATTCCTCGATGGAGGGAGACTTGGCGGGAGCTGTTGCTTGTCACTTCGCTTTACCTCGTCTTTGTACTAACGGCTTATGAATGAGAATCAACGAAAAAGGATTTATGACAAGACGTGCAGCTTGTCATTCACCGTTTTCCCAATTATAATGGGAACCACTTGTTTGGTGGAAAGTCTTCTCCAGCAAACGTCGTGGCTGGATACGTGCGAAGCCATCGAATCGGTCATGATAAGTTCATTGTTTTACTTCTTTCCGGGCGCCTTGCTCGGATATTGGTTGGCAGGTAAGGTTCGTTCTACGACCTTGAAGGTTATTTTTGCGGCATCCTGCCCGCTGCTTCCCCTTTTATTGATGATGACGGCAACACTCATTATCTGCATGAATGAGAACATGACACGAGGCTTCCACGCATTCCTTGCCGGAAAGTTTGTTACTATGTTCTTAATACCATACTTCTTCGGCATCGCCGTCTATGTGTTCCTCATACGTCGTCTCTACAAGGAAAGCGTATAAGCTTCGTCCCTTCTCTGAATGCAGAAAAAATATCGAAAGCCCGTCAGTCCAATGAACCGCTCGTCATATACCTTGTCGGTTGATACGGTGCAAAACAGAAGGTATTTATCGCGGAGAAATGGATGGAGGAGGCACAGATTATCTCAGACATCAAAGCTCTTCAACAAAATGACAAAAACTCGGAATCTCATTCACGACAGGGGGAGAATATCAACCAAGAGGAAGTGTGAATTGCAAGGACAAAAGCAACAGAGGACAAAGAAAAGATCTATTTCAGCCTTGCCGGTAAGGAAGGGAACATCGGTGAAGAACGGAGGGGTTTCTCAGGGCAGCAATTCCCCGCTATCTCCTTTCCCAAATGGGGAAATCGTTGCTTGGGACACGGGTGAAGCGCTCTGTGCTCCAATGTTCCCACTTAACTTCCAGCTCATCTTCTGTAAAGTGTAACACTCTGAAAGGGTCTCTATTAGAGCATCTATACCCCGTGAGAGTCACCGGATTCACATAGACGACATCAATCCAGTTTGGGGTCTTTATCGG
>CANQJI010000067.1 GCA_947624205.1 uncultured Akkermansia sp. | reverse complement strand
TAATTTAAATAAGCTATTGATACTAAATTCTATACATCTAATTCTGCCTCCGGATTTCAAATGCGGTTGCCCTGGGGAATTTGTCTTGTAATTTGGGCGAAAATAGTTACCTTGGGCATGGAAGGTTTTTGTTTGTTACAACCTCAGTATACTCTTTTCTGAGGAAACAATTCAACCTTCCTTTTTTTGTCCCCTCTCTTTTCCCTCTTATATTTTTCTTGGGACGCATGTGGATGCACATGTCCCGACTATTTTTGCCATTGCAATATGGGGGCTCTGTGGTAGAATGGTGGAAGCATGAAAGTGATAACCATTTACGGCAGCAGGAGCGATTTGGAATTTATGGAGCCTGCCCGCAAGTATTTAACGGAACATGAAATTGATCATGAAGAAGTTATATATTCCGCCCATCGGGATTTGCCGGCTCTTCTTGAGTACCTGAGGGGGTTGGAGAGAAGCGGGACAAAGGCGGTGCTGCTTTGCGTGGCAGGGCTCTCTGCTGCCCTACCGGGCGTGGTCGTTATGAACACTAGTCTACCCGTTATTGGTGTGCCGGTGCCGTGCGGTCCCCTGCAGGGGATGGACGCCTTGCTGGCCATCTCCCAACTGCCGGGGGGAGTGCCTGCCACCACTGTCGGACTGCACAAGAAAACCCCGTTGAACGCCGCCATGGCTGCTCATCGAATTCTTCAACTAGCTGGACATCAATAATTTCAAGATATTCGACGCCATGCCGGAGATAGAGAAAAGAGAAATCGACCACGCTCTGGAGAAATGGGCGGAGCATATCGCCTCTTCGCACGCGCGCGGGGAGACCCTCGGCCTGGTAGGGTTGGTGAGCCATGGAGATGTTCTGGCGCAGCGTCTGACGCGCATCCTTCGGGAGAAAGGCTTCCGGAAAATCCAGTGCGGAGCGATTGATGTCACTCTTTACCGCGATGACATCGACCTGCGGCAGGCGCGTCTCGCTCTGCGGAGCTCGGATCTCCCCTTCTCCACGGATGGGATGCCGCTCATCCTGGTTGATGATGTGGTGCAAAGTGGGAGAACGGCACGAGCTGCGCTGGATGCTATCTTTGAATACGGGCGCCCGAAGCGGGTAGAACTGCACTGCCTCGTGGAACGAGAGGGGCGGCAGCTGCCGATTCACCCGGACTACGCTGCATTCCGCCTGACAGGCGAAGGGACAGGCGATACGGTGCGGGTGCTGCTGACAGAGGAAGACGGTAGGGATATTATTGAATACTGAGAAAGAAGACTTTTCGAATCCAACATGAAGCCTAAAAAAGACCTTATAACCATTGAATCTCTGAGCGACGAGGACATCTGCACCATCCTCGAGAGCGCCGTATCGATGAAAGAAATCTTCACCAAAAGCGTGAAGAAGGTGCCTGTGCTGCGCGGGAAGTCTGTGCTCACTCTCTTCTACGAACCAAGCACACGCACTCGCTCCTCCTTTGAAGTAGCGGCGCATCGGTTGTCGGCTGACGTCACCACCTTTACCCCCTCCACCTCCTCTGTGGTGAAGGGTGAAAGCGTGCACGACACGATCGACACGCTTATGAGCATGAAGATGGATTACATCATCGTGCGCCACAAAAACAGCGGCATCCCCGCGGTCATCGCGCGCCATTGCAACGCCTCCGTCATCAACGCCGGAGATGGAGCGCACGCCCACCCTAGCCAGGCATTCCTAGACGCTTTTACCATCCGCGAACACTTCGGAGCCGCGGAAGGGCGGCGTGTAGTCATCATCGGGGATATTCTGCACAGCCGCGTCGCGCGCTCCACCTCCTGCATTCTGCGGAGACTCGGAGCACAAGTAGCGTTCATGGGGCCACGGTCTCTTGTGCCGCCAATGCGATACACCGGCATCGAGTGTCTGGCAGACTGGGATGCCGTGTTCGCATGGAAACCGGATGTGATCTACCTGCTGCGCGTACAGAATGAACGCATCGAGAATCCTTTCTTCCCGGCGGCAGATTATCACCATGCTTTCGGCGTAACGGAGCAGCGACTGCGCCGCATCGAAGACGAAGGCATGGCGGTGATGCACCCCGGTCCTGTCAACCGAGGTGTCGAACTTTGCGATGCCGCGATGGAATACAAAAATTGCCTCGTTTGCAACCAGGTGGAAAACGGCATCGCCGCTCGCATGAGCATCCTTTACCACCTCACCCCCGGAACCCTGTCATGACCAAAACCTGTATCACCCACGCCATCTGGGCGCCCGACGGGCAGGAATGTGATGTCTGCACCGCCCCCGCAGTAAACGCTTCGAACATCCTGTCTGCCGGAGATATTCCCGTACCGGGCGTCGCCCAGGTCACCCCCGCAGGGAAGATGAAGATTCCCGCGCAATCTCGCGTAATTGACGCTGCCGGCAAGCTCCTCCTTCCCGCCCTCTACGATCTGCACACCTGTATCGAAATTCCCGGCCGCAGCAAACGAGAATGCATCATGCGCGCCGGTGAAGCGGCTGTTCGCGGGGGTGTGTGGGGCATGCTCGTGTTGCCCTCCCCCGCCTTCTGCTTTGACAATGGGGCAGCGCTGGACAGCTTTCGCGAAGCCGCCGAAGCCCGATCCGTGGCAGAGATGATGCCTGCCGGTTGCATTTCACTTGGGATGAGAGGCAACGAGCAAGCGCCGTATAACACATTGTCCACCATGCGCGGTGTCCGCATCCTGAGCGACGGCGAATCTTTTCCAAACAACCTCCTCATGCTCTACCGCTCCATGCAGTACGCGGCAGATCTTGAACTCATCTTCGCCGTGCGAGCCGATGTGCCTGCTCTCACCACGCACACCTACGCCCACCCGAGCAGCACGGCGTATAAGCTGGGACTCCATCCCTGCCCGCCATGCGCAGAGGAGATCGGGACTGAAACTCTCCTACGCCTCGCAGAGGCCACCGGCGCGCGTCTGCATCTGCAACTTGTGAGCACGGCGGAATCTGTGCGCATCATACGCCGGGCAAAGGAAAGCGGGCGCGTCAAGGTGACAGCGGAGGTCGCCCTGCACCACCTGCTCTACACTCACGAAAACATCGGCAATTACGACACCGTTTACAAGACAGTGCCCCCACTGCGCGACAAGGGAGACTGTGAAGCGCTGTTGGAAGGGGTGAAGGATGGCACCATCGACTGCATCGTCAGCGCTCACACCCCCTGCACTCCTTTCTCCAAAAAACAGGATTTTATCAGCGCGCCCGCCGGCATGGTGGGACTTGATACGATGCTGCCGACTCTTTACACCAAATTGGTGAAGCCGGGATTATTGAGCTGGGCCGAGTTGGTGCAGGCCTGCTGCCTGCGGCCGGCAGCCATTGCCAGCCCGTGGGAAGACGAAGAGGGGGGACGCGCCACAGCGCCACTGTTGCTCTTTGATCCCGAAGAGGAATTCGTGGTGGATGAGGCAAGTCTCGCCTGCGGCACGCTCAATACTCCTTTGCTCGGAGAAAAGCTCTACGGTAAAGTTACCCTTCCCCTCCACTGATTCCTCCTCCGCATGGTCATCTACATCATCAGCGACGGAAAAAAAGGACACCTCTCACAAACATGGGGACTGGCGCAAGCGCTTCTTTCTCATGCGCGACAACAGCAACCGGACGGGCAACACACCGTGCACGAGGTGGATGTGAGCTCCATGAGCTTTGTCGACAAGCTCACCTACTCCGGCGCTAACCTCAGCTTGCCTAGGCCGGATCTTATCCTCTGCGCAGGACACGGCACGCACCTGGCGGCGCTGCATCTGGCGCACACGATGCGCTGCCTCTGCATGGTGTGCATGAAACCGAGCATCCCGACCAAATGTTTCGACCTCTGTATCATTCCTCGCCACGATTACGAAGAGCATGCTAATCTGCCGGAGCATATCCTGCTTACGAATGGAGCGTTGAATAGCATTCATCCTGAGCCGGGAATAGAGAAAAAAGAAACGCTTCTCCTCATCGGCGGACCAAGCAAAGAATTCGGCTGGGACGAAGATCATTTGCTTACTCAGTTGTCCACCATCGCGCGCTTCAATACAGGACAGATGGTGCTTACCACGTCCCGACGCACCCCACCGGATTTCGTCTCCCTGCTTACACCCGCCTGCCCCAGCATCCGCATCGAACCGGTGGAAACAACTGCCCCCGACTGGGTTACAAAGCACCTTGCCTCAGCACGCGAGGTCTGGGTCACTCAAGACAGTGTCTCCATGGTTTATGAAGCTCTTTCCAGTGGGGCTCCGGTCGGCATCATAGAAATGCCTGTGCACCCCAAGCGCGCCGGCAAAGCTCCCAGTCGCGTCGCCCGCGGCCTCGCTTCTCTCGTGCGGGAGGGATATGTCACCACCTTCACCCAATGGCTGACTATGCACCGGCTCACTCCCGGGAAACCGCTGCATGAAACCGATCGCGTGGCAGAATACATCCTCAACCACTTTCCGAAACTCCTCTCATGAAAATCATGCACCTGCTGCCGGCGCTCTCCTCCGGCGGAGTAGAGCAAGTTGTACTTGAGCTCTGTCAGGGGCTCACTGCGCGTGATGTAGAATGCGTTGTCGTCTCCGCCGGGGGACGCATGGTGCCCATGATTGAACAGACAGGAGCAAGGCACTACACGCACCCGCTGGAAAAGAAAAATTTGCGTCTGTTCCCGGAGATCTTCGCTCTCGCGAAGTTATTACGAGAAGAGAAACCGGACATTGTCCATGTGCATTCACGCATCCCAGGATGGGTATTCTATTTTGCCAATAAACTACTGCTGCCCGGTCTGCGTCCCATCCTGATCTCTAGTTTTCACGGTGTTTATACCATCGGCGTCTACTCGCGCATCATGACCCACGGAACGGCAGTCATTGCCGTTTCCCGCTTCATTCGCCAGCACATTCTCGACCATTACAGACAGGTTCGGGAAGAGGGCATCCGCGTCATCCCCAATTCCATTAATTCCTTCGAGTATAACCACGAGTTTTGTCCTGATCCGAAGTGGATGAATCGGTGGAGGGAAGAACATCCGGAAGTTGCAAATCAGTTTGTGTTGTGCCTTCCGGCTCGCATCACGTGGTGGAAAGGACACGAATTACTCCCGGGTATCGTAAACATTTTACGTAAGGAAGGAATCCCTGCTCATGTGCTCATTGTGGGAGAGGTAAAAAAGGGCAAACTGAAGTACAAAGAAAGATTGGAGGGACTTTACCGTGCGTCCAATATTGCGGAGCATGTCTCATGGCTTGGGCACCGAACTGATTTACGCGAGATATTCTGCATAAGCGATGTCGTGCTTTCTCTTTCCCTTGATCCGGAAAGTTTTGGTAAAACGACTCTGGAAGCGCTGGCGCTCGGACGGCCGGTAGCAGGCTTTGACCATGGTGGCGTGAGCGAACAGTTGGAGGAATACCTACCCGAAGGACGCGTCGCCGTCGGCAACGCAAAAGCGATGGCTGACCTGTTGGCGCACTGGTACAAGAGTCCCCCTCATCTCACCAAACCGGTGGGCAGCCCGTATTTACGGGAGGACATGATCCGCGCACACCTGGAACTCTACAAACAACTCCTCAATACTCCTTAATCTTCCTTTACAACCCATGAAAATCCACTTCTGCGGCGCAGCCGGCACAACGACGGGATCCCAACACTTGCTGGAGGTAAACGGCAAAAAAATTCTTCTCGACTGCGGACTCTACCAAGGACACCGAGCCGATGAACTGCGCATCAATCGCGAATTTCCTTACTTTGACCCGACGCAGATCGATCACGTCATCCTCTCCCACGCCCACATTGACCACTCCGGCAATGTGCCGAATCTCACCAAGCGCGGCCACAAGGGCAATATTTACTGCACACACGCCACGCGAGATCTCTGTGCCATCATGCTGGTGGATGCCGCTCGTATCCAGGAGAGCGATTGCACTTTCCTCAACAAGATGGATCGCAGGAAGGGAGGAAGTGGGAATGTGGCGGAAGTCATTTATACGGAGGAGGACGCCCGAAAGTGTCTTGACTCATTCGTAGCCATCGGTTACGAGCGACGAATGTTCATTGATGACGGCATTGCCCTCACCTTTTACGATGCCGGGCATATTCTCGGCGCCGCTCAGGTGGTGCTGGATATTGATGACCACGAGGACGGGATCCACAAGCGACTGCTCTTCTCCGGCGACGTGGGACGAGGCAACAACGAGCTCCTGCGCAACCCAACACCCGTGGATGGGGTGGACATCATGCTCATGGAGAGCACATACGGAGGCCGGCACCATGAAGCGCCGGCCCGGGATGATGAAAGCTTCTACCGCGAGGTAAAAGAGGCCCTTTCGCGCGGGGGAAAAATCTATATTCCTGCGTTTGCTGTGGAGCGCACGCAGCAACTTCTCTTTTTGCTCAACCATGCTTTTCAGGACGGCCTGCTTGGCAAGACGCAGGTATTCGTGGATAGCCCTATGGCTATCAGCGCCACGGAGCTGTTTCGCGCACATGCAGAGTGCATGAACGGGGAGGTGTACACCACTCTGTTTGCCAGCAGAGACCCCTTCTCCTTTGCAAACCTGCACATGTGCCGTACGGTCACAGAATCCCAGACTCTCAACAACCTCAAACATTCTGCGATCATCATCTCCGCGTCCGGCATGTGCGAGGCCGGTCGCATCCTGCACCACTTGAAGTTCGGCATTTCCAACCCTAAAAATACCGTTCTCTTTGTCGGATTTTGTTCGCCTCACACCCTGGGACGACGCATCATGGACGGTGCAAAGGAAGTGCCGATTCTCGGCGAACAAGTTCCTGTGCGAGCACAAATTCGCACTTTGGATTCTTTCTCCGGTCACGCGGATCATGATGAGCTGCTTGCGTACTTTCGCGCTACCGGAGGAAAGAAAAGCCGCGTGTTTCTCGTGCACGGTGAACCGGAAAGCGCCAGCGCTCTCTCCAACTCTCTGCAAAACGAAGGATGCGGAACTGTGCACATCGCCCAGAAAGGAGAGAGCATCACATGCTGAGCCTTCCTCCCATGCTCCGTCCCCTGATCGTTCTCTGCCTCTCCTTTTCCCTGCTGCCGGCACAGGCGCAAATGCCGCGCAACAGCTCACAAGCGGTCATTGGACTGACGGAGGGAATGAACGCCTCTCATGTCACTCTTTCCCTCGTTGAGAAAAACGCCTCCGGCGCATGGCAACGCGTTCTCGGCCCTTTTTCTGGGCGTCTCGGCAGAAATGGTCTCGTGTGGGGTCATGGACTGCATTCCAATCCACGGGGCGCTACCACCAAACGCGAAGGCGATGGGCGCTCCCCCTCCGGAATTTTTTCCATCGGTGGACTCTGGACCACCACAAAAACCCCTGTCCAGCACCATCGCCGCCTGCCGGAAATCAGAGTGCGGCCTTCCGACCTCTGGGTAAGCGACCCTGCCCAGCCACGACTCTACAACCGCTTCGTGCGCCTGGATCATGACGCCTCTACCCCATGGGAGCTCAAGGAGCAGATGCGCCAGACCGACTATGCGCACAGTATTAAGCTGCTCATCTGCCACAATACCGAAGAGACACCCGGGCGTCCGATAGCCGGTGCAGGCTCCTCAATTTTCTTCCACATCTGGCGGCGTAATGGAGCCGCCCCCACCGCCGGCTGCACAGCTATGGATGAAAGAAATCTGCGTGCGCTCATCCAGCGCCTCGACCCTTCTCGGCATCCGGTATACATTCTTCTGCCGCGTGAGGAATATCTACGTCTCCGTTCCTCCTGGCAGCTGCCGTAACTCTCTTTCCTCTCTTCAAGCGCCATGGACTTCAATCTTCCCCTTTACAGCCAAATTAACCTCTTCCTGCTGATGCTGGGCATGGTGCTCAGCATTGTGCCGGAATTTGTGCACGGCATTTTCTGTCTGGTACACCGCAACGAACCCCGCCAGCCGGCCATTCCTAGTGTTCTGCCGACCTTTCCCACGGTGTGGGACAGGCTAGGTACGCTTATTTTCATCACACTTGTAGCCGGCATTACCAGCATCTCCCTGTCGAAAGGAAACCTCGACCCGGCAACGGAACCTGGTCCCGGCTCTATTATCAGCGGCATCATCACACAAATCTTCCTATACTCACCAATGCTCTTGCGCATGTGCATCGTGACACGATGCGGACAGGATAACGGTCTGGGATTCCATATGGTTTCTCCTGTTCAGCTTTTCAAATGCGGATTTCTTTACGTCATCATCTCTCCCTTTGTTGTCACTGCGTGCATGATGCAGCTTCACGTGCCTGAGAAGCTTCACGAACTCACCCTTACTCCCCTCTATCAGGAGATTATGACAACATTTCAGGAAAGCGACAATTCAACTCTCCGCATTGGCATTGCCCTTCTCGCCATCGTCATTGCTCCCATCACTGAAGAATGTTGTTTTCGAGGCTTCCTCTACAACAGCATTAAACAACATGCCGGCATCATCGTAGCAACCCTGATCTCTTCTCTCTTCTTTGCTGCCATACACACCTCGCTCGTTGCTTTCCTTCCCCTCTTTGTCTTTGCCATTTTCCAGTGCGAACTCTACAGAAAAACGCGTTCACTCACCGCTCCCATCATCGCCCACGCTGTATTCAACAGCATCAGCGTGCTCGCCTCCTTCCTTCCGACTGATTCATAATGTCTGCAACACCATTGAACCTGTTGGGAGAACACAAGGTTCTCGAACGCCTTCTCCCTCTGTTTCCTCCCTCAGGAAATGAAGCCTCTCTCTTGCTGGGTCCGGGGGATGATTGCGCCATCCTGCGGCGTAACGAAGTGTGGGACACCCTGCTGAAAACGGATGCGCTCGTCGAGGGGGTGCATTTCACTCCCAATACAGCTCCGGAACTCATCGGACGCAAGGCTCTTGCCCGCGCGATATCGGATGTTGCCGCCATGGGAGGTGTCCCGGAAACGGCACTTGTCACCCTCTTTGTTCATTCCTCCCGCTGTGTGGAGTCTCTCGAAGGCATCTATCGCGGCATGGCTGCACTCGCCCAGGATTTTGATGTCTCTCTCGCTGGGGGAGAAACGACCTCTCTTCCCTATGACGGTCTCGCCCTGAGCATTACCCTTACTGGTCGGGTAGAACACGGATGCGCCATCCTGCGCAGCGGTGGAACTCCCGGAGATGTGCTCTGCGTATCCGGTCCTCTCGGTGAATCATTCACAAGTGGGCACCACCTGCGTTTCATCCCCCGCGTGACGCTTGGACGCTGCCTGCTGCACCGCAACCCACGGGCCACGGCAATGATGGATCTTTCCGACGGGCTTGCGGCGGATCTGCCACGACTGGCACAGGCAAGTGGCTGTGGGTTTATGCTGGATGAAGAAAAAATCCCTCGTAACCCTGGGTGCGATGTGCAGCAGGCAATGAGTGACGGAGAGGACTACGAACTACTGATCGCCCTTCCGGCGGCAGGTGCAGACACCGCTTGCGCTGAGCTTGGTCTCACCCGCATCGGAGTTCTTACACCTCCCGATGCTGCTCCCCGCCCCTTTTCCGGCGGGTGGCAGCATTTTTCTTCCGTTCCCCACTCCCCCAAATCATGACTCTCTCCCGTATTCGCGAACTGCTGGAACAGCTGAATATCTCCCCATCCAAAGCCCTGGGACAAAATTTTCTGGTGGATGAAAATACTGCTCGCAGCATTGTCGATGCGCTTGAACCGCAACCGGACGACTGCATTGTGGAAGTGGGACCGGGACTTGGCTCTCTCACCGAGCATGTTGTCGGTCTCTGTCGCCACGTGATTCTGGTGGAATTTGATGCCCGTCTCGCTGAGTACCAACGTGAGCGATGGAAAGAAGAGCCAAGCGTTGACGTGTACCGGGTCGACGCGGCAAAATGGGATCCAAGATTCCTCTTTGCGGAGCGTCCGAACGTGAAACTGCTGGGCAATTTGCCGTATTCGGCAGGTGGAGCCATCATGGCGAACCTGATGCGGCATCCCCATCCTTTCTGCCGCGCTGTGATCATGCTGCAGAAGGAACTTGTGGAGCGCATCCTCGCTCAGCCCGGAGAGAGCGATTGGGGGCTTTTCTCCTTGCGTATCCGTATTGACTGGGAGGGCAAATTCCTGCGCATTGTGCCACCGGGGGTGTTCTACCCGCGTCCGACAATCGATTCGGCAGTGATGCTGCTTACCCCGCGTGATGAGCGAGGATTTTCCCCTTTCAATCATCGCCTGTTGGATGAATTGGCACGCCGTGGATTCGCCTGCCGTCGCAAGCAGCTGCATAAGCAGCTCCCTCCTTCCCCTCCTTGGATCCAAGTTGCGGAGCGTCTCAATATTCCATCCACTGCGCGGGCTGAAGAACTGCAACTTACCCAGTGGGTTGATCTGACGAGAGCCTACGATCCTAACCCTCTGTCCGAGCTTCCCCAAGACGGCAATGAAGCCTTTGATGTGGTCGATGAGTCCGACCACGTTCTGCGCCAAGCTTCGCGAGATGAAGTGCACGCGCAGGGATTGATGCACCGCGCTGTGCATGTTCTCGTGTTCACCAGGAAAGGAGATTGCCTTCTGCAAAAACGCTCCATGCTCAAGGATCGTCTCCCGGGAGTTTGGGATTCCTCCGCAGCCGGGCACCTGGATGTTGGGGAAGATTATCTATCCGCCGCTGTGCGGGAGCTGGAAGAGGAACTCGGGCTACACGTTGAACCATCTCAACTCGAGTTCCTTGCCAAAATTCCCGCTTCGCCCGACACCGGTATGGAACACGTGAAACTCTATGCCCTGCACGACTGCGAGGGGAAAGTGCACTTCCCGGCAGCAGAGATCTCTGCAGTGCTTCCGCTTCCCGCCGCTGTCATTGATTCCTGGCTCGAACGATGTCCGGAAGACTTCGCCCCCTCATTCAGACTATGCTGGCAAATCGTACGCCGGACTGAGACGACTCCCGGCTGAATCTGCCCCTCATGCCACCGCCGACTGTTCGATCGGTGCCGGCTGAACAGGCGCTGCGGGCAGAACAACCGCATTTGAGGGAAGTCAATCAACAGAGGAAATGCCCTTATTGACTGATATCCATGTTTATACGCATCAAAAAATCATGACAACCAGCGGTCTTCACATCCCCGCGCAATGCGCGCTGTAATCCAAATCATACATCGTACCTCGTACACAGGCGCCACAGTCGTACATCCAATATCGTACGTCGTACATAGGCAAACGCATTTCCTAATGCGTTTGCCCCGGCACTGCGGGCACACCGCTCGACTGAGGCGAGGAAGGAGATTGCTCCTCCTTTTCGACTTCCTCCTGAATCTGCTTCAAAAGCGCACGAAGGCGCTCCGCCTGCGGCGAATCCGGCTCCTCTCGAATGGCTGCTTCAACGTAAGGGATTGCCCCCCGCTTGTCCATAAGCTGGTAATGCGATCCCGCGAGTACCTGGTACATGAATTGCCGCACCTCCGGCAACAAATCCTTTTTCTCCTCCAGCTGGCGCTTGATCTCTTCCCGCATGGCAGGAATGGTTCTGGGAGGCTTCACAGTACTGATGACCTCGCCGAGCGCATCAGTAAACTCTTTCTGCTGCTTCTCGATGAGTTGGCGCCGATCAGCCTCCTTGCGGATACCGGTTTCGTCTGCTGCATCATCCTGAGCGATGCGCGCGAGAAGATCGGTGTGTCGTTCGCAATATTTGCGTCCCTCCTCTTTCAGGGAGCGCAGGAAATTCGCCAGCGCACGCGCCCTTTCCACGCCCTGCAAGGCCTCAGCCTTCATCAAATGTTCATTCGCCCCTCGCGCCCGCTTGAGCGCACCGTTTAGTATGTCAATGTACTTCTCCGCCGTAGTAGCGGCTCCCACTGCCCCCCCGTAAGGAATACCACGGCTGTCCATGATTAACACAGTGGGATAGCTTTGCACTTCGTATTTCTCGCGCACCAACTCCCGTTTTTTCATATTCCCCGGCGTTGTTTTACTCCTATCCTGAGGGAAGTCGAGCTCAACAAGCACGAGCTTGTTTTTTGCCACCCACTCGCGAAATTTCGGACTATTCAGAATTTTCGCGCGCAGTTGAATACAGGAGGGGCACCAGTCCGACCCCGTGAACTCAACAAGGGCAAAAGTTTTTTCTTTTCCAGCCTCCTTCAACCCCTGCTCTAAATCAGTTCCCCAGCGATCCGCATTCCCTTTACACGCGGCAAGTGATATCGCCAGCGCAACACAACACATCGCGAAAAGTTTTCTGATCATCACGGGCAATTGTACCGCAGTCTTCCCCCCTCCGTCAATCCTGGCTTCTATGTGTTCGAACCGATCTTTTTGCCGAAAAGATGCATTTTTTCGCGACAAAGCACTTGCAAGAGGATGTGCAAAGTGCTATTCTGTCAAGCACGAGCCGCTCTGGCTCTTCTTTTTTATCATTAACCAACTTTAGCTATGTCACTCGAATCTTTTTTCCGTCCGGCCAGCATTGCTGTGGTGGGTGTATCCGACAATCCCTCAAAACTCGGCGCCGTCGTGTTCAACAACATCCTCTCCGCCGGGTATGACGGTAAGCTCTACGGCGTGAATCCTAAGCTCGCCGGTAAAGAGGTGTACGGCAAGCCCTGCTACGCCTCTGTGGACACCCTGCCGGAGCCGATGGATCTGGTAGTCATCCTGGTGCCGGCACGTTTTACGGAACCGGTGGTCGACGCATGTGTGGTGAATAAAACAAAAAACATTTCCATCATCACCGCTGGGTTCGCCGAAGTGGGCGAGAAGGAACTTGAAAAACGCATCGCCCAGAAGTGTTTGGATAACGGCATCAACTTGCTCGGCCCGAACTGTCTGGGCCACATCTCCACCTTCGACAAGGTGAATGCCTCCTTCGCAGACGGTTTCCCTGGTCGCGGAAATGTGGCATTCATCTCGCAGTCCGGCGCCTACTGCTCTGCTATCATGGACTGGGCAGCAGGCAAGGGAATTGGTTTCTCTCATTTCATCTCCATCGGCAACAAAGCAGCCATGGGAGAAGACAAGCTGCTCGATGCCCTGCAGGATGACCCAAACACCTCCGCTTTCGTGTTCTACCTCGAATCTCTCAAGAACGGCAGAGATTTCCTGCGCGTGCTGAAAAAGGTTTCCGATACAAAGCCCTGTGTGATCATGGAGCCCGGCAAGAGCTCCAAGGCTCAGGCCGCCTCCCTTTCCCACACAGGCTCTCTGGCGCCAAATTACCGCGTGCTGGAGATCGCCCTGCAGAGTGCCGGCGCCATTCAGGCGTACAATGACCGCGAGCTCTTCGGTCTGCTGGAGATTCTCCAATACTGCAACCACAAGGAATTCGATGGCAAGCTCGCCGTACTCACCAATGCCGGCGGCGTTGGCGTGCTTACCTCTGACCTCTGCGAGGATGCCGGGCTGGATCTCGCTCGCCCGAGTGAAAAGACCATTGAGGCTCTCAAAGCTGTGCTCACACCGGAAGCCGCCTTGGGCAACCCAATTGATGTGGTGGGTGATGCAAAGGCTGATCGCTATGAGAACGCCCTGCGCGTACTCTGCGAATGCGGCGAGTACAAGAACATCCTCGTACTGCTCACCCCGCAGCGTGTCACGGATCCCACCGGCACCGCTGAGGCCATCATTCGTCTCGCCCCGCAATACAAGAATGTGAACATCTTCTGCTCCTTTGTGGGTGGGGCGCATGTGGATGAGGGTCGCAAGCTGCTGGAGGCTGCAAAGATTCTCACCTACGAGTACCCGGCGGATGTGGTTCGCCTGCTTGGCATGCTGAAAGCGCAAATGGCATACCGCGGTAAGAAGCTTCCGCATGTGGAGACCCACGAGCTGCCTGCGGCTCTGAAAGACGAGATCGCCGCTGCGAAAGCCCAGGGACTCGCTTCCTTGCCTCAGGTCACCGTGAACAAGCTCATGGATCACTACGGCATCGATTATCCGAAGAGTGGGAACTTCACGGATAAGCAGGAGGCTCTCGATTTCTGCCGTAGCCTCTTCCCGCGCCCGGTAGTGCTGAAGCTCTCCGCCCCCGATGCTCTGCACAAGACTGAGATGAAGGGCATCTACCTGAATATCCACGATGATGCCTCCTTCATGGAAGCGTGGAATGGCCTTTGGGGTTCTATCGAGAAATTCTCGTTGAAGGGAGCATCCGTGCTCATTCAGGAGATGATCACCAAGGCCACGGAAACCATCATCGGCGTGAATAGCGATAAAAACTTTGGGCGTGTGATGGTATTCGGTACCGGCGGCATCTACACCGAGGTCATGCGTGATACCACCATGCGCATCCTCCCGGCAGACGACTTTGATACCATGATCAAGGAAACCAAGGTGGGCACTATCCTCAATGGCGTCCGCGGCGAAGCCCCGAAAGCAGTCGGCCCCCTTGCTGACACTCTCAAGAAGATTCAGCAGCTCGTGCTCGAAGTGCCGGAAATCACCGCCATTGACGGCAACCCGGTGCTCGTCACTGCCGACCGCGCCGTCGTCGTGGACTTCAAGATGCTCCTCAAATAAGAGAGTCTATTCCTCACGAAACGACTTCAAACCCGCCCCGGCTCCTCAGCCCCGGCGGGTTTTCTATCCCCTTGCCACCATCGTCCTCCCCCGCATTGCCTCAAAAATAAAGTCACCGAAGGGACGTAAAAAACGGGGAAAAAGGATTCTCCGAAAGTTTGAT
>CANQJI010000066.1 GCA_947624205.1 uncultured Akkermansia sp. | reverse complement strand
CCCCATAGGCGCAGCAGTATTCTCACCACCGCACAAAAAAAATTTTACTTCCCCCCTTAATTATGGTTGACTTCGTATATGGGCAGACCCCTGTCTGCCACCGCCCCGCGCAATGCGAGCTATAATCCAAATCGTACATCGTACTTCGTACCTCGTACGTAGGCAAACGCATTTCCAATGCGTTTGCCCTGACTGTTTGCTTCTGCGCCTGTTGTCTTTTTGCTTTTCTCGACATAATGCCGCTCTCAAGAAGAGATTGCAATATGTGGCAATGAAGGTTGAACAATGTAGCATGCTTCATTGTATTTTCTTCTTAGGCTTGACATGAAGCGGCAAAAGAGTATCATGTGACCGCGTCGATATGAAGCATGCTTCATATCTCTCTGAGTTCGGATGGACAGGAACCTTACATCGCTGTTTGTGATGAAACTGATCGTGGACAGGGCGGCAACTCTGTACATGGCGCAGACGGATTGCCCTGTGACGTCGGCTCAGGGCAGGCTGATCATGTATTTGGAAAAACAAGCGCCTCGATGCGTACCGCAGCATGAGCTGGAGAATTTCATGGGAGTAAGCCACGCGACGGTGAAGGGACTGGTGGCGCGTTTGGAGGAAAAGGGGTATGTACGCACGGCATTTGATGGGAGTGACGGCAGAGTCAAGAACGTTTACCTGACAGAGGCAGTTCAGCGAGACAAGGAGAAAGTACGGTCACTGCTGCAAAAGATCGAGCGGCGAGTGATGAAGGGCTTTTCTCCCGAGGAAAAACGCAATATACGCAGCATGCTGGAGCGCATGTATCAAAACATTTCTTAACGTATGAATATGCAAATCAAACACACAGGAGCCCTTGTAGCAGGGCTGATGATGATCGGCCTCACCGGTTGTGACCAGAAAGGCTCTCAACAGAGCTCGGCTCAAGGCGGGGCACCCAAGATGCCGCCATTGGCGGTCAGCGTCATGAATCTCCATAAGCAGGATGTTGCGCTGGAGAGTACGTGGTTCGGGCACTTGCGCGGCGTCGAGGAGGCCAACATCAAACCGGAAGTGACAGGAAAGCTACTGCGCCAGGAGTACATGGACGGCACTCTGTGCAAAAAGGGAGAGTTGCTCTTTGAAATTGATCCGGAAACTTACCAGGCGGCTGTGCACCAGTCGGAGGCAGCGGTGAGTGTGGCGCACGCTACGGTGCAGCAGGCGCAGGCAGCCGATGATCAGGCAGCAAAAGATGTTGAGCGCTACGAGAAACTGGTAGATTCGGGTTCCGTCTCAGAGAAGAACTATACAGATGCTCTGCATGCCCGCCGTCGTACACAGGCAGCCCTTGCCGTGGCGCAAGCATCCGTGGCGCAGGCTGAGGCGCAACTGCAGAATGCGCGTATTAATTTGAATCGCTGCACTATTCGTGCGCCCTTTACCGGCGTTGCATCCAAGGCGAACGTATCTACGGGCGACTTGATCACGGCCGGTGGTCCCACCCTCACGACGATGTCATCTATTGACCCGATTCGCGTGGATTTTGTGGTGCCGGGTAAGCAGGTGTTAAGCGAGGTTCTAGCACCCTCCTATGACCCGGAGAAAGGTATGGTGACACCGGTGACTCAATTCCGTGTGGTGTTGGAGGACGGCAGCACGTACGAGCATGAGGGCAGAGTTGTGGCCGTCGATAGCTTTGTGAACAGTTCGACAGGTACCGTGAATTTCATTGGTCATCTGCCGAACCCGAACCTCAAACTGCGGTCCGGAGCGGCGGTGCGCGTCGTGGCGAGAACTGGTACGGTGAAGGATGCTTTGCTGGTGCCAAGCCGTGCTCTCGTGTCGGCCATGAATCATCGTTTCATCTACATTGTTGGCAAGGACGGCACGCCATATGGCATTGATGTCATTCCGGCGCAGGAGGTCAATTTGGAGATGCCGAATGGCGATGGAAGCAAGGTGGTAATGCCGATGCAGATCATCAAAGGGCGAGTAAAGCCTCTCGTGGATACACTCAGGGAGCTTGGGTTTGACGATCCTACGCAGGTGCAAATTATCGTTGAGGGTGGGCAGATGGCAGCTATATACGCCCAGGCAAACGCGTCAATGCGTGCAGCCGGAGTACCGGGTGGATTCGGTACAGTGAATCCATCTCCTTTCGTGTACAGGCTTCCCGTTACCACCACGCCGTCTGTCACGGCCAAAAAGCAATAAAGGAGCAGAACTATGAGCGCTTATTTCATTAAACACCCGGTTATCGCCACGGTGATTGCTGTGGTGACCACGTTGCTGGGTATCGTGTGTTTGCGCAATCTGCCGATCTCGCAATATCCTGAGATCACACCGCGCATCATTCAGCTTCAGACGATGTTTCCGGGGGCTGATGCGCAGAGTGTTGCAGATTCTGTCGGTACTCCGCTCGAGCGCCAGGTCAATGGCGTGCAGCACATGGACTACATGACTTCTGTGTCCTCCAATAATGGCGTGTATAACCTCATGGTCGTTTTCGAGCCGTCCTCTGATACGGACATGGATCAGATGCTTGTGAACATGCGCTATGGACAGGCACAATCACAAATGCCGACAGAGGTTATGAACTCCGGGGTGACGATCCGTCAGCAACCGGGATTGCCACTCATGCTTTACGGACTCACTTCGCCGGACGGGAGCTACAATTCCGTGGATCTTGCAAATTACGCGCAGGTGAAGCTTGTGGATGAGATCAAGCGAGTGGAAGGTGTAGGTGAGGTGGCTGTGTACGGGGCCGGTCGTTACGCTATCCGCATCTGGCTGGATACAGTCAAGATGAGTCACTTCAACATTTCGCTGGATGAGGTGCGTGCCGCTATCTCCAAGCAGAATATGACTAATCCCGGTGGGAAAGTTGGAGCGGATCCCGTTCCCAACGGACAGGAGAAGACCATCACCGTGCGCACTCAGGGACGCCTCACTAATCCGGAAGAATTTGAAGAGATTATTGTGCGGCAGGACGCCGATCAGATCGTCTACCTGAAAGATATTTCGACCATTGAACTTGGTTCAGAGAACTACTCTGCCACCGGTCGACGCAATGGGCAAGTGGCGGCGTCTGTGGTAATTTTCCAGTCTCCCGGATCCAATGCAATTGAGACGGTGGATCGCGTTACCAGGCTTTTGGAGGAAAAGACAGCGACTATGCCGCAGGGCATTCATGGATCTGTTGCTCTGGATACGACGACTTCTGTGCGCTATTCCATTGAGGAGATCAAACACAC
Source organism: uncultured Akkermansia sp. (assembly GCA_947624205.1). Classification (GTDB taxonomy): domain Bacteria; phylum Verrucomicrobiota; class Verrucomicrobiia; order Verrucomicrobiales; family Akkermansiaceae; genus Akkermansia. The sequence goes on along the minus strand of CANQJI010000066.1, from coordinate 11,474 downwards.
CTTTATCGAGGCTATCGTCTTGGTGGCATTGGTTGTGTATATGTTTTTGCAGAACTGGCGAGCCACGCTTATTCCGCTCATTGCTGTACCGGTGTCACTGGTTTCCACCTTCTGTGTGTTTCCCCTGCTGGGATTCACGCTCAATACGATTTCGCTTCTCGGCATGGTTCTTGCTATTGGTCTGGTGGTGGATGATGCCATCGTGGTGGTCGAGGCGGTGCAACACCATATTGACAAGGGACTTAAACCACGTGTGGCGGCGTTTGCTGCCATGCAGGAGGTGAGTGGACCTGTCATAGCAATCGCGCTCGTGTTGGCGGCAGTGTTCTTGCCGTCGCTCATGCTTGAGGGCATCACCGGCACGCTCTTCAAGCAGTTTGCCATCACCATCGCCATCTCGATGCTTATTTCCGCGTTCAATGCGCTTACCCTCTCTCCGGCTCTGTGTGCATTGCTCCTCAAGCCAAGCTCGCAGAACCGCAGCATTTTTCGTCCTATACATTGGCTCTTCAACAAGTGCTACAACACCACGGCGAACATATACACGCGCATTTGCGGTGGGTTAGCGCGAAAGCTGTTTATCTCTATTCCATTGCTTATTTTGCTGTGGGTTGCGATCAAGCCTGTGGCACAGCGTGTGCCCGGCGCCTTTTTACCTGATGAGGATCAAGGCTTCCTCATGGCGGCTCTCGTCATGAAACCGGAAACTTCTCTGCAGGTCGCCATGGAGCAGGATAAGAAGCTTGAGGAAGCCCTCTACGATCCGACTGTCGTGAAGAATCTCACTTCGGTGGTCGGTATCAACATCTTGAATATGGTGCAAACCCCCGGTGCGTGTATCGCATTCGTGGAATTGAAGGACTGGAATGAGCGTCCGGAGACTGCGCAACAGATCCAGCAACGACTCTCCAAGCGTGTCAACGAGGCCGGGTTGGATGGAACAGCCATGGTGCTTGTGCCGCCTGCCATTCCAGGTGTCGGTACGGCAAACGGTGTGGCAATGGTGCTCATGGATCTGGAGGGGCAGGGCGTACCTTTCCTCTACGAGCGCGTGAAGGCATTTGAAGCGGCGGCTCGCCAGAGGAAGGAGGTTGCCTTATGCATGGACATGATGATGGTCGATACCCCGCAGAAATATTTGGAGCTGGATCGTGAGAAATGCCAGTACTACAAGGTGGATATCAGTGCAGCAAACGGCATTCTTGCAGCCTACTACGGCTCCTCTTTCGTGAACTTCTTCAACGCTTTTGGACAGCAGTGGCAGGTGTACATTCAGGCCCAGGGTGCAGACCGCACGGATCTCCAGCAGATGGATGGCTTCTTTGTGACGAATGCCGAGGGGCATCGTGTACCGCTTTCGGTGCTCGTGAGTGTGAAGGATATCGCGGAGACGGAGTTTGTGATGCACCACCAGGGATATAATGCAGCTAAGTTGAATGTGATGCCCAAGCCGGGGTATTCCACCCAGCAGCTGATGGACGCCATGGAGGAAGTGTACAGGCAGACCATGGATCCTTCCAAAGTTGGGTTTGACTACCAGGACATGAGTTTCCAAGAAAACAAGGTGCGCAATAGTACAGGACTCGGAGCCATATTCATCATGTCCGGCCTTTTTGCCTTCCTCATCCTTGTGGCGCTGTATGAGAAGTGGCCATTGCCGATTTCTGTGTTTATGACGGTGCCTATTGCAGTGTTGGGAGCCTATGCCGGTTTGGCTTTGTGGCATTTGGAGTTGAACTTGTACGCACAGGTAGGACTCGTGATGCTGGTTGGATTGGCGGCGAAGAATGCCATTCTCATCGTGGAGTTTGCGAATCTTGAGATGGAGCGCGGCAAGAGTTTGATGGAGGCCACACTAACTGCGGCGCGCTTGCGTTTGCGTCCCATCCTCATGACTTCGCTTGCATTTATTTTGGGCTGTATCCCTCTCATCCTCTCCACTGGATCCGGCGCTCTTGCGCGCAACTCCATCGGTGTGGTGGTTGTGATAGGCATGGCAGTTGCCACGCTGGTGGGGGTCTTTCTCATTCCGTGTTCGTACGTGTTTGTGATGCGACTCTTCCGGATCAAATTCAGGCTTAACGAACTTAAGGAAGACCCTGATGAACGGGAGGCTCGCGAATATCTGGCCGCTCATTCTCAAAATGAAGATTAAAATCAACTTGCAACATTATACACGAAAAGGTAATATGAAAATATCTATGAAACGTTTTACAGCCTTAGCGTTGCTTTGCGCCGCAGCTATTGGGGCGAGTTCCTGCTCTTTCGGTCCTCGATGGAAAAGGCCGCAGATACCGGTACCGGAGCAGTTCCGAAGTGCTTCGTTTGGTCATGGAAATATGGCTGATTTGCCTTGGCAGCAGGTACTCAAAGATCCTCAACTTGCCGCGCTCCTCAACGACGTGTTCCTCGCGAATCGCAATCTTGCGAGTTTGCAGCACAATGTAGAGGCCGCCAGGCAGTATGTCACAATTGCACGGGCTCCTCTCTTCCCCTGGGCGGGTTATGGCGCCTCCACCAGCAAGGGCATGAATCAGCAGGGCGGCTCCGGCATCGCCCAGACAGGAGGGATCACCAGCAACCCCGGCTCCGCTGCTCTTTCTGCATCGTGGGAGTTGGATTTGTGGGGCAAGACGCGGAAGGATGTAGAGAGCGCCGAGGCGAGTGCCCTTTCTGCTCAGGAGCAACTGTCAAACCTGCGCGTTTCCTTAATGCGTCAGGTGGCATGTGGGTACTTGCAGCTACTGATGCTGGATGAACAATTGCGTATCGCTCGAGCTTCCGTGGAGAGCTACCGTGAATCCCTCGACCTGTTCCGTAACCAGCTGGTGGGCGGTGTGGGGGACAAGCTTCAGACTGCTTCCGGAGAGGCGGCATTGGCAGCGGCGGAGGCAGCTGTACCTGCATTGCAGATGCAGATTGCGGAGCTTGAGAATACGCTCAGCGTGCTGGCTGGTCGCATGCCCGGGCATATTTCACGCGGTGGCAGCTTACAAGAGTTTGCCGGTGCCAGCCGCGTGGCAGCCGGTATCCCGGCAGATGTGCTGGCACGTCGTCCGGATATCCGGGCGGCGGAGCAGGATTTGCGTGCGGCCAATGCCGACATCGGGGTGGCAATCTCTTCATACTTCCCGAGCATCAGTCTCACAACAGCTGCTGGTTATGCTTCCGCTGACCTGCGTCACGCCATTGTTTCGCATCGCACTGGTTGGGGAATCGGAGCCTCGCTCACGGGACCCATTTTTCAGGCCGGGCAACTTCGCGCTAACACCCGGGCAAAGAAAGCCCTCTTCCTTGCCGCGAAGGCAAATTACGAGCAAGCTGTGCTCAGTGCCATGGCAGAGATTTCCACGACGTTGATTCAGCGGCAGAAACTTGCCGAGGTGATTGAGAAACAGGAAGCCGCAGTGAAAGCGTATCAAGAGAGTGTGAAGTTGTCCATCGACCGCTACAAGACGGGTATTTCCGCATACTACGAGGTGCTACAGGCTCAGCTTCTTTTGTTCCCGGCGCAGCAGCAGCTCGCTTCCTATCGCTACCAGTACGCTGCCTGCATTCCCACGCTTTACACACAGTTGGGTGGAGGTTGGCGCTGATCACCCAATCATCCCTTGTGCCATACGCTCACTTTGCCGGCGGGAACCCGGAAGGTGGCGGCACCTTCGGGATCGATGGTGATCTGCTCATTTGGGCAGCAGCCTGTGGCTTCGATCCAATGTTCCCCGGCGTGCAGCTTGCCCACGTTCATGGTCATCTCTGCATCCCCTTGATTGGAGATCAACAGAGCCAGACCGGAGTGCGGATGCGATTCGTCTCCACTGCGCACAAAACCCACGACGTGAGCGTCATCCAGGTAATCCCATTGTTCTCCATAGGCGCGCTCACGTCGCACCTTTAGCAGTGTATCGATTACTCCGCGGTGGATTGATTCCTCCCCGCGCACGCCGTAATAATCCCCATAAAAGAGGCAAGGATAACCCTCTTTTTGCAGTAATATGAGTGCGTAAGCAGCTGGCTTGAACCAGTCTGCTACCGGAGATTCGAGGGATTGTCCTGCCTGAGAGTCATGGTTATCCACAAAGGTGACGGCAAGGGTGGGATGAGTTTGCACGAGAGTACCTTTCATAAGCGTTCGCAAGTCAAAACTTGCTCCCTCCTGCGAGGCTTTATGGAGGTTGAAGTGCAGGGGCACGTCGAAGAGATCCAATTGCTCCCTGGTTTCATCGAGAAAAAAGGCAAGTTCACCGTCATCGTTTTTCCAGCATTCGCCGACGGCATAGACTTCCCGTTGGAAATTCTTGCGCACACTGCGCAGGAAATTTGAGACGAAGGGGCGAGAGATATGCTTGACGGCATCCATGCGAAACCCGTCCAAATTAAATTCCCGGATTGCCCATTCTCCCCAGCGAGTAACTTCTCGCACCACATCCGGATGCTTGTAGTCCACATTGGCGAACATGAGGTAATCATAATTTCCTTTCTCTCGATCCACACTGTGACTCCAATCCTTTCCCTCTCCTTGTATCTTAAAAATTCCACTTTCGTCACGGCGTGCGTCGTAGTCGATTCCGGAGAAGTGATACCAGTGCCACTCGAAGTCCGAATATTTTTTGCCGCGTCCCGGGAAGGTGAAGTGGGTCCAGCCTTCGATTTCATAGGCATCTCCTAGCTCCTCATAGCGATTTTCCGCACTCACTCGCTTCACGAAGAAAGTTTCTTTTTCGTCTGCCCCTGTCTTGTGATTGAGTACGGCATCAAGATAAACTTTAATGCGCTGTTCATGGAGAGCCTGAACTGCATTTTCAAACTCTGCGCGTGTACCGTACTTGGTTCGTATAGAGCCTTTCTGATCAAACTCCCCGAAGTCGAAAAGATCATAGGTGGAATAGCCTACGCCCCCAGGCTCTGTGGTTTTATATGCCGGAGGAACCCAGACGGCAGTAACGCCGATTTGCGAGAGGTGTCCCGCGTCTTCGGCAAGCTTCTTCCATAGGTTCCCATCATTGGGTAAGTACCACTCAAAATACTGCATCATCACACCGTTTTGCATCATATCCCAGAAAATATTCTCTCAAGAGGGGAAGAGCAAGAATTTAGAACCAACTGTTTTGCTAACATGTTCGATTTTTTTACTCGTTGATGTCACATGTTTTCCAAGGCGTTCATTCCGGGACGTGAGTTCGCTCTGCAACGTGGGAGAAGGGCAAACGCATTTGAGGGAAGCCAATTAACAGAGGAAATGCCATTATTGACTGTATTATTGTCTATACGCATCATAAATCATGGCAATAAGTGGTCACCATGATGATGGCCCTAGAGGGATTTCAGCATACATTAATGATCCGAAAAAATCTGCGCAACGCGCACATTATTAATAAATCGTACATCCAACATCGTACGTCGTACATAGGCGCCGCCAGGTGCCTCCCGCTTCGCCACACTCACGCGTATGCGCGGGAACTCCCCAAATCGTACATAGGCAAACGCATTTCCTAATGCCTTTGCCGTGTGCAGGCTGATTAAGGGCTTGCCATTGGAATAACGCATAGTGTAAAATAGGGAAAAGTCGGGATGCCATCTGCTAGCCGTGATCATATTTTCATCGGGGCTCAGGGGCGGCATCCGGTACCATCAACAAACGAAGAACTCGGTATGTCTTCCAATCTCTTCAAAATGATGTTCGCAGTCGTGGCGGCTGTGGCACTTGGTTTTGTCTGCTATCCTCTGGGAGGGGTGATTATGGATCTCCTGCAATGGAGGAATGCCGCCATCACTCAGCATAGACCAGATAATCGGCAAAGGGACCGCCTCCAAGATAGGCGGCTTGTTTCCGAGGATAATCTGCCTCAGGAGACGGTCACAATTTCCGATGATTCCACCGATGATTCCTCGGCTGACGACTGGAAAAAGGGCTTTGACGACTCGGACGTAGCGGCGGCTGACGGCGGTTCAGAACCAGAGAGCTCTTCGTTTATGTTCGCGGATGGAGATCCGGATCTTGTCGGCATCACCGAAGAAAAAGATGCTCCGGTTGTAGAAGGGCAGACCGATGTTGTGCCGTTAGCTCCATCTTCCGGACAACGCGGAGTCATGGCAACCTCTGCTCGTAAACTTGCCCATCTTTTGGAAAAAAATAAGGATGCTACTCCGTACAAAAGCAATGAATTCTCAGCCCAGGCATGGAGCAGCCCCACTCAGATCTATTCCGTTGTATCCAAGCGTGTCCTTAACAAACTGGGTGAAAATCCTAAGCTGGAGGATGTCCTGGCATTCCTCTCAACCCCGGAAAATCGTCGGGATATCGCTATCATTTCCCTATGCCGCAAGGCGGGATTGAGCGAGTTGGCGGAAGTGACATCCGACCCCATGGGCGCAAATATTGTTTCCTCCCTTGCCTCGGATTCGCAGTGGCTTACTGATACTCTTTATTCCGGCCCCACCAATTCATTAGCCAAGGGGTTGAAGTATCTCTCCTCTATCTGCGCCAATCGGGGGGCTGATCTCAATGATCCCGTCACACGTCGCATCGCCATCACCACTGCTACGGAATTTGCCCGGGAGGGATGGTCGGAAAAAGACATGCTCGAAAGGTTCTCCTACTACGATTCGAGCTATCGGGAAGGGAAGCTGAACAAGATCTTCGATACGCTTGATTACTGGGAAACCCGCATTGTGACAGGTAATCGTGAGTGCTCAAGCTGGGGAAGTCCACGCTCGCTCGCCTGGCAACGTGACAACGTGCGCCTTCCTGCTGAAGGGTATCTGAGCGCTTGCACTCAGCTTGTTTATCGCCTGCGCAACGTGGCCGGCGATTCCGTTTTCTCAGAGGATTATCTGGCCCCCATTCGTGCTGCGACCAATGATATCACAGCCTTAGCATACCGCGAGATTGGCGGCGTGTGCGGTGCCTGTTCGCACTACGGAGCCTACGGTGCTTTAGCGGCCGGTATTCCCGCTATGACGATGGGAGAGCCGGGGCATTGTGCATATGCTGTACGCGTGGGGAATGAGTGGAAAATGAGCTATTCAATATATTGGCAGCACAGTATGCACAAGACCTTCTGGGGACTGCACGATTGGGAGTTTCTCGTACTCACCCAGGATCTCTATTCAGACAAATACACAACCCAGGCATCTAATTTGATTGCCGATGTCGCTTCGTTCTTGGCGGCACGCCGTTTGACCCGCGCCGCCTTTGACTGCTTTGATGCTGCCGTCCAGCTGCAACCGCGTAACTGGCCGGCATGGCTCGCATTTGCCGGATTCCTCAAGCAAAAAGGTTCCACGGATAAGAAGCGCTGGGTGGATCTACTCAATCGCATTACTGATACTATCGGCGATAAGTACCATAATGTTGCGGCAACTTTTGAAGCTCGCTACATTTACCCGCAGGTTCTCCCTCTTATCCCGAACCTTTCTGAGCGCAATAAACTCTTTGCGGCCTTCTTCAAAAAGTGCGAGAGCTTTGGTATAACTCATTGGGATATTAATCCGCTTTTGGATGCGCAATTTGAAGGGTGCAAGACGAATGAGGATCGTCTGAGGTTTATGCGCACGGTGCTTTCTACGCTCATATCGAAGAAGGATTACTCCGGTGCTGCTTTGGCATGGGGGATGAAGGCAGCGAGCAGGGTGGATGATGGCAACGCGGCTGCAACGGAAAAATTTCAGCAGGACTTCAGTCGGCTTCTTACTTCGCTCATGAGTCGTATGGGATCCGGCAAAAAGGATATGGAAGCTACTTGGATCGGACTTGGCGAGGCAATCTTTACTGCTGGTCAAAATGGCGATACCAGCACCTTCCAGGCCATTGGCAAGATTGCCCTCAACAAGTGCAAAGCTAAATTTCCGAAATACAAATTTAAGTTCCGCGGCTTCCCCGGCAAAATAGTATCTGCCAACGGGCTCATTACAACCGCTGTTACGTTGGATGAAGGCGGCGTGCGTCAATCCTGTCTTCACTGGGGAGTACTGCAGAAGAATGGTGGGCGTATTCCCTTCAAATTCGAAGGGAAAAATGGCATCAAGGTGAAGTTCGACAAGGCCAGCGATCTCACCGGTCTTGTTGCTCTGTTTGAGTGTCCTATTGCGAAAGATCGTCCCTTCCATTTAGAGGTGTCAGACGATGACCAAAACTGGGTCGATACACAGGTGAATCCGGAAATCATCGACAAAATTATGCGTTTTGACCTGAAATCGGCAAATGCAAGCGGCCGCTTTGTACGACTCATCCGCGAAGGCGATAAATGGGAAAATAGCAACATCCTTGGCTTTTACGTGTACGGCAAACCTCAAAAATAATTATCTCCAGTTCCTATGATTCGATCTTTTTCTCTTTGGTTCTTTTCCCTGCTGCTGTTTGCTGGAGCAAGTGCGCACGCAGGTCTTACACGTTCTTACTCCGAGGCTTTGAAAAAAGCCGGTGATAACAAACCGGTCATACTCTTTTGCTATGGTGCAAATTTTGATCAAGTGGGAAAGGCTACCTTTGATGCAATCATGCGCAACAAGGATAGAGCATTCATGCGCATGCTTAACAAGGAAATCTACGTGATCGTCCCCATCTACCAAACCCCCACCGAGAAAGAAAAGGCGGAGTTCAATCGTGTCATGGGGAAGCATGGATTGCCCGGCGGCATATGGAGCTATCCTTGCTTTGCCATCGTGGATGGGCAGGGCAACTTCCGTGGAGCCGTGCAGAGCGCCACGGAAATGGAAAATCCCCAAACCGTCCAGGAGGCTCTCACCAAGCTCCTGGATGATTTCTATAAACAACAAAAGCTCCTTGCGCAGGCCTCTCGTACCTCCGGTGTCAACAAAGAACGTCTCGTGAGAGAGGCTTTCTCTGTCACAAGCATTAAACCTCCCGGTCATGAAACCTTCGATCCCGCGAATAATGGCATGGTTCAAAAGCTCCAGCTTATGAGCATTGCCGAAGCTAATCGCTATATCCGCGGCACTCTCGCCGAAAAAAGCTATACTCCTATCGAGCGTCAAATGATCATGGCGGCATATGCCGGTCACCTTCGTCGCAACAACGCCCCCCTCGAATTATTGAGAGCCGTCTACACAGAAATGCGTAATATTGATCCTACCTCCAGTTACGGTGCATATGCTGAAGGAGCGCTGGAAATTTGGGTCGATGCCTTGGAGAAAAAATGAGCTCTTATCATACATCGTACCTCGTACATAGGCAAACGCATTTGAGGAGAAGTTAATCAACAGAGGAATGTTCTTATTGACTGATATTATTGTTTATACGCATCAAAAATCATGACAACAAGCGGTCATCATGATGATGGCACTAGAGGGATCTCAGCATCCATTAATGATCCGAGAAATTTGCGCAACGCGCACATTATTAATAAATCGCACATCGTACCTCGTAAATCGTACATAGGCAAACGCATTTCCTAATGCGTTTGCCTTGCGGTTCGACCGGGGGCGCTTGACTTCCACGGGATCCGGTGCCTGGTCAGTGGCAGTGATCGGGATCTGTGCTGGTACCGGTAAGCATCTCGGTGGTGATGTTGTAGTGAGCGCCGCAGCGAGGGCAAGAGACGCGCACTCTCCCTTGCTCTGAGAGAAGATCTGCAAAATCTTTATGCATCGCGCGAATGGCCGGCAGAATACGTTCCGCGGAGCAACCGCAGCGGAAAGTAAAGCGACGAGTCTCCAGTAATTTCGTCTGTTCCGTGTTGTCGATGCCTGCAATTTGATCGGCTGAAAGCTCCGTGAGCCAATCAAAATCCGCCTCAGGTTCGGCGGTGACGAGTGCGTACTCATCGCCGCCGCAGCAAAAGGCTCGCGCTTGTCGCTGTTCGCTCTGTTGGAAAAAAGTCTCAATCCATTCTGCAGCGTTTGCTCCGGGCAGGGAGATGACAGACGTGTGCGTGTCGCGATTCGCACAGATGTTTTGGGCATACAGCATGCTTGTCTCTCCCTCCCGCACATTATCGGTGAACACTCGCCCAACCACATCCTCTGTAAGAGAGGAGCCCGCCACAAAATAGTTTGCCGGGCGAGCGCTCTGCGCATTGTAAGTCCAGGCATGGTGTTCCTTCCAGGGACGCGATACGAGATAGAGTGTAAAGTATGCAAGCAGCTGTTTGAAGAGAGTATCCTCAGCTTCTGCATTACGAAGACCGTGCTGCATCAAGTGCAGGTAATAACCTACAAAAAGGGGTGTAAAATCCCCGCGTAGCAACAGACAATTGCGCTGCCGTACAAAGATGGATTGCACTGTTGCGTATTCTTCCACAAATTGGCTATTATCAGGCTGTTCTTGCTCGGGCATCGTACTCCGCATCTTAACATCCCTTACATGCGGGCGCAAGTCAATTTCATGACCGGCTCAATAAATTGGCAAACGCGTTTGAGGAGAAGTTAATCAACAGAAGAAATGCCCTTATTGACTGATATCCACGTTTATACGCATCAAAAATCATGACAACCAGCGTTCTTCGCCAAACTCGCGCGCAAGCGCGGGAATTCCTCAAATCATACATCGTACATAGGCAAACACATTGCCTAATGCGTTTGCCGGAGGGAAGATTGCTAATCGACTTGACAAGCGCGTCTCCTTCGTCTATATGGAATGCGCGATTCCCCATTTTTATGAAAGATAAAAGCATCATCAGCGTTGCAATCCTCTTTAGTCTGGCGGGGGCATTTTGCCTGCTCAATTCCTGCATTAGCGCAATTGGTAGTCAAATTGTAGGTCAGCAGATACGACACATGGGCGACGAAGCTTTGACTCAAGGTGAGAAAAAATGGGACAAAGCCACCAGGGAGACCTACACAAGGATGATGCATGCCGCGGCTGCAGCACAAAGTGCGAAAGTTTCGGTTTCAGGAGGTTTGCTTTCTAAAGTGCGCAAGTCTGATGCGTTCGCCGCAAAGGACTATATTCTTCCGCCTGACGAATTGGGTCGACTCAAGGAGATTATGCTGCGCTCAAAAGAGGTGCCTCAGGCTCGCCGTCTGGTGAGTATTCATCCGAAGGTCAAACGGAGTTTGCTGCTCTTTGATGCGTCCGGGAAATTTCTCGACAGTATAGACTACCCTTCAGCGTGGAAGAGAGAATCGGCGCTCAAGGAGTCCAATACTCCGTATTCAACGGCGAGTTGGTATCTTCCGGACGCAGATTACGATGCTCTGCGTGCCCTTCCGACCCTGCGCGCAGCTGACACCTACTCTGCGCAGGTTGAGTGAACTTGTATAGACGTTTCGCGCAAGGAAAAAGCATTTGAGAGAAGTGGATCAACAGAGAAAGTGATCCTGTTGACTGATATGATCGTTTATACGCATCAACGCATCAAAAATCATGACAACCAGCGGTCATCATGATGATGGCACTAAAGGGATCTCAGCATCCATTAATGATCCGAGAAATTTGCGCAACGCGCACATTATTAATAAATCGTACATCGTACACGGTTAATTAGGGGTGTTAAAATACGCGGGACTGAGGT
>CANQJI010000065.1 GCA_947624205.1 uncultured Akkermansia sp. | reverse complement strand
TTCCAATTCGGAGCGGGAGTAAATGTACCGATGACACCGAACTCGCAGATCTACGTGAACGCGGGCGGCGAGTTGCGAGAGCACGCGAACGCATGGAACGCCGCACTGGGCGTCCGAATGGGCTTCTGAGAGAGATTCACGAATCTTTCTCAAAAGGAACAATACAACAGGTAAGTGAAGTGCCGCTCGTCGGGGAAACTCGGCGAGCGGTTTGCCGTACGTCAGGCATGACATGCAACTGGGGTGAAAGTCTCCAAAGAGTCGCTGACAGGGCGGGATCAAATAGCCAAAGGCAACTGCGTCACAGTAATGTGGGGTGGGGAGGAAGCCGGAGGCGAACCACAGACAGGATGAACAAGAACTGGATAGAAGGCCAACGAAAAAATGGGGAGTGTATTTTGACCAACGGCAGCTCTCAAACAGCGTCTTTTGCGGAGACAATCAGGGCAGGGAGCAGTTGTGCTTCTTGAAGATTTGCTCGTAGATCGGGAACTTCTTGAAACTCTTTTTGAAATTCTCGATGGCTTTGGCATCCTCCGCGTTCTTCGGGTCGAGCTTTGCTCCCACTTCAAGCAGGGCCTCCAGGACAGGAGCCCTGTATTTTGAATAGTCGGGAAGTTGAGATCCATCGAGTGAATGTGAGATGGAGTCGGTAAAAGCGGATTCAGCGAACTGATAGAGAGGCGTTCTGCCCGACTTGTTGCGGGCGTTTACATCCACACCGGCTTTTACCAGCGTGCGGATAATCTCGGCGGTGGCTTCATTGAATCCCCTCGCAGCGTGGTGTATTGGTGTCCAGCTGTCCTTATCAAGGATTTTAGGATCAGCTCCGGATTGGATGAGAAGGTCCAGCATAGGCTTTGACAATGCGTAGAAAATAGGCGTTCTTCCTTTCTGATCTTTGCCGTTGACATCCAGCCCGGCTTTTAGGAGTTCGCGGGCGACATCAATGGCAGACGGATCCGTAGAGCGAGCTGTGGCATGCAGCAGGGTGTAATCCTTCTTATCCTTCACCTTGATATCCGCACCGGCGGCAACTGCCGCTTTGTACAGATCCAGGGTGAGGTTTTCAGAATGATCGCGCGCGACGTAGAGCAGGGGCGTGTTGCCATCCGCATCCCGGGCATTGATATCGAGCCCGGCCTTCACGAGGCCTTGCAGGATTTGGGCGTCTCGCACATAAAAGAGGATAGTTCTCGACCATTTATCGGTAGCTTTGGGGTCGGCTCCCAGGGCAATCAACTTTTCAAAAATGGGGCAGAGGTCATCTCCTTTTACATCATCCGGGATTTCCAATGTGGTAAGCGCGTCGGTTGGCAATTTGGCGCTGCTTTCGTTGAGAGCGTCGAGTATGGGGAGGTAGGCAGCGAGCTGGTCGCGCAGGGGCATGTCATCGCACGTTCTTGGAAAACGAGAGAGGGCGAGAGCTGCCGCCCAGGTGTCTGCGTCCACCTTAGCTCCGGCTTTGATCAGGGCGCGGATGATATCCGGCAAGAAGCGCATACGCTGGATACGGACACGGAAATTCGGGGTGATGGTGCAATCGGTGGTTGTTTGTCCTCGGAGTCCACTCGCGTCTACACGATCTTTGAAAGAAGAGAAAATTTGTCGGATGGTGGGGGTTTTGCAAGCATCAGGTTTTGCTCCGGCAGCTAAGAGCTCGTTCATCACGTCGAGTCGTCCATCGTACGCAGCGGCATCCAGTGGCGTATCCTCGTTGCTGAACTCTTTTATGTTAGCATTTGGGTCCGCGCCTGCCTCGATGAGCAGTTTGGCCGTGGCGGCATCCTGCGCCCAGAAGAGCAGGGAGGGCATGATCTTTCCATCTCCGTTGAGTTTGGCGTCTGCGCCCAGAGCTTTGATGAGCGCCTTCACCACGGGGGCCGGCTGGTGGCTCCACACAGCGTAAGCGAGTGTGTTGCTGAAGTTATATGTGCCTTGTTTGGGGTCTGCTCCGGCTTCGATGAGCGCCTTGACCATCTCTGTAGATTGTGCCAGCGATAGGAGATTCACCGGGTAAAGTGTCCCGGATAGGTAATCGGAGCACGCTCGAAACAATGCTGCAGTGGCGCTCTTTTCATCACCTCGCTGATCGACCAAATCTGCACGCTCCTTGAGCGCTTTTTTGACTTCTTTCACGGCATCGGCAGCCACCATGGCGCAGATGGCAGCTTTTTGCTCCGGTTCCTTGTTCGTGTCCATCGTGAGTCCAAGTGCGAGCATCAGTCGAATGCTTTCGGACGGGGTGTTGACGCTTATGACAGGTGAGCCGTCATCATTACGCGCATTCACGTCGCAGCCCTGGCGTACGAGAAAGGCAACACTTTCCGGCGGGATGTGGGCAGCGGCGAGTACTTGCCTGCCGCTGTTTTTCCCCTTGATGTCCACTCCTCCTTTCCAATCGCGACTCACATAGCTCAGGTAAATGACGTCGAGACCTTGAAGGGTTGTGCGCAGTTTTTCCGCCCCCACTTTTTTGGCCCACTCGGCCTCGCTTTCGTCCAGCGGCTCCTTTTCTTCCGCGCAGAGGCGAAGCAGCTCACGCAGGCGTATATCGCTGGTGAGCTCATATGCCGTCTTCCCATCCTTGTTTTTTGCTTTCACATCCGCACCTTTCGCAATCAGCCAGCACACGGCCAGACGATGGTTGCGCGATGCCGCCACCATGAGCGGGGTCATGCCCTGCTTGTTCGGGGCGTTCAGTTTGGCTGCCGAGGTGATGCCGCTCAATTTCTTGAGCAAAAGGGCCTCTCCCCTGTCCTCCGGTGATGATTTTTTCCCGGCGCTCTCATCCTTGCTCCCCTTTTTATCGCCTTTTTTCTTATCCTTTCCATGAAACAGCACCCTAACCCCGTGGGGTACCTTCCACCCTTTTTCAGCGCCATTTGCGTCACCGGTCAAGAATAGTGAACATACGATGGCTGCGAGTGTAATATATTTAAAATGAGTCAATAACAAATGCGGGGGGGGTAACGGTGAATTCAGTCATAACGGTTGATATGAAATCCGCAGGCAATTTAACATTAGTTTCTTTTCAATACAAGCAAAAAAATTATAGATTACAAGCGTGGTACCTCAGAAATACAGGATGCCGAAATGTTCGATCGGTTACCTCGTAAATTCAGTGCGCCGAAAGTGTACTAGAATTTTTGCCATATCACTCCGAAATTTCGTCCCGGTCAAGTTCGCTATTCACCGCCTTCCCATCCATCTCGCGAACCATCTGCCATATCCTGCGAAGTCCTCCTTGGGTCTTTTTGACCATTTAAAATGGATCGTTGGCTTGTAACGCCCTTCCTAGAACTTGTCTTGTGGCTAAGCCTCGCATACTTGTTCCGGTCATTTCTCCGTGAGTTCTCGTCAGGGTAAACGCATTTGAGAGAAGTTGATCAACGGGGAAAATGATCTTATTGACTGATATTATCGTCTATATGCATCAAAAATCATGACAACAAGCGGTCATCATGATGATGACTCTAAAGGGATCTCAGTATACACTAATGATCCGAAAAAAACTGCGCAACGCGCACATTATGAATAAATCGTACATCATACCTCGTAAATCGTACATAGGCAAACGCATTTCCTAATGCGTTTGCCCTGGAGTTCTCGTATGATTTCTTTTTTCACGACTGGTTCTATGGTCGTTTTTTCGGCGTCCTGTATTTTTGAGGCAATGCTGTGAAATGTATCGACAGAAATGGGACTTGCCAATGGGGAGGCAGAGTGATAGAATGCGGCGTTCACGTAAGGAAAAGATATGAACAGCGCAATAAAACCGACTCTTCTCGTGTTAGCCGCAGGCATGGGTAGCCGTTACGGCGGACTCAAACAGTTGGATCCCATGGGACCGAATGGTGAGGTTATCCTTGATTACTCCGTGTATGATGCCATTCGCGCCGGCTTTGGCAAGGTTGTTTTCATCATTCGCCGTGATTTTGAGGAAGCCTTTAAATCGAGCGTCGGGGCACGCTTTGCCGGCAAGGTGGAGGTAGACTACGCTTTCCAGAGTCTGGAAGACTTGCCGGAGGGATTCAGCGTGCCGGAGGGGCGGGTGAAGCCTTGGGGCACGGCGCACGCCCTGCGGGCGGCTCGTGGGGTAGTGCATGAGCCGTTTGGCGTGGTGAATGCCGATGATTTTTACGGGGCGGATGCTTTTGCGAAAGCCGCGCAATTCCTCACCGGTGCCTCGCAGGAGGATGGTAAAGAGCACTACGGCATGATTGGGTATCCCCTGAAAAATACGCTGAGCGACCATGGAGACGTGAATCGAGGTATTTGCGGCATTCGCGACGGCTACTTGGACAGCGTGGAGGAATTCACCAAGATCCAGATGGAGGCGGATGGCGTCTGCCGAGGTGACAGCCTGCACGGCGAACGCAAGCCGGTGGATCCTGAGGGGCTCGTCTCCATGAATTTCTGGGTTTTCCCCGCGAGCTTCATCGGACAGATTGAGGAACACTTCACTCGATTCATGCAGCAGCGCGGGCAAGAGCCGAAGAGCGAATGCTACATTCCTACCGTGGTGGATGAGCTCATTCACAGTGGCAAGGCTGATTGTCGTGTGATCCGCACTGAAGCCAGCTGGCTTGGTGTGACCTATCCCAGTGACAAACCCGCTGTTGTAGAGAGCATTGCCAAACTCATTGCAGACGGTGTTTATCCCGCCAAACTCGGTTAAGAATTTCATCTCCTCCTTTTGATATGTTCGACCTTCGAAAAATTTCCAGTCTGTTTGACCTGCGAGCCGATTACGTATGTGGCGCCCCTTACGGATCCGGTCATATTAATGATACCTACCGCATTGAGGTGGATCAGGCAGGATTGCGTGTTCACTATATTCTTCAGCGTGTCAACAGCAACGTTTTCAAGCAGCCCATTGCCCTCATGGAGAATGTGCGGCGCGTCACGACGGAGGCTCTGCGTGTGCTGAAAGAAGAGGGTTGCAAGGATTCCTACCGCCGCACCCTCACTCTTGTGCCGACGCTGGACGGCAAACCGTATGCGCAGGACGAGGAGGGAAACGTATGGCGCGTTTACACCTATATCGATCGTGCTCGTACGTACGACATGATTGAGTCACCGAAGCAGTGTGTTGAGGTGGCACGTGCATTTGGCAATTTCCAGAAGCTCGGCGCTAATCTCCCCGGAGAGCCGCTTTTTGAGACTATCCCTGATTTTCACAACACTACAAAGCGCTTTGCAGCCTTCCAGAATGCGCTGCAGGCGGATCCCCTCGGGCGCGCCAAGAGTGTGCAGAAGGAGATCGACTGGTTCCTCGCTCGCGAGGAAGATTGTCACCGGGTTGCGAATTACCTCTCCGGCGGTGAACTGCCGATGCGTGTGACGCACAACGACACAAAGCTCAACAATGTGATGCTGGATGACGTGACCGGCGAGGGTATCTGTGTGATTGATCTGGATACCACAATGCCCGGCTCTTCTCTTTACGACTTCGGAGATATGGTACGCACCTCCACATCTCCCGCAGCAGAGGATGAAAAAGACACGAGTCTTGTGACGATGCGTATGGAGTACTTTGAAGCGCTGGCGAAGGGCTACTGCGAAGCCGCTACGTTCCTCACACCGCTTGAAAAGGAGCTGCTGCCTTTCTCGGGTAAGCTACTCACCATGGAGTGCGGTATGCGCTTCCTCACGGATTACCTTGTAGGCGACACTTACTTCAAGATTCACCGCCCGGAGCACAACCTTGACCGTACGCGTACTCAGATTGCTCTCGTAGAATCGATCGAGCAGCAGATGGACGCCATGCAGAAGGTTGTTGAGCGTTATTGATGGATTGCGTTCGAGGATGAGCCCGGGGCCCCACCAGACTCCGGGCATTCTGTTGGGAGCAGATTGCGTGCGGGGTATGTAACCTGCCTGCGCCCCTGTGTAGTTTGCGCATGACCGGGTAACACCCGAATGGAGAGTCTCCGATAATTTAGGCTGACCCGATTTTTTCACCCCAGTCACATGTCATGCCCGACGTACAATGAAAGAGGCAGGTCAACCGTGAAGATTGACCTGCCTTCGGGGCTAGTGCAGGGCAAACGCATTTGAGGAGAAGTTAATCAACAGAGGAAATGCCCTTATTGACTGATATCCATGTTTATGCGCATCAAAAATCATGACAACAAGCGGTCATCATGATGATGACTCCAGAGGGATCTCAGCATCCATTAATGATCCGAAAAAATCTGCGCAACGCGCACATTATGAATAAATCGTACATTCAACATCGTACATAGGCAAACGCATTTCCTAATGCGTTTGCACTGGGGCTTAACCCACTGTCTTAAATTCCGGCGCCATTATACTCAATCTTTCTGTCGCCATTTTAACCTTCTCCTCGTACGATCTCAACTCTTTCTGTCATTCGTTGCTTTTGTTCTCGTAGTTCATACCTGAGTATCTCTTTTCAAATGCTATAGTCAACTAAAAAATTGATGCACTCTTATTTTTCAAGCGCTAAGGGCGTTTTTAAGAAAAATTTGAGGAGTGAGCCATAGATCGAATTGGCCGAGTTTTTTTTGTTGCTGTTGTTTTATTATCAGCGTATTGCAAATTGCATCAAGCGCATCGCATTTGAAAAGAGATATACTGCTTCCGTTCGTTAGGTAGTAACATAGGATCTCCATAGGATATTTCTCTCCCCGCTAAAATGAAGGCAAGACACGAAAATATCAGAGCCGTGGTGCTTGCGTGTGCGTGCTCCATGCTGAGATTGATAATGTTCAAGTCGAACGCAAGGAAATCCCGACGCACAGACAGTCATCGGAGGTTTGTATGGAGGCGGAATATGAATGGAGAGGAATATTTAGCCCAACAATCATACAATCAATCATGAAAAATACATTGTTATGCCGTTGGAAGAGACAGAGCCGGAACTTCAAACCTTTATTTTTACCATGGAAGAAAAACATACCTTCAAGAGAGAGATTCGAAAAGTTGTTCGTAGGATGACGGCGGTGGTGCTATGTGCTCTAATCGTTACAGCGTCGGTGGAGCAGGGGCATGCAGAAGAGAAACCTCTTAGCCTCGCATCCCTTGCAGGGTACCGCAAGGCGGCGGAGCAGGGGGATGCGAGTGCGCAGAATAACCTTGGCTGGTGCTATGAGTTTGGCAAGGGAGTGAGCAAAAACATGGCAGAGGCGGTGAGGCTGTACCGCTTGTCAGCGGAGCAGGGGAACATGTACGCGCAGTGTAACCTTGGCTGGTGCTATGAGAACGGCAATGGAGTGAGCAAGAACCCGGAGGAAGCTGTGAGGCTGTACCGCTTGGCAGCGGAGCAGGGGTATGTGCGGGCGCAGAATAACCTTGCCTTGTGCTATGCGAACGGCAATGGAGTGAGCAAGAACCCGGAGGAAGCCGTGAAGTGGTGGCGCAAGGCGGCGGAGCAGGGGCATGCGGATGCGCAGTGTAACCTTGGCTGGTGCTACGAGAACGGCAATGGAGTGAGCAAGGACAAGGCTGAGGCGGTGAGGCTGTTCCGCTTGTCAGCGGAACAGGGGAACATGTACGCGCAGAATAACCTTGGCGTGTGCTATGAAAACGGCGCTGGAGTGATCAAGGACTACGCGGAGGCGGTGAAGTGGTACCGCAAGGCGGCGGAGCAGGGGCATGCGGATGCGCAGTGTAACCTTGGCTGGTGCTATGAGAACGGCAATGGAGTGAGCAAGAACCCGGAGGAAGCTGTGAGGCTGTACCGCTTGGCAGCGGAGCAGGGGTATGTGCGGGCGCAGAATAACCTTGCCTTGTGCTATGCGAACGGCAATGGAGTGAGCAAGAACCCGGAGGAAGCCGTGAAGTGGTGGCGCAAGGCGGCGGAGCAGGGGCATGCGGATGCGCAGTGTAACCTTGGCTGGTGCTACGAGAACGGCAATGGAGTGAGCAAGGACAAGGCTGAGGCGGTGAGGCTGTTCCGCTTGTCAGCGGAACAGGGGAACATGTACGCGCAGAATAACCTTGGCGTGTGCTATGAAAACGGCGCTGGAGTGATCAAGGACTACGCGGAGGCGGTGAAGTGGTACCGCAAGGCGGCGGAGCAGGGGCATGCGGATGCGCAGTGTAACCTTGGCTGGTGCTATGAGAACGGCTGGGGAGTGAGCAAGGACTACGCGGAGGCGGTGAAGTGGTACCGCAAGGCGGCGGAGCAGGGGCATGCGCGGGCGCAGTGTCTTCTTGGCAGGCGCTATTACTATGGCGGGGGAGTGGGCCAAGACTACGCGGAGTCGGTGAAGTGGTACCGCAAGGCGGCGGAGCAGGGGGATGTGGATGCGCAGTATATACTTGGCGGACGCTATTACTATGGCTGGGGAGTGAGCGAGGACAAGGCGGAGGCGGTGAAGTGGTGGCGCAAGGCGGCGGAGCAGGGGCATGAGGGTGCGCAGTATTGCCTTGGCGGGTGCTATTACTATGGCGAGGGAGTGGGCCAAGACTACGCGGAGGCGGTGGAGTGGTGGCGCAAGGCGGCGGAGCAGGGGCATGAGGGTGCGCAGTTTAACCTTGGCAGGTGCTATGAAAACGGCACTGGAGTGATCAAGGACAACGCGGAGGCGGTGAAGTGGTACCGCAAGGCGGCGAAGCAGGGGCATAAAGACGCCAAGAAGGCGTTGGAGTAACTGTAAGCTACTGATTATGTACGATCTAGGATGTCCGATGTACGATTTAGAAAATTCGCGCGCGTTGCGCAGAACGAACCAATTCACAAACATAAAACATATGATAAGAAGACCGAAAAAAAATAAATGGTTAAGCTCCTCAGGGCAATGGCGCGTGGCGGTGGCGGCATTGCTTGCCGGAGCAGCTCTGGTCACAACTACACCAGGCAACGCAGCTACCGTCTACCAAAGCGGCTCACCGGTTGCGGCGACATCGCGGCAATATGCGCTGGATGCTGAATCATACCGGTTGGCAAAAGCCGTGGTGAAGGATCTGTCCTACCCGACGGAGACGTATCGGGCATTCCTGGAGAGCTTGAATGCGCAGGAAATTGAGAACTCTGAACTGGCGGCTGCCATTGTGGAGTATTATGAACATTTTGTGCATCGCAGCCCGCAGAAGGATGATCGTCACAGAGCCATCATTGCCTTTGGTGATAGCGAGGCGCCGCAAGATGAGGACTTGAAACCATTCCACGCGCGCTGCGAGGAGATAATGATGGATGTCCTGGCAGATGGGCTGAGGAATTTAGCCGAATAAAAGAAAGGAGAGAATAAAATGAGAAAAACACTGAAAGTGACTGGGATAGGGCTGCTGATGATGGTAAGTCTCAACTCGTGTTGGTTCAATAGCGCAGGGGCGTTCTTCCGTCAGGGGAGTTACAAAGCTCAGGCAAACATTATGGATGTCGAGCCCGGACAATATGTATATAGCGATGGAAGTAAGTATTATGTGGAACTGCCGCGCTACCGCGTAGCCAAGAAATACCAGGTGCTCTACAGCGTGCATAACGAGAAGGAGCGTCCCGTGGAGGTTGTCCGCACCTCAGGTAGTGACCTCTACGAGATACCGGCAGATTTCGCAATGTACCTGATAGGGCGAGCGAATTATCCGGATCGAACCAGCGATATGAACCGCGTACTCCCTGAGGATGAAGATGAATTGCGTGCCAGCTTGACTCAGAAGTATTCCATTGTGCGACCGAAGTCGGACAACTCGTTCGTGTACCATTTCCAGTACAACTCGCCGAATGCGGCGTGGTGGTACACAGCTGGCGTGTTTGAGGCTTTGTGCATCGACTTACCGATGAGTGTGGCGGTGAACTGCGCTGGAGCGTGGGCTTACCTACTGTACGCCAGGGATAATCCCCCGGGTGGCAGCGGTGGCGGCGGCAGCGATTCATCGCCGCAGTATTATGATGGACATGGGCATTATTGGAACACTGCCTTGGAAGCGGAACATTCTCAGCGTGAGTATTACAATATGGCTGCCCATTGATTTGCACTCCACTCACATACAGGACGTAATCCCAAATGAGAAGACAAATGTTCACAGAAGATGGTGTCGGTGTGCGGACTGTCGATAATGAAAGCCGCCATGCCGAGGGCATAGTACTCGGTATGACGAGCTTTTATGATGAGGAATTTAGGAAAAAGTTATTGCAAATAAATTAAACTTATGAGTAGAGAGCGATATCGTAAGAATTTTGCCTTCGTCGGCTACAGTCGGTGCAATAAGAATTTTGCGCAGAGGCTGCACACAATTATTATTCCGGAAAAATAATCGATACAAGTCATGGGTAAGTGTTTCGCGCTTTTTGTGTTTTCGTTGATAGGTGTTATAACAAATCCTATTATATTATGGACTTATGCGTACCTAACAGACAGTGGACCCTTTGGTTTGAATGTAGAAGAGACGGTTTCGTTAATGGGGTATGGATTCGTCTATTCTCTCATATATGTATTAATTGTGTCGAGAATGGGATTTGTCTCGTTTTTTATGGCGATTCTTTCAGCCATAGCAGGCGGATGTGTGGGAGTACTTTCTTATGCTGTTACTTTTATAATACTTGGCTCCCTTCTCTCTCCCTTTGTTGAAGTGATACTGACCATCAAGAGCCTGTACTGGCTTATCACTGGGCACATGGCAATAGAAAAAGCAAAAAAAGAAGCGGAAGAGTTAGCGCGGGCACGGCAAGAGAACGAAAGACGGCGGCAGCAGATGGAGGAGCGCCGACAACGGGAGGAGAATCGGCATAGGCAGGAAGAGGAAGAACGGCGTAGAGAGGACGCACAACGACGACAAGAGGAGGAAGAACGCCACCGCCGATGGGAGGAGAAGATGGAGAGTCTCATCGCGAATAATAACAACAATACCCCGGGTGAGAAAGGGGAAAAGGGTGATCGAGGAGAAAAAGGCGAGAAGGGCGAGAAAGGGGAAAAAGGAGACAGTGCCGTAGTCCAAAAGAGGAGTGAACCGCAAAATGAACGGGAGTCTGAGGAAGAAGGCTCCGTTGAGGAGCAAGGGTGCAGTCTCGTGCTCATAGGAGAAAGAGGACAGCGGGAGGTGAAGCCGTCGGAATGTCCTTTCCGGATGACTGCCGATGTGTATGTAACCTTGAGTGATGATGTCGGAGATCTCAGCACTGTTCCGTTTACTCTGACGACGCCTACGGGGAAATGCGGCAGGACGTGGTTTCTTCTTCCCTCGCTCGGCGGGGACGTGACGGTTCTGTTGAACGATGAGCCGGTTCATGGAAAGGTGCCGCTCATTCCGGGAGTCTGCATCAGCATTGTCACGAATAATACATCAACACCTTGCGGCAAACTCTATGTGCGCATGAGGAAAAAGAAGGCGGGTGCGTGCGATTCGTCTCAGTTGGGAGAGGATTTGTACCGGCGGGCTATGTCGGCCATGAGTCGGTATATATTGAACGGCGGAAAGACGACCGGAGAGATAGCAGGGGAAGAAGTACCGCAGATATTCAATATGCTCGCTGATGCCGCTACGAAGGGACATTCAGATTCACTTTATCAACTCGGCCTGTGTCGCCTGAAGGGTACGTGCGGGTACAGTGTTGATCTGGATGATGCGCGGATTCTCCTGAAGGCAGCAGCTGAGAAAGGGAACGCCAAAGCCCGTGCCGTTTTGGAAACTATGCAATATTAAGAATACTTTAGTTTATGGCTAATAAGAAAAGAAAAAATAAAGATATTGATAGATATGCGGAGGCAAGTCGTTGGATAAGGGAGCGTGCGGCGTCCATGACTTTAAGTGAGGTCGCAGATCTGACTCGGGATGAAATTGGAGATTACTTGCCGGAACATCGTGGTGAGGGTAAAAAAGTTGAGGATGGGGAAGACCGTGCAAAATATGCATTTTGGAACATCGTGCTCGGCGACTTGTATTTATCCGGTGAGGTGGCGGGTAAGAGTTGGCGTGATGCCATAGGATGCTATCGCAGTGTTGACCCCATATCTTCCCCTCGAGTGGCTAATATGTACATGGAGGGACAGGGGGTGCCGCAGGATACGGCATACGCGGATCGTATTTTTGTCGATATCATTAAGCATGAGAAAGATTCGGAAGTATTAGACTGCGCGGAATTTCGCTTGCAATGCTTCAAGATGCTTGAGGAGAGACACGGCGCCGGAAAGCCGGAGGAGCAATCCGTCGCCGCTCCGGTTGATATGCCCGATGATATCAAGTGGACACTCCGTGCCGCCGAGAACGGAAATGGGTATTGCTGTTACCTTATGGGGGAATACTACCGCGAAGGTAAGGGGGTGCCTCGGGATAAGCAACAGGCGAAGATTTGGTACGCGAAAGCCATGGAGAATGGCGAGACGGAGGCGTTCGATGCGCTGAATGGTCTACGGGAGGAAGATGACGCTTCCGCACGGGAAGATGACGTGCCGGATCCCTTGCCGGATTGGTTCGTGGCGTTAGATAAGACGCTCCCGATGGAATCGGAGCAAACGCGGGAATTGCGTCGGAGGGCGGAAGACGGCGATGCCGCAGCTGAGTGCGCCCTGGCAAATTTTTATTCGACCGGCAATGCGGAAATCGTAAAGAATACCGACTCGGCCATTGTGTGGTGGCAATATGCCGCAGAGCATGGCTCTTTCAAAGCGTGTATACAGCTTGCGCAGGAGTACGGAAGCGAAGGCAAAGAGGAACAGGTGAGCCGTTACTTTGGTGCTGCCGCCAAGGTGCTGCGCAATGCTGCAGTCGGCGGTGATTCGCAAAAAATGTTTGATTTGGGACAGGTCTATGCGCTTGCGGGGAATCAAGAAGAAGCTGCAGTTTGGTTCCGCCGAGCGGCGGATTGCAATCACTCAGCTGCTCAACTCTGGCTCGCCAAATATTACGAAGAGGGGCTTTCGCTTGCCGCGAATCCGGATAAGGCCCTCAGATGGTACCGAGCCTCTGCTGAGCAAGGGAATGTTGAGGCGCAGAGGAATCTGGCGCGCTGTTTGCTACAGCAGGGCAGGGAAGAAACCCGGCGAGAAGCCTGCACATGGTTGCTCAGGGCAATGTCCGCCGGCAGTTTGGAGGCTTTCTATGATGGTCTCAAAGCCCCTGCAGAGGGCGATGTGCCTTGGCTTCCTTACCTCTGCCGTGCTTTCCGTCAAGACTGATATGCTTACTTACCAACAAATCCAATGAACCGTTTTCTGAAATACGGCGTTATTGCTTCGATTCTTACCGGCCTCAATTATTCTCCCTCGTTATTCAGCAATAACGAGAGCTTTTTACAGGGAAAAGAAACTGTGCTCTCGATCATTCGGTGGCTTGTTCAGCTGGCGTATGAAAAAATCATGCTGCTCCTTAATAATATGTAAAACCTATTAGTTGCTATGTCTTTTGAAAATTCGGATCCTGATCAGCTTTCCATCAAGGAAATTAACGAAAAAATAGAACAAACAAGAGAACAAAGAACCAAAGTTGAGTCAGTACGCATATGGGGAACATGGACTTTTATTGTATGCATTATTCTGGCGCTTATATATGTTTGTATATGTTATTCTGATATTGAACATGTTGATGATTCCGCACTTACTATGCGTTTGCTCAGGAATTTGAGATGGTATTGTTTCGAAAAGTTTCCTGATTTCTCATTTAACTCCAGGTTTAACCCTGAAACGTTTATATCTGAAATACCGCTGTGGCGGAGGGAAGATATCTTGGGGGACGTGCTATGCATTTCACTGCTTCTCTCATTTCCTTTCATCATGTATTCACGGAAGTTGGAAGCCGTTAGGGGAGTAGTCGGCGGAGTACAGCCCTTCTTCCTTTTCGGTGTGGCATTGGCTGCCGAATGTTGTGGTATATTTCTCGACTATGGTGGATTTACCACTTATGCATCTTTGATGTTATTTGCGACCCCGATCATGTTTATAGTAATAGTATGTGAGGTAATTGACGAGGAGGCAGGAAGATGGAGATTTGTTCTGCTTCTCATGGTGGTTTCCGCGTTTATTGTCTGGTGTTGTTTTGCGAAGTCGTCAGTATATCCATTTAACATCTGGCTTTATGTGATCGAAGCCTTCTGTGTAACAATTATTGCAGCATGGCTATTTAACTTGGGATATGATGAAGAAGGCGACAGATTGCGGGAGTTGGTATGCGAGTATGAAAAAAAGATAAAGGAGAGACAGGAAGAAGAATTATCGGATGAGGGAAAATTAAAGAGGGCTATAGATCGATTCAGAGTATAAAATTGGAATGCCTCTTTTTTGGCGCGAAACGCCTCCGATACGATTCCGGCTTATTATAAGGGTTGGATAATCGAGTAGGGGGCTTTCGCCCCCTCTCACACCACCGTACGTGCCTTTTATGGCATACGGCGGTTTCCTAACCTTTGCAGACAACGCTCTGCAATGAGACTAATCGACCGCCTCCAGCAGGCGTTTGTCCCAATTCAGTTCCCCCTTCCACGCCGCAAACACTTGCTGCTCCCGCGTCGGCGCAGTTTCGGGACTTGCACCCTCACCGCCTCCGTGTGGGCGCGCCCATTCCGCCTGAGTCGAAAAATCAAACTCTGCCTGATATGTGACGCCTTGACTCTGCCGCTCTATGTTCATGGGTATCCGGCTGAATTGTCCGGTTTGGATTCGGTCCTTCCCCTTTGGAGGTTGGGTACTATGACCTCTGCTGACTCCCGACAGACGGTTTGCTCCGCAGCGCTTTCGCGCTTTAGTCGGGCCTCTCAGGATAAGACATGCAGCTTTCTCACAGTGCAGGCCGAATCTACCATGCGCACTCTTGACAGAGTATTGGGCGTAAGCATCCATGGCTGCCTCACCTCGTGCGCTTTGGCCTTCTATCCGGTTCTTGTTCATCCTGTCTGTGATTCGCCTCCGGCTTCCTCCCCACCCCACGTTACCGTGACGCAGTTGCCTTTGGCTATTTGATTCCGCCCTGTCAGCGG
>CANQJI010000064.1 GCA_947624205.1 uncultured Akkermansia sp. | reverse complement strand
GGCATCAAACTTTCGGAGAATCCTTTTTCCCCGTTTTTTACGTCCCTTCGGTGACTTTATTTTTGAGGCAATGCGCACTTGCAATATTTTTTGTCCATTGTAGAATGGCGGTTAGATGGGAAAAAGATATGAGATCAAGTGTGATGAGAGTATTTTAGGGGAACTGTTCGCGAGTCGACTGAAGTATGGTCGCTCTATGCGCAGAATGCGGTGTATACGACTCGGCATGATTTTATTCCTTTGTCTGTTAGTGGGTCTTCTGACTTGCGGTCCGGTGGGATGGCTCCTTGCTCTCGTTTTGGTATGGATGGAATTGTATTATTGTTTTTTTCTTATTGCTTGCAGGAAGGCATGCAGGGAGGCGACAGACGGCGGCATCAGACTCATGTTCGGCTTGGATAGAATGAAGATAACCAAGCGAGGCATTTTATTCTGGAAAGAGGGGCAGGAGGATATCCGGATTTTCGATTCATTTTCCCAATTTCAGGGACCTGTGCAACTCGTCGGACAGTTTATCTTTTTGTGGATGAAGGTGATGAAGAAAGGGGGTCGTCAAAAAATTATCCCTGTTGTGATGCCTGCGCAAGTATCGACCGAACACGCCGAAGAAATTGCGCAGAAGATTCGGGAAGGAATTGAGCGTTGCGCCGGGCAGGGGATGGTCGCCCCTCCTTCAGGAATGGTCTATGAGGGGGAGCGTCGCCCCTTCATCGTACGGCGTGGCATTTTCCCCCGTGTCCGTTTTTTGGGAGTTTTGCTGTACGTGGCATTTGTCGCGTTGACGAGTGTGTGCGTCTGGGAAATAGAGATGCTAACTGGTTATGGTTACTCGCTTTTGTCTCGTCTTCTCTCCTATGCATGCGCTTTCTTTTCGCCGGCCTTGCTTTTTTACGAATGGATGATCAGGTCCGCATCGGATCCGGTGACATGGGCGTATTCTGTGCGAAATCGTGCCATCGTGCTTGACAAAAAAAAATCAGTCGTGATTATTCCTTTCTCGCGGATTCAAATGTTGCATGTAGGGAAGAAACTGGGCGTTATAGAGACGAGTCAGGGAGTTTTCCTTCCTTTTCCTCTGCAGATGCTCAGTCAAATTCCGAACTCTCTGCCTCGTAAGACGTATCGCTCGGGGAACTTCGCGTATTTCCTGTTGTGTTTGGTGACGCTGGAGGCGATAGGGGCGATCCCTTTGATTCTGCTGTGCATCTGTTTCGCATGAAACGGAGGCAATGATCGGCTACTGTTCAGCTCCTGCATAGGGACTATCCGACTCAAGTGGCGGTTGTGGGTTGAGTGAGGCTGCTTTCTTCGCCATGCATTCGGCCGACCGGCCATACTCCCAAGAGCCACCAAAAAGGAATTGCCATCGTTATTCCCCTGTGTTTTAATCATCCGTATCCGGGTAAGGGTTCCGATCTGTTTTTAGCGTTGAGATTTTCTGTAATGACTTTACGACAGTTACAATACGTTTTGACTGTGGCGACCAAAGGCAGCATCAGCGAGGCTGCAAAAACGCTTTTCGTATCGCAGCCGAGTCTTACGAGCGCCGTGCGCGATCTTGAGGATGAGATCGGCATCACTCTTTTCAATCGCACTAACCGCGGTACCGTAGTGACCCCGGAGGGAGAGGAGTTTCTCGCCTATGCTCGTCAGGTGGTGGATCAGGTGGATCTGCTTGAGCAAAAGTACAGCGGCAAAAAACGCGGACGCCAGGATTTCTGCGTCTCAGCCCAGCACTATTCGTTCGTGGTGGAGGCCTTTGTGGACGTTCTGCGCGATTACGGAGGAGACGAGTATGATTTCCGCATCCGGGAGACGCAAACTTACGAGATCATTGAGGATGTGGCGAAATTGCGCAGTCAGGTGGGAGTGCTCTATCTCAACCGGGAGAATGAAAAAGTGCTGAGAAAAACCTTGCAGGCGCATGAATTGCTCTTCACACGCCTCTTCGTTGCTACGCCGCATGTCTTCATCGGCAGCAAGAATCCATTGGCCAATAAGGAGGTGATCACTCTTCGTGATCTGGACCCGTTTCCACGGCTCTCCTATGAGCAGGGCGAGCATAATTCCTTTTATTTCGCGGAGGAAATTCAAAGCACGCTCGAACGCAAGAAAAACATCCTCGTGCGCGACCGTGCCACACTCTTCAATCTCCTCATCGGCTTGAATGGTTACACGATCTGCAGCGGCGTCATCAGCAATGCCCTCAATAACCCGGATATCGTGTCGCGGCCTCTCCGGGTGGATGACTATATGGAGATCGGCTACATCATCCACAAACGCGTGCGACCCAGTCGGCTCGGGGAACTCTTCATTCAACGCCTCATCGCTCGCGTCGGAGTCTGAATCCCTCTCCTCCTCTGTGGTTTCGCCGATAGTTGATATAGAATAAAGCTATAACTACATATCATTTCTTTGTATTTTACAAGAACAATCGAGAAAGGATATGATAGCGCTTCGCAGGAAGAAACATCCTGCATTCCGTAATCAACGAAAGGAAAAGAATGAAATACACAATCGTAGGATTCCCGCGGATAGGAGAACACCGCGAACTCAAGAAGGCCACGGAAGCTTATTTTCGTGGGGACAAAACGGCTCAGAAGCTGCAGGACACGGTAAGCCAACTTCGAGTTGCGCAGTGGGAGAAGCTGCGCGCGAGTGGGGCGGCACAGATACCCTCGAACGATTTTTCACTGTACGATGGGATGCTGGACACAGCGTGGATGCTTAACGCTGTTCCTGAGAAATACATGCGGTTGGGGTTGGACGATACCGGCACTTATTTTGCCATGGCGCGTGGATACCAGGGGGAGCGTGGAGATGTCACTGCCTTATCGATGAAAAAGTGGTTCAACACAAATTACCACTACCTTGTGCCGGAGCTGGAAAAGGACACACGGCTGTCTCTGAATCATACGGATTTCCTCGCAAGCTATGAGCAGGCGAAGAAGCTCGGCATTGAAACGAGACCGGTGGTTATTGGCCCCTTTACCTTCCTGAGGCTGGCGCACTGCGACCACGACAAGGCGCACTTTGTGCAGCCTCTCATTGAAGCGTATGCTGGGCTGCTACGGTTGGCATTTCGCCATGAGGTGCAGTGGGTGCAGATGGATGAGCCCTCCCTGGTCATGGATCTTACCCAGGAGGATATCGCGCTCTTCCGGACACTGTACGATGGCATTCTAGCGCAGCGGGGAGAGGGAGGCACAAAAGTTCTGCTGCAGACCTATTTTGGCGATGTGAGGGATTGCTATGCGGAGCTGCTTTCCCTGCCGGTGGAAGGGATTGGGTTGGATTTCGTGGAAGGGAAGCAGACGGCGCGGCTTATTGCGGAGTATGGGTTCCCGGAGGATAAAATACTCTTTGCCGGTGTGGTGAATGGGAAGAATGTGTGGAGATGTCGGTATGAGACCGTGTTGGAACAGGTACGCTCTCTTCAGAAGTGTGTCAGGGAGGTAATTCTCTCGACGTCGTGTTCACTGTTGCATGTGCCGTACACAGTGGCGAACGAACCGCAACTTCCTGCGGAGGTTCTGCCGCATCTCTCTTTCGCTTACGAAAAATTGCAGGAGCTTGCCGAGTTGTGCCGTCTAGCGGAGCTGCCGGACTACACACAGGATTCCTCGTTTCGGAGCAATGTCGCTCTGCATACCTCGGACTCTCTCTACTCAAACCAGGACGTGCAGCAGCGCGTGGCGAACCTGACCGAGGAAGATTTTACGCGACCGACGCCGCGTCGCGAGCGTCAGGCTCTGCAGCGCAAGCAGCTGCTCCTGCCCCTGCTTCCCATCACGACGATTGGCTCCTTTCCGCAAACCGATTCGGTCAAACGCACCCGTTCCCTCCTGCGCAAAGGGGAGATCAGCGCGGAGGAATACGAAAAGCTGGTGCGTGCAGAAATCAAGCGTTGCGTTACTTTGCAGGAGGAGCTTGGGCTGGATGTGCTGGTGCACGGGGAATACGAACGCAATGACATGGTGGAGTACTTCGGGGAGAATCTTGCCGGGTTCATCTTTACCCGCAACGCATGGGTGCAGTCGTACGGCACCCGCGCCACCAAGCCTCCCATCATTGTGGGGGATATCTCCCGCAAACAGAGCATCACCACGCCGTGGATCACGTACGCAGCTTCGCTCACCAACAAGCCGATGAAAGGCATGCTCACCGGACCCGCCACCATCCTCAACTGGTCCTTCCCACGCGAGGACGTGCCGGGTTCCGTATCGATGTACCAAATCGCCCTCGCTCTGCGCGAGGAAGTGCTTGAGCTGGAAGCGAATGGTATTCGCATCATTCAGATCGATGAAGCGGCATTGCGCGAGAAACTCCCCCTGCGGCGAGCTGATTGGCACAGCGAATACCTGGATCACGCCCTGCGTGCTTTCCGGCTCTGCCACTCCGGCGTGCAGCCCGGAACGCAGATTCACACCCACATGTGCTACAGCGAATTCGAGGATATCATCCCGGAGATTGACGCGATGGATGCGGATGTGATCACTTTTGAAGCCTCTCGTTCCAAACTCACGATCCTGCGCGCCCTCGTGCAGAGCCACTTTGAGACGGAGGTCGGCCCCGGAGTGTACGATATTCATTCCCCTCGCATCCCCAGCGTGACGGAGATTGCCGCCGCCCTCAAGATGATGCTGCGGGATATTCCGGCAGATCGCCTGTGGGTGAATCCTGACTGCGGGTTAAAGACCCGCAATCTCCCGGAGACTATTGCCGCATTGAAGAACATGGTACACGCGGCCGTGTGCGTGCGAGACACCCTGCGCTGAGGCGGGAGCACTTTGAGAATCGCCTCCAACGACGAGCACGGCGTCACTGCTTCTTGCAGCCGTCGTGCTCGTTTTTGCGCTCCGGAGCAGGAAAAGATTTGCTAGCAGGTTGACTTTGTGCTTTAATGCTGCACGTTCCTCCGGGGCTTCTTCGGGAACTCAGGGGGGAACATCTCTTCAGGAGGCGACTTGGGAGTCGCAGGCAATAGATGGGAAAGGCTGTGAGAATCAGCCGCTGTGCCGCAACCGTGATGTCCGCGAGACGGACTCAGTCGGAACACCAGCCAGAAGGGAGACCGAACTCGGTGGCGAGACACCACCTAACCGGCATCGACAAAAATGAAGAAATACACGATGTGCTCCCTTGTGGAGCTACCTGCGCTTGCCCTTGCAGTGGCAAGTTGTTATTGCACCTGCGCATTGGCGCAGAATGAGGCCCCGGCATCTGCCGCGGCGCAGCCGAAAGCTGATGAAGAGACGGAGCTGGCACCGGTCACGGTATCTGCCCACGAGGGCGTTGCCGTGCCGTACGATTCAACCGGCGTATCAGTGAGTATTCTGGATATTCCCCAGTTGAAAAAAGAGGGCATTTACACACTCTCAGAGGCTCTCACTACCGTTCCGGGCGTGTATGTGCTGCCCGGGGGTGGGGCGTACCAGCGGGGAAATGTCTCAAAGCCCGTCATTCGAGGATTGAATTCGGACAAATACGTGCTGCCGATGATCGATGGGATGCGACTGAATGGGCTGGCGAGCTTGAATGGTCTCGTCACTTCCAATGTGGTGGCACGCACCCCGGTGTTCGGTCTCGGCGCCCTGGAGCTTGTCCGCGGGGCAGAGGGAGCCGTGTATGGCAGCGGCGCGATGGGCGGCGTCCTTTACATGGAAACGCCCGAGGGGAAGGGGGAACCAGGCGCTTCGCTCTTCAACGAATACGGCAGCTTTGATTCCTATACGGGGAATTTCACGGCGCAGGGGCGCGTCGAGAATACTGCTTTCTATGTTTCCTCAACCTATGAGCACAGTAACAATGATGTCCACTACGAGGACGGCAGAAAACCTCAGATGAAGCATGCGGGGCGCTATCAAAACTACTCCCAGGCTGTGCGGTTGGATCAGTACCTCAACGAAAAAAATAAGCTTGTATTCACTTACCGGCGAGAGGATGCCCGGTATAGCGATGTCACCGGGCAAGGATTGTATGCTTTCCGAACAAATCTTTTGACGGTTAAATATCAAGGAGAAATAACACGCAAGTTGACGTCAAGTCTGATGTTTGGGTACTACGACGAGGACAAGACCTTTGGAGCTCATGGAACGAATCCATACGGCGAAACCGTTTATGAGATGGATAACGTGCAGCTCGAATGGCGGAACTTGTTCAAATGGAACGAGACAAACAAGACAACTGCGGGTGTGTCCTGGGTGCGTTCTGATTTTGACATGCTGAAGGGAGGACAGGGGGTGCCATCTAATAGCGATTTGGACAGTGTCATCAGTTTCTTTGCCGAGCATAGCGTAGAACCCGTAAAAGGGTGGACAAATACAGTCGCGGCGCGTCTCGACCAGAGCAGTGTTTACAATGCTCTTTTCACGCTACGAGCCACGACGAACTACAAGTTCAACCGGGAGCGTACGCGCCTGTACGCGTCGACCGGACGTGGCTATGCGGCGCCCAGCGCCTTCGAACGGAGCAATGGAAGTTGCTATGTGCCGGATTGGTGGTGCACATACCATGGGAATCCTGACCTCGACTGTGAGACTAACTGGAGTGCCGACTTCGGTGTGGAGCAGGAATGGCGGAAGGATCATTTTGTTTCTGCAACCCTCTTTTGGGCGCGGACGGAGGATGCAATCCAGGCGGTGGATCCGGTCGGTAAATACACAGACTACTACTACATCAACAAAGCAGGGCACCAAACCTTTCAAGGGGTGGAGTTCGCTGCGCGAGGGCTATTGAGTGCGCCATGGAAAATTGGTTACAAGTTTGCCTGGACCATAACCAGCCCGAAAGACAGTTCCACGGACCGGCAGGTTGCCGACAGCGCGCGCCAGGTATGGAGTGCGGATGTTTACACGAATCCGGTGGAAAAATTGACGACAGGACTCGGGCTTGCTGCCGCTGTGGGACGGATGGATAGCTCCGGGCAAAAGCGCATCGATAATTACGTCGTCTTGCGTTGGTACGCGCACTACGAGGTGAATGATCATTTGGGTTTGTCCTTGCGCGTGGAGAATCTCACGAACCAGAAATTCGTGACGTCATCCTTCAACGCCGCTCCGGGAACAGGAATTATTTCTCCAGGAACGGCGGTGTACGGCGGCTGCACAATCAAGTTCTGACGAGTGATGATGAAGCGGGTATGGTGGGTTCTTTTGCTGCTGCTTGCGGCGGTGGGGAGCATCGGGTGGTGGGCTGTGCAGAGTGTACAGACCGCGCCCGAGCTCGGCATCGCTCAGGAGGAGGAGAACCTGCCGCCCGCTTCCTATCCGGCGGACTTTGCGGAGCGTCTTGGACGACTGCGCGGGGTAAACATCGTGTTGTCTTCTGAATGGGAAATTCCGAAGAATTTGGTGTGGAGGAGCGGGAAGAATGAGCCGCCGCTGGGCGATTCACGAGCCGTGCGCGGCGGTACGGTGCGACTGGCAAGTCCCGGGCCTTATCCGGACAATCTGTTGGTGTTCGGCAGCCCCACGCCGCAGTTTCTGCACGCGAACATCTTTGAACGCGTGGAGATGCCCCTTATTGAGCAACATCCCGCTACGAGGCATCCCATTCCCGGCGTGGCAGAGGCGTGGGCGGTGCAGGGACGTACCGTTTATTTCCGCCTCCATCCCGCTGCGCGCTACAGCAACGGGCGTCCCATGCGCGCCGGAGATTACGCACTCGGGGCGCTTCTGAGGGCGGAGGTGGGAGACGCGGGGTGGGAGACTCTTTGTCGCGTGGCGGGGGAGCTGCGCGTGTACGGGGATAGCGTGGTGGCGCTCACTCTGCGGGAAGAGGGCCCTCTCCCTGAGTTGCGAGCTTCCGGATTGCTTCACGCGGCAGAGCCGGGGTTCTACGCCGAGGTTGGGGGAGATTATGCCGAACGGTACGCCTGGCGGGTCCCTCCCACGACCGGGGCGTACAGTGTCCGGCGTGTGGAGAAGGGACGCATGGTGGAGCTGCGGCGGGTGCGTCATTGGTGGGCGGAAGATCTGCCCCAGCGCCGTGGGACATGCAATGTGGACTCTGTTCAGTACTACTTCCTCACGGACGAAGCGCAGGCGTGGGAGTTCCTTCTGCGCGGGAAGTTGGATCTCGTACAAACGCGCCATATCGCCTCTTGGCATCGCTACGAGCACACACCTGGGTTGGAGCGCATGGAGTACGACACTGATACCCCGCAGCCGCCTTACGGGGTTGCATTGAATGCGCGAACCATCCCGGAACTTGCAGTGCGCCGGGGATTGTTGGCGGCACTTGATATGGATCGCGCCATAGCCCTTATTTTTCGTGGAGAGGGGCGGCGCCTGCAATCCTTTTTCGAGGGATACGGTATGCTTCCGTCGCAAAAAATTCAGCAATACGACCCCGTCCGGGCTCGTCAGTGCTTCGCCCGGGCGGGATTCTCCACGCCCGGAGACGACGGGATTCTCCGCCGCGTGCGGGATGGGAGGGAGGAAAAGCTCTCTTTCCGTTTCTGCTATGTCCCCTCGGAAAAGGTGAGCACTCTGGTTGAAGTACTCCGAGAGAGTGCACGGGCATGCGGGGCGGAGATTGTGGCGGAGCCTCTGCCCTGGCAACTTTGCGCTCAGCAAGTGCGGGAGGGGAAGCATGAGCTCACCTTTTGGGCGACGGTGCCCGCGGAGCCCTTGCCGAAGCCGGGGCGATATTTTTCATCGACCGCGCGCGGCGATGAAGCGCCGTTCGGACTGACGGGGGCAGAGATGGATGCCGCGTTGAGGGAATGTGATCAAGCAACGGATCTTCCGTCCTTCGCCGCAGCATTAGAAAAGGTCGATCGTCTCATCTGCGAGCTTGCCGTTTGGGTTCCCGGGTGGCGGGAGGATCGCGTACGCGTTCTGCATGCTCCACATCTGCATTTTCCGAAACTGCCGGGACGTTACTACGATGTGACGGACAACCCCACATTCTGGTGCACGCCGGAAAGGAGGGGACGGTGAAGCGACCCTCCTCCTCCCTTCGCGCCGTTGCGGCATTCACGTGCACGCTGCTGATGCTCAGCGGTGTGGCTCTGCTGCTTGCGGTGATTCACTCGGCACGGCGAGCAGGGGAACAGGAGGGAATTGCGACACACTGCTTTTTTGTCCCGCCGGCGGAGCAACAAACACCTCGGGAAGAGCCGGAGGCTGTGCAACCCCTGCCGGAGATTACGGGTGCAATTTCTCCTTCGGCGGTAGAGAGTCCCGATGTGACTGTTGTTTGCGAAATGTCGCCACCGGAGCTTGAAGAGGTGGAATTTCCCTCTTTTTCATTCCCGAAACCTGAGCTTGCCGCCGTCGATGAAGCTCTCTTTACGTCTCGTCGCCGTTCGTCTGCTGTGCCCGCCCGCGTTGCTCAGTCCGTTCGAGCCGTCGCACAACTGGATTCAGAACCGAAAGGAGACTACACCCCCCCTGCGTACCAATCTGCCCCCCTGCCTCCGTACCCGCCTGCCATGCGTCAGAGGGGGGTGGAGGGCACCTCGCGCCTGCGGATTTTTCTGGATGAACGGGGTACGCCGAGGAAGGTGGAACTTGCCGGCAGCAGTGGTCACGGTGAACTGGATGCCGTTGCTCGCAGCTGGGTGCTCGAGCATTGGACCTTTTCTCCCGCTCGGCGTGGCTCTGTGGCGGTAGCCGCGACAGTGGTGGTGCAGGTCCGTTTTGTTCTTGATTGATAAAAAGTTGCAGTTCGCTGTGGAGAGTAGAGTTGACACGCGCAGGTGTGTGGGGTACAATGCCGCGGGCAAGAATTTTCCCCCGACAAACGCCATGGAACCAATTTACGAAGGAAAGGCCAAACGCCTCTACACGACCGATGATCCGAACGTCTTGCGCATGGAGTACAAAGACTCTGCAACCGCCTTCAACGGTGTGAAGAAAGAGGACTTCGAGAACAAGGGACGCATGAACAAAGCGATCACGCTGATCATTTACCGCATGTTGGAGGGTAAGGGTGTAAAGACGCATCTCGTGGAGGATTTGGACGATATCAATTTGCTGGTGAAAAAGGTCTCCATCATGCCGTTGGAGGTAATTGTTCGCAACGTTGCAGCGGGATCCTTCTCCAAGAGAATGGGGGTGAAGGAGGGTACGACCTTTGGCAAGCCCATCGTGGAGTTCTCATACAAGGATGACGCGCTCAATGACCCCTTCATCAACGATGACTATGCCCGCGAGATGGGGGCCGCCACCGAGGAGGAGTGCGCTTACATCAAGAAGATGGCGCTGCTTATCAATGACACCCTCAAGGAATTTTTCCTTGAGGCCAACTTACGTCTCATCGACTTCAAGATTGAGTTCGGTCGCCTGAGCACAGATCCTTCGCAAATCGTGCTGGCGGACGAGATTACACCGGATACTTGCCGCCTGTGGGATGTGGAAACGGGAAAGAAGATGGACAAAGATCGCTTCCGCCAGGGGCTCGGTGAGTTCATGGAATCATATGCAGAGGTGCTCAGCCGCTTGCAGAAGTAAGAGGAGGTGCCTAATCCGTTGATTTGAGCCATGTCCAAGCTAACTTTTGAGGTGTTCAGCCGCTTCCAGGCGGCGACGGATGCCAACAAGCTGCTCTATACCCCGATAGCCGATAAACTCACGTACAACCACACTCGTTATTACACGGCGGAGTGCGAGGGGGACAAAGAAGCTGCGCGCGATTATCTGCGCCGCGTTTTGGTGGATCCCATCTCACAGAAGGTGCAGGAGGACGACACGCCCGCGCTCACCGGGGAGCTCTTCCGCATCTCCTACGGTATCAAGAAGGGAGCGTTGGACCTGGAGAAGGAAGCCATTCTTGCCAACTATGCCGGGAGAGAGGGACTGCCCTTCACCCTGAAGTCCCTCACTATCACCCAGAGAATCTACATTTTCGGCGAGGGCGACAAGGAAGCCTTGTCGGCACGATTCTGCAAAGACGTGTGCAACCCCGCTATCCACACTTGGAGCGTACGCTAAACGACTATGCCTGCTACCTACCGCACGATACCAGTTCGCGAGCTGAGTGAGGAAGAGCTCACTGCGCTAAGTCGCGATATGAAACTTTCGCTTTCCTCGGAAGATATGCTCGTGGTGCAGCAAATTTTCCGCGAGATTGACCGCGAGCCGACGGATGTGGAGCTCGAGGTCATCGCTCAGACGTGGTCTGAGCACTGCAAGCATCGCATCTTTGCCGCCACTGTGCAGCATACCGTCGATGGCAAGCAGGAGGAAATCCGCAGCATGTACAAGACCTTCATCCAGCGTCCCAGCAAGGAGATCATGGCCCGCAAACCGGGCTTTGTACTCAGTTGCTTCGTGGATAATGCGGGATTTATCAAACTGGATGATAAGCTTTCCGTTTGCCTGAAGGCGGAGACGCACAACCACCCGAGCGCCATCGAACCCTACGCGGGGGCGAACACGGGGTTGGGTGGAGTGATTCGCGATATCCTCGGCGCGGGGAAGGGGGCTAAACCCATCGCCAACCTCGATGTGTTTTGTTTCGGCGCTCCTGACACGCCGGAATCCCTCACTGAGGGACACAACATCATCCATCCCCTCGGCATCATGCGTGGCGTGGTACACGGCGTGCGTGACTACGGCAATCGAATGGGCATCCCTACCACCTCCGGTGCTATCCAGTTTGACCCGGCGTATATTTACAACCCGCTTGTGTTCTGCGGAACGGCAGGAGTCATTCCCCAGACGGATATTGCCAAGGAGATGAAGCCAGGGCTGGCAGTGGTTGTCATCGGCGGGCGCACCGGCAAGGATGGTCTGCATGGGGCCACGTTCTCTTCTGCCGCTATGGGAGAAGCCTCCGCCGAAGAGGACCAGCAGGCCGTGCAGATCGGCAATCCCATCGAGGAGAAAAAGACACTGGACGTGATTCTGGAGGCGCGCGAGCGTGGGCTCATCGAGTTTGTGACGGACTGCGGCGCCGGTGGTTTCTCCTCTGCCGCGGGTGAAATGCTCTCTGAGACAGGCGGCAATGTGTATCTGGATCGCGCTCCACTGAAAGAGGGGAATATGCAGTCCTGGCAGATATTCCTATCCGAGTCCCAGGAACGCATGGTGCTTGCCGTGAAGCCGGAAAATGTGCCGGAGTTGCAGCGCCTCGCCGATACTTTCCAGACGGAAATGACCGTCCTGGGCGAGTCGAATGATTCCGGTGTGCTGCGCGTGTGGCACCATGGGGAAACGGTCTGCGAGCTGGATAACTCCAAGCTGCACGAAGCGCCTACGAAGCATCTGACTTCTGTCTTTACCTCCTCCCCGTCTCGCGTCGGTATCGCGCTGAATGATACGCACCTCGGGGCAGATCTGAAGGGGGTATTCGGCGATTTTGCCGTGGTGTCTCGCGAGCCGATCATTCGAGAGTACGACCACGAAGTGCAGGGCAACACAGTACTCAAGCCCCTCGCCGGGGCCGCTGCCGACGCCCCACAGGATGCTTCGGTGATTGATATTGACGGGTCCGATAAGCTGATGAGTCTTGCCCTGGCGATTCTTCCGGAATGGGGGAAGACGGATCCTTATGCGATGGGCACCGGCACCGTGGATGAAACCGTGCGCCAGCTCATCATCTCCGGCACGAACCCGGACAAGATCGCTCTGCTTGACAATTTCTGCATGGGCAACCCCGAGAGCCCGGTGGAACTTGGGCGCCTCGTGGAATGCGCCAAAGGCATTCGCGATGCTGCTCTCGCCTACGGTGCGCCGTACGTCTCCGGCAAGGATTCCTTCTACAATTACTTCGAAACCGAGCATGGTCCGGTGAATATCCCGGTAACCTTCCTCTGCTCCGGCTTCGGCGTGGTGGAGGATGTTTCCCACGTCTGCGGCGCGTCTCTGCGCAGGAGCGACAGCGTCCTTTTCCTTGTGGGCAACACGGAAGATGAGCTGGGCGGCTCCGTTTATGCCCGCCGACACAGCATTGTCGATGCCAGGGTTCCGCAGACGGATTGCACGGCGAATTTTGCGGTTTACAAGCGGTACTACGAGCGCGCCCTCACAAAAGGTCTCGTTCTCGCTGCGCACGATTTATCGGAGGGCGGACTGGCTGTTGCTGCGGCTGAAATGGCCTTCTCCGGCAAGGGCGGCCTGTGCATCGATTTGGACAAGCTGCCAACGGCGCACGGCTGGAAGAATCTGATAATTCCCTGTTTCGCAGAGAGCACGGGGCGCTTCCTCGTCGAGGTGGATCCTGATATGGCAGATGACTTTGCTTCAGCGATGGAGGGGACGCCCTGCGCCCGCATCGGCTACGCTACAAGTGACGGGAAGCTCACGCTGACATCCGGCGGCAAGGTGGCGTTGCAGGAGGAACTTGCCGCGCTCAAACATATCTGGAAACACGGACTCACCCCCTACTATTGATTTTTTCGAGCCATGCCTCACGCATTACTTCTCAAATACCCCGGCACCAACTGCGATGTGGAAACCGAACGCGCTCTGAGCGCCGCCGGCTTCTCCACCCAGGTGCAGCCCATTGCCACAGCCACGCCGATGCACGTGGAGAGGGCACAGCTTGTAGTTTTCTCCGGCGGATTTTCCTACGGGGATTACGTGATGAGCGGTCGCCTCGCGCAGCTGGAAACTGAGCGTTTTCTCGGCGATGCCTTGCAGAAGCATTTTGACAAGGGAGGCTTCCTCTTCGGCATTTGCAATGGCTTCCAGATCCTCACCAAACTCGGCATTCTCCCGCGTGCCTCGCTCATCTGGAATAAATCAGAGCGTTTTGAGTGTATGTGGGATCGCCTCGTGAAGGTGTCCTCCTCCTGCCCATACACCCAATTGCTGCCGGATGAATTTGAACTTCCCTCTGCCCATGCGG
This sequence comes from uncultured Akkermansia sp., assembly GCA_947624205.1. Lineage (GTDB taxonomy): Bacteria > Verrucomicrobiota > Verrucomicrobiia > Verrucomicrobiales > Akkermansiaceae > Akkermansia. Next base: position 1,685 of record CANQJI010000064.1, on the reverse strand, counting down.
AAGGGCGCCTCGTTTGTGATTCCGGTGATGCCGAGAAATATCTCGCCAATGGGTGCGTCGCTCTCCAGTATGCCGACAATCATAACGGCTCGGAACTGCGCATAGCCGGCCTGCAGGACCCCACCGGTCGGGCCATGGGGCTCATGCCGCATCCCGAGCGCTTCCTGCTCCCGCGTCACCATTACGATCCGGATTGGGCTGGTGATCCGGATTGGGGCTGGGGCTATTACTTCTTCAAGGGCGCTTTTGAAGCGCTGAAGTAAGTCGCGCGGATCTCACCCCGCGATTTCTTACTTGCGGCAGAGGTGTTGCGCGAGCGCGTAAAGCAGGATAAGGAGGAGGATTCCCGGAATGAGCAGGTGCATTTCCTCGCGCATGGTCGCCATCAGATTTTCCGGGGAGTTGAGTAGTTGAGGATGCTCTTTCCCGATTTTGGCGCCAAACCACGCAAGGGCGGAGCACCAGAGCGCTGAGCCGGTGATCGTAGCGAGTGAAAAAACGAAAAAGTTGACGCGCGCCATCCCGGCAGGAATGGAGATGAGATGCCGAACAACGGGCAAAAAGCGCGCGAAAAAGATGCCGGGCGCCGTGTAGCGCTGCATGAAGCGTTCTGCCGCCTCCACCTTTGCTCGTCTCATGAAAAACCACTTGCCATATTTCAAAATGAGAGGACGCCCCAGCCAGAGGGCTGCTGCATACGTGATGCAGGAACCGAGGTAGGAGCCTATGGTGCTGGCGAGTATCACTCCCCACATGGTCATGCTGCCACCTTCTCGCGTAGCGATAATGGCTGCCGGTGGTACCACCACTTCACTCGGCACGGGGAAGATGGAGCTTTCCATCGCCATGAGCAGCGCCACGCCGCCGTAGCCCCAATCGGCCACCCAGTTCATCCATGTGACAAGCCACTCGTGCATGCCCGTTATTATGCACACGTAATGTGTTTTGCCAAGTGAAAATACAGAGATGTAATGCCGTCTGTTACAACGAGATCGTTCCTGGTGGATACGTATTGGCAATACGTATGTCAAGTCCGTTTTCACGAAAAACTCATGCTGAGTATCAATCTCATAGAGCAACAATCCTTGCTTGAGATGTTCCAATTTTAAGCTGGGTAATAAATTGTTAATGTTTGATTACAAACATATAATATACAATTCTCCGCGTATTGCCAATACGTATATTCCCCGGAAAGTCCCGGACGCATGATGATTTCCCCTCACTCTTCTTTTTTAACCTGTTTTGTTTAAGCTATGAAACTTTATCTACCAGTTGGATTATTGTTTTTTGACGAAATTAACTATGCCTTGCAATGAACTAACCGGAACCCTTTTTGAGATGCTTCTTGTGCCGCATATAATTTTGCAAGGCGTAGAGCGGTTGCTACAGTGTTTTTGATTGCGTAGCGTGGCGTAGGATGGTAAGATAGAGGGAGATGGAGGCGAGAGTGCTTGATTCAGTTTTTGGTTTATGATTTTTCAATCTCCTTTCCACGGGCGAACATGGCACGTTCCTCTCACTCACAGGAGAAACGGCTTTGCTCTGGTAGCGAGTCTTACGCTCATGATGTTGCTGGGTCTCATCGCCGTGGGGATTCTTGCGGTGGCGGTCTCGCAGAACCGTGTGGCGGCACAGAGTATCCTGCAGGATGAGGCGCGTCAGCAGGCTCTCATGGGACTGCACGC
>CANQJI010000063.1 GCA_947624205.1 uncultured Akkermansia sp. | reverse complement strand
ACGCATCCATCGGCATGAATAGAACATAGGTAATGCCGGCAATGCCTGCTACGATCATCTTTATAACACAGGACATGGATCCCACTTTGGATTTTTCCCGTAATTGGGAGGTAGGCTCATCTGTATGAGTTTTCATAGGCGAAGTATTCAATGGCTATTCGTTCATCGCCTTATATAACAAATCCCATCCGAAGTCAACTGTTATCCATCAGAATCCCCGTTGTATAACCATGCAGCACGCCCGAAAGAACAACCACGCAACAAACAGTGGTACCCCGTTTGCCATTCTTCACCTTAAAGCGGGTTCCGCGAGCATCGATGCTCTCCCGCAACGTTCTCAATAAAATTTGTTCAGTTACCTGTTATTTCTCTTGCGGAGTATAACAAAGTATGATAGACTGGTATCACATCTTGCACAAAGCGTCACAATGAAAACAATGAAATCCGCCGCTACCCCCCCGTTTTTTTGTTATTAGCTTATTGTAAGCGTTTTACAGCTTTCCTGCTCGCCTGTGTGCTGATATTCGCAGGGGCGACGGGAGCGAAGGAAGAGGCGATAAAACAGGGCACGCCGCAGCAAGGGGTAGAACTGCTTTTTCCGGCAGGCACAGGAAAGCATGCGAAAGGCGCGAAACTCAGCAAGAAAGAAAAACTTGCCGATGCTCTGCTCAAAAAGCTGAAAGCCATCGAAAAGGGTGGCGACGCCAACGCTGTGGACAAACTCGGTCAGACCGCCCTCATGTATGCCGCGGCGGCAAACAACCGCCTTGCCGTCTGCTGGCTCGTAGCAAGGAGAGCTGATGCTACAAAGAAGAGTCAGAAAGGGAAAACAGCGGCAGAGTTAACGAAAGACGTGAGCCTGAGGGCTTTTCTGGAAGCATGCTGCGTGGATAAACGTCCGCTCTCGGACAAAGAAAAGAAGGAGCTGCAAAACGCCGGATTCACAAAGGAAAATACATACGGAACAGAAAATGTGGACAGGGACGAGGCAGAAAAACTCAAACTGGCCACACAACTTCTCCGACTTGGCTGCAAAGAAGAGAATCTTCATCATTTCGGATACCCCTCATCGAATCCATTATATACAACCTTGTTTTCGCGACATGGGTATGAACTCAACAAGGCGGGAGAGGAAATGGATTGGCAAAAGCCCGATGTGCTCCGACTTCTACTGGCGTTGGGAATCAAAATGGGCACAGGTGATGCTTTATCGCAGGCGAAAATTGCCATGCTACTAGATGATGCGCAAACCTTGAGTAAAATAGTAGAAGAGCACCCTGACTTGGCGACAAATCGTGATTCGGCGAGCAAAATCATTGCCTATCTGGGCGCACCGGAGACGCTTCAGGTGCTCGTTGATGCGGGACTTGACCCAAAACTCTCATGGGATTACGTGTACAAAAATTCAAAAGAGAGTTTCATTCAAATCTTGCTCTATGGAAAGCGACGCAGCGCAGCGGGAATCCGAGCGCTGGCGGTCGCAGGAGCGCCCCTTCCCATACTTAGCGAACATAAGAATTTGCTTAGCCGTGATTTGGAGGATAACGAATACGATCCTGAAATGGTCGATGCTCTCATTGAAACTGGGGTAGATGTCAATGCCGTAGGAAGTGGTCAGGAAACGCAACGTGGCACATACAGTGGCGTTCCTCCGCTCATCGCAGCAATAAGACACGGAGAAAAAGCGGTAAAGCAGCTGCTGAACAAAGGAGCAAAAGTGGACTCTCGGATGCTGGCCCCGGGGAAAGAAGACGATGGCCAAACGGCTCTGCATTTCGCTCTTAAATGGGGTGAGACCTCCGTAGCACGCCTTCTCATCGAAAAAGGCGCCGATGTCAACTCCAAGGACTCATCCGGAAAAGACGTTATTCACCACGCTGTATTCGGTTGTTATGATACTCCGGAAATCGGCGAAAAAGGAGAAGCTGATCTCTTATTCGTGGTGGAGCGGTTGCTCAAAGCGGGGGAAGAAGTACCCAAGGACATCCTCCTTAGTCAAGTGGGGCCGAGGGGAATGTCCCCTGCTGGACGGGAGAAACTGGCCCTCTTGCTGCTCGACGCCGGCGCCGACCCATTGGCAAAAAGTGAAGATGGGTGGACCACCCTCATGTACAACGGCATTATGGGACCCAAGATTGCCCAGCGTCTGCTGGATGCCGGGGTGGATCCGACCGTGAAATGCAGAGAGGTATCAGCCATGAGTTTAGCTGTAGCAAATGGCTCGGTAGAGGTCGTGAAGCTGCTCAAGGGAAAGGGAATCGACCCTGGAGAAGGAGAACTCTGGGTCGAAAGCCCTGAAGCAACAAAAGCCTTGCTCGAGCTCGGCGCCCGCATCCCGGAAGGCATGACAAATCGTCTCATGTCTGATTTCAAATGGGTGGGTCATTCCAAGTATCCCGCCAAGTCCTGCGAGGACTACGTTAAGATCATCCAAATCCTCAAGCAACATGGTTACAAATCGGATCTGATGGCGTGGGCAAAAAAGGACCACAGTGATGAGAGCTGTGTCGAGACCGAAGCTGATTTTTTTCGCGCATTTTTCAAAACAGGCGAGAATCCAAATGAAACAGATGAAAACGGCAACTCACTCCTCGCCAACTTCGCTTCCTCCAACTTCACTTTTTCTACAGAATCTGAGCGCAGAATTGCTGCTGTGCTGCCCGCCTTTATCGAAGCGGGGGTTGACGTGAACAAGCCGATCAACCAAGATGGGCAAACCCCTCTTTTCTACGCAGAGCATGTGGAATTGATTGACCAGCTTCTTCGTGCCGGCGCCGACGCTCGCGTGCGCGACGCTAAGGGAAGAACGCCTCTCTTCCCCTGCTTCTTTAACCGAGGCGCTGACGCAGTGCGTCTTCTCATGCAACGAGGTGTCCGCATCAACACGCAGGACAACGAGGGCAACACCGCCCTCATGATGGCCGTGACAAAGGACGACATTAGTGGCGTTCAAGCCCTTCTGGACGCCGGGGCGGATCCGAACATCAAGAATAAAGCGGGTAAGACCGCCTTGCAAATCGCTCAGGAGAATGAACACGAAACCTCCCGAAATGAAATTGTGCAACTCCTCAAGGAGCACGGTGCGAAGGAGTGAGAGGGTACGGGTTACGGACGCAGCGTGCTGAGCGGCACGACGAGCACGCCGTCGTCGCGGCGGTAGGGGTAGGTCCCCACACCGATGAGAACCATCAGGAAGGAGGGAGCGGGGGCAGACGGGGTCTGCCTACGTACGAGGTATGATGTTGGATGCACAACACGCACGACGGCCCCGATGAGGGCGCACGCGCAGCGGGCGGTAAGTGCGGATGGACAAAGCGCAGCCTTTGCCTTGTCCCGATAGGGGCGAACCGGCAGGGAGGTGCCGGTGAGTCAATTTGAGGAGTTCGCGCGCCGTGCGGCGCGGGGCGCTTGTCGTCGTGATTTTTGATGCGTATAAACGTGGATATCAGTCAATAAAGGCATTCCCTTTATTGATTGAATTCCCTCAAAAGCATTTGCCCTGGGGGCAGGGGCATGCTTGGTATCTATCTTCTTTGCGAATCTAAGCAGGGTCTTCGCCGCGTCATCGGCCATGTGCGCTCCCAATTTGATCTCCACGAGTCCGTATTTGCCGTTACGCAAGCGAATGATGGCATCAATTTCCTAGCCGATTTTATCTAGGAAATGGTGCAGCGACGACAACTCACCTGGTTCAAAGAGAACTCAACATGTTTCTCATTCTCGCTGAGGGCCTTAAAAGACCAATTCGCCAAAACGGCCAAGAATTTTTCGGCAATTTGGCCAGATTTTATTCGCCCATTTGACCAAAAAGTATTCGGCAATTTGGCTGAATCAGGCTCCTTTTCTTTCCTGTTTGTCGATTCCTATTTTCGGAAATTCTCTCCGGAGAGGATTTTCTAAAATAGCGCCCACTTCGAGACATCATGATTTTTATTTACGGCTCAAAATTTGGACAATTTGGCTTCAAATCGGTTCATTTTTGCGTTAAAATGCTCTCCAATTCATCCGAAAGTGAGCCGAAAATGAAAGCTGGTGTACTGCGAGGACAGGTGGAGGCGCTGCTGAGACGCGGCGGAGACTGGGGACGCACCGCCATCATGCGAGAGCTGCCGGGCACGGTGAGCGAAGCGACCCTTAAGCGCATTCTGCACGGCATGATCATCGATGGAGCGGTGGAAAGTACAGGGCGAGGACGTGCTACGCGTTATCGCTTCAGCGCTGCGCATGCGCTGTTGGCGCCCATTGATGCGGATGCGTATTTCCGTGCTGAGATTGATGAGCGGCATGTCCGGGAGCATTTCAATTTTGAGCTGTTGCGCGAAACGCTCCCAAGCATGCTGAACCGCCTGTTCACGGCGGAAGAACTCACCGAGCTCTACCGTCTGGAGGATGATTTTCGCCGACGCTATGAGGATCGTTCGCCGGAGGAACGGCGCCGCGAACTCACCCGTCTCGGCATCAACCTGAGTTGGAAATCTTCCCAAATTGAAGGCAACACCTATACTCTCCTTGAAACGGAGCGCCTCCTTCGCGAACAACAAACCGCCGAGGGGCGCACGCGCGACGAAGCCACCATGCTGCTGAACCATAAAGCCGCTCTGGACTTCCTGCTCTCCGAGCCGGATTACCTCGCCGAACTCTCAATCTCCCGTGCGGAGGATATTCACTCCATCCTCATTCGAGATCTCGGGGTCGAGCGTAACCTGCGCACGCGGCGCGTGGGCATCACGGGTACCAATTATCGGCCGCCTGAGCATGATTTTCAGATTCGCGAAGCCATGGAAGCGACGTGTCAACTCGTCAACACCGCCGACAATCCTTTTTCAAAAGCCCTCCTTGCACTCGCCCTGATAAGCTATATCCAGCCGTTTACGGATGGCAACAAGCGTACGGCTCGCCTCTGCTGCAACGCCCTTCTCATCTCTCAGCATTGCTGTCCCCTTTCCTTCCGCACTGTTTCCGCGCTGGATTACAAAAAAGCATGCTTGCTCTTCTACGAGCAAAACAATCTCTCCGCCCTCAAGAGCATCTTGGTCGAGCAAACGCGCTTCGCCGTCTCCCAGTACTTTTAACCCACTCCACCGGGGCAACCGCCTTAGAGAGAAGTGAGGCAACAGAGAAAATGCTCATGTTGACTCAATAAATCTGCGCAAAGCGCACGTTATCAACATCGTAAATCGTAATTTGACACCTCGGCACCACCCTGCCTCAGCGCACTGCGGGCAAAAAACTGCGCTTTTGTCCAATCGCCCTACCCGCCGGACATTCTATTTTCAAAATTCATTAAATCAGTAAATATATATATTCTTTTTGACTATTTTTGTGATTTTTGCTTGATTCTCTTCCCTCAATACTTATAATCGCAGTGAAACCCTATGCACAGCGAAAAGTCCATAGCAACGCTATTCCACCGGCACAACGGGGTCATGACCCGCAGTGAGCTGGCTCGGGCGGGTCTGCACTCGAGAACTCTTCAACGCTTCATCACATCCGGGTGGATAGCACGTCCGCGCTCCGGATTTTATGAATGGATAGCGGATGATGGACCAGACGAAATAGCCCTTCTTCTGCGCATTTTCCCGGAAGGCATCGTGTGCCTGCATAGCGCGCTCTTTGTGCACGGCTACACGGATCGTGTGCCAAACGCCTGGCACCTCGCCGTTCCTCTGAATGCCACGCGCAGCAAGTTCTGTCAAACCTATCCTCCGGTCAAACCCCATTTTCGCACGCCTCATTCTCTTACCCTGGGCTCCACCCATGTCGAGTTTTCCGGGCACCGCGTGCCGGTATATGATAAAGAACGCACCATCTGCGACTGCATCGCGCACCGCAACCGCATGGATCGCGAAATCTTCATTAAAGCCATTCGCGCCTTCCGCAGCGACCCCAAGCGCAATATCGCTCGTCTCATGCACTACGCCCACCTCCTCCGCATCAAAAGAACTGCCAGCGACATCATCGAACTCTGCTCATGAAAGACCAAGCCGCCTCCATTCTCGCCCGCCTGCGCAACGTCGCGAAAGAGCATAAAATCAGTTACCAACAGGCTCTGCTCTTGTTTTCACAAGAAGAATTCCTTCGAAGACTCTCGCACAGCCGTTACGCAAACAATCTCATTTTGAAGGGTGGTTTGTTGTTGTACTACACCTCATCAAATCCTGCGAGGACTACCATGGACGCCGACTTCCTGCTCCGTCGTTACGATAATCAGGAAGGCAGTGTGCGAGAGCTCTTGCAAGAGATCATCAACACACCAGGCGATAATGACTTTATCTCTTTTAGTATTGAAAAAATCCACACTTCTCCTCACCAGCATACTTATTCCGGCATCCACGCACAACTTAAGGCGCACATCAAAAAAACGAATGTGGATCTCTCCATAGATTTGGGAGTAGGAGATAAAATTGTTCCTAAACCAGTAAAGCGTATTCTCAGCCCCATCTTGCCGGACCAGCCCCATGTATCTGTTTTGACTTACTCGTTTGAAAGTGTCATCGCTGAGAAATTTGATGCTATGATTGTCTGGCAGGCCCTTTCAGGGCGCACAAAAGACTTCTGGGATATATACTCTCTCAGTAAAAAGGAAAAGTTTAATGGTACCATCTTGCAAGAAGCTATACGCGAAACCTTGTCGCACCGAGAAACTCCGTTGGATGAATCTGTTTTAAATGGTGCTTTGTCGCTGGCAGCCGATCCCAACATGCAAAATAGATGGAGAAACTTTTTAGAAATAACCCATTCGGCACCGCAATCCTTTGAGGACGTCATGAAAGAAATTTCCTTGTTCTTAAGACCCGTCGCCAATTCAATTATCCACAATCGTCCATTTCCCTATGAGTGGCTCCCGGGAAAAATGTGGCAACCCAAGCAATAATAAAATTGCTCCTCTCCCCGATTGCTCGCCTAGTTTTCTTATCCCTAGCTTATCCAGAAAAAACCATCTGCACATTGTCGTATTCTTCTGTCAGCAAACGCTCCGTGAATCACAGGTAAAAACACAGCGCGAAGGAGTGAGGAGGTACCGGGGCAACCGCCTTAGAGAGAGGTGAGGCAACAGAAAAATGCTCATGCTGACTCAATAAATCTGCGCAAAGCGCACGTTATCAACATCGTAAATCGTAATTTGACGCCTCGGCACCACTCTGCCTCAGCGCACTGCGGGCAAAAAACTGCGCTTTTGTCCAATCGCCCTGCCCGCACGCTCCGAGGCGGTGGCGCATGGCGGCGCCTGTGTACGATTTTCAATGTACAACACGCACGACGGCCCCGATGAGGGCGCACGCGCAGCGGGCGGTAAGTACGGATGGACAAAGCGCAGCCTTTGCCCCGATAGGGGCGAACCGGCAGGGCGGTGCCAGTGAGTCAATTTGAGGAGTTCGCGCGCCGTGCGGCGCGGGGCGCTTGTCGTCGTGATTTTTGATGCGTATAAACGTGGATACCAGTCAACAAGAGCATTTCCTCCGTCGATCAATTCAAATGCGTTTACCCTGGTGGAGATCCACCGGCTTTTCCGCGTTTTTTTCAGCGATCCGTACCCAGCATCTCGCGCACTTTGCCGTAGGCTGCATCGCGATGCTCTGAGTAAAGGAGTGTGTAAACGAACGAGGAACGCTTGTGGTAAGCTTCGCCGTGGCTCTCAGCCAAACTCATGGCAGTGTCGCCATTGGAGCGCTTGCGAGTCGGATCAGCACCGAGTTGCAGCAATTTCTGCACAGTCTCGGCATTGCCGCGCATAGCTGCCAGCATCAGCGGCGTATAGCCGGAGTTTTCCACAGCATTGACATCCACCCCTGCCTTCGCGAGACGCTCCACGCAGGCCGGCAAACCGCTCCAGGCAGCCCAATGCAATGCGGTAAAACCATCGTTGTCGCGTTCATCAGTCCGGATACCGGGCGTGTCCAGCAGGGAGTTCAGGTAAAAGAGGCGCTTGACGTCCTTCTTCTGCGCTTCAACGGGTTCGTTAAAGTTCACATACACTGTCCACATGAGTGGAGTTCGACCGGTATTGTCATGCGTATTGATGAAGTCTTCATGATCCCTCATGCCGCTTTTCAACTCGCGGATAAAAGGCTCATCCTTGTTATTTTTCACATCCTCCTTGCGTATGAGTGATACAAGGGAATCAGTCGTGGATTTGGTTTCAAATACCTCCATGACTTCTTTACTCAAATAGCCTAGCACACCCATAGCCGCCATCAGAATGACCATATCCTGAAGGATCGGCCCCCAATGAATGTTGCGCTTTTCCTGTTTTTCTTCAGTATTCGTGTCCATGAGTAAATTAATGGTTAGGCTTGAGCTTCTTGAGTGGCAAGTTCTTTCCGTTCTTCATCTTCATCCGGCACATCTTCCTCCGGGTGATCCGATACAAAACTGTCCTTGGTGAGAATGATCGCCAACGGCGAAATGACAGCCAATGCCAGGTAGATCGTCCACATAAACTCCGGCGAACACCAGTAGCTCACGTGCCCCGTATCGATTTTCGCCGCGATGCCGTCATAGCACATATACGATACGAGCAAGCCGCCTACCACGCCATTCACCGGTTTTGCTATGAACATGGGCAAACCTGCCAGCGACATGTATGAGGCCACCTTGTCCTTGGGGGCGACGCGTGCCACGTATTCCGAGAAACGAGGGCTGAAAAGCAATTCGCCAAAGGCGAAGATGATAATTTGCAGGAAAATGGCAACGAAGTACGCCTGACTCACAGTGTCGATGCCGGGAAAAACAAAATAGCATTCCGGGGGAATAGCCATCAATATCAGTGAGGCCGCAGATATCGACATACCCCATATCATCAGCTTGACCGTCGAAAAATACTTGAGGATCGGGATGATCACGATAAGTCCCGTGATGATGATGAATGGGTTGAGCGAGTTCATGAATCCCAGCTGGAAGTCATCCCCTATCGTGCGCGTGTAGTACTGCGGCATGATCATGAACTGAAGTGTAAATACCAACCGCACTCCCAGAGTGAGCACGAGAAACACCAGCAGTTTCTGAAAAGGCCGCTCGCGTATTACCTCGCCTATGAGCTGCAGCGGTCGCCGCGACGACGCCTTTTCCGTGGTAATTCTTTCTTCCGGCACAGCGTAGAAATTCTCATTCACGAAACGCGTGAAAAGGAAGGCAATCACCTCACAGCATGTGCCGAAGTTCACAACCATTTGCAGTCCCTCCGGTCCGGACCAATGCGCACGGATGGGATCCACGATTGCCACGCCGGCTAACAGCGCTCCGATATTCATGAAGAGATAGTAAAAGTTGAACCCGGTGGGGCGTGCATGCAGTGTGGTAAAGCGACGGACAGAGGTGGAAATGCACGGGCTCATGAAGGCGGAGCCAAAGCTCATGATGGCGATACCGGCGATGACGATGTAGCGCGAATGATCTTGAGAGAGATCAAGCAGGCGCATCCCAAAGTCGGATCCCATTCCCATGATAATTCGCCCGAGAATGAGCATGCTGAAACCGACCAGATACGTGCGTTTCAGCCCAATGATGTCGCAGATGGTGCCGACAGCAAACACAAACAGGGAGATAAATAACGTGTACATCCCCACCCAGAATGGGGCATCGGCATCTCGAAAGCCGCAGTAATCCTTCAAGAAAAGAGCAAAGACAATAATGAGCGTAAAGTACGCCAACCCATCGAAAAATTGGATGAAATTGGTCAGCCAGAAATTGATGCCGCATTCCTTCAGTACCCCAAATTCGGAGAAATACCGCACAATCGGATTGCTACTCTTCGGGGTTTCGGTCGTTGTATCGCTCATAGTTCTTACTCCTTTTTGAAAAATTAATCAAGCACTGCGCCCTTGCTGGCGTTAGTGGCGAGTTTCCGGTAGCGCTTCAGCCAGCGGCTGGGAATGTCCTGCATGGTGGGTTTCCATACCGCGCGGCGAGCGGCGACTTCCTGCTCACTGATCTCTGCTGTGATGCTGCGCGCCGGGATGTCGATATTGATAATGTCGCCATCTTTCAGCAGACCGATGAGACCTCCCTCCGCCGCCTCCGGAGAAACATGCCCGATGCAAGCGCCGTGCGTCGCGCCGGAGAAGCGCCCATCCGTGATGAGCGCAACGCTGTTGCCCAGTCCTTTGCCCATGATGTAGCTGGTAGGCGCCAGCATTTCTTGCATACCCGGGCCTCCTTTAGGTCCCTCATTGCGAATGACGACAACATCTCCGGGCTTCACCTTGTCCGCCAGGATGCCTTCGCATGCAGCTTCCTGACTCTCGAAAATAACAGCCGGGCCACGATGGACGAGCATCTCAGGCAACACACCGGCTTTCTTCACAATGGCCCCCTGCTCCGCCAGATTCCCGAAAAGAACAGCTAATCCCCCATCCTTCGAGTACGCGTTTTCCACGGTATGGATCACCTCCGGATTCTGTGTGGAAAGCCCCTCAATCTGCTGAGCAAGAGTTTTTCCGGAAACTGTCGGCACCTGTGTGTGCAATGCGCCGGGGATCTTATTGATTTCTGCGAGAATAGTCATAATACCGCCCGCGCGCAGGACATCGTGCATGTGGTAGCGGGAGCTCGGTGCCACTTTGCAGATGTTGGGCGTGCGCTTCGAGATTTCATCGATACGGTGCAGGTCGTACTCCAGTCCCGCCTCATTCGCAAAAGCAAGGGTATGCAGCACAGTATTGCTGGAGCCTCCCATGGCCATATCGCAGGTGAAAGCATTGTCGATACTCTCCATGGTGACAATTTCCCGGGGAAGCGGTCCGCCCTGCCTGGCCATCTCTACCGCACGGCGAGCAGCGGCGCGCCACAATTCCTCGCGCTCCTTGCTTGTGGCGCCGATAGTTCCGTTGCCCGGCAGAGCCATGCCAATCACCTCGCAGAGGCAGTTCATGGAGTTGGCGGTAAACATCCCGGAGCATGAGCCTGCACCCGGGCAGGCGTGACACTCCACGTAGTGCAGTTCATCCTCAGAAATCTTGCCCGCTGTGCAGGCGGCCACAGCTTCAAAGACACTGTTGAGATCCAAGTCTTCACCATGCCTCCCCTTCCCCACAGCCATCGGCCCGCCGGAACAAAAAATGGTAGGAATATTGCAGCGAATTGCTCCCATCAGCATTCCTGGTACGATTTTATCGCAGTTCGGGATGCAGATGCAGGCGTCAAAGGCGTGTGCTGAGAGCATCGTCTCCACGCTGTCGGCTATCAGCTCCCGGCTCGCCAGAGAAAACTTCATCCCCTGATGCGCCATAGCAATGCCGTCACAAACGCCAATCAGGTTGAACTCAATCGGCGTCCCCCCTGCCCTGCGTACTTCCTCCTTGATGAGTTCCGCTACCTTGTTCAGGTGCACATGACCTGGTATCACTTCGTTGAACGAATTGCAAATCGCGATAAAAGGCTTTTTGATGTCCACGTCCGTCATCCCCGTGGCACGCATCAAACTCCTGTGCGGCGCCCGCTCAATCCCGGCTTTCGTTCTATCCGATAACATAACACGGCTATTGTACCATGCCTCTGCCTCATTTTCCAGCTTTTTCCCTCAATGTTGCATTGCCTCAAAAGTAAAGTCATTCCGGAAACGGCTTTCAGACGAACAAATCTTCCTTGCAATTCACACTAGACGAAGCGAAGGAGAATTGCTAGAATGTGCGGAGGCGTGAACCGAATCCTTTTTACCATCATTGTACTCGTTGCATTGCTGAATTTTTCTGCCTGCCGGCAGGAGGAGAAGAGCAATCTTATCCGCATTGGCTCTTTCCCAAATATCACGCATTTGCAAGCTCTTGTGGCGCGCAACATGACACGGCGAGGCGAAGGCTGGTTTGAGCGATACCTGCCCGGATACACCATCCAATGGCAAACCTATAATGCCGGACCTTCTGCTGCAGAAGCCATATTCGGGAAGACAGTGGATCTCACCTACATCGGTCCCAGCCCTGCGATCAATGCCTACGCCGTATCGAATGGACGTGAAATGCGGTTGTTGGCAGGGGCTGTGAATGGCGGAGCAGCGCTGCTGGTGAGCCCCAAAAGCGGCATTCAACAGGCAGAGGATTTCCGCGGACGCAGCATTGCCACTCCTCAACTGGGCAACACGCAGGACGTTTCCTGCCGCGCCTGGCTTACGGCGCACGGGCTTTCCTGCACACTGGAAGGAGGCGGAGATGTGCGAGTGGCTCCGACGAGTTCATCCCTGCAGCTACAGCTCATGAAGCAGGGAAAGCTGGAAGCCTGCTGGACCGTAGAGCCGTGGGTTTCCATGATGGAAAAGGCGGCGGGGGCAAAGCTACTGGTGCAGGAGCCGGACGTGGTGACCACTGTACTGGCAGGACGGGTGAATTGGCTGAAGGCTCACCCGAATGAAGCCGCAGCCATCATCCGCGCGAACGAAGAGCTCACCCAGTGGATTCAGGAGCATCCGCAACTGGCCATTGCATACGCCGCCGATGAACTTGCGCAGCTCACTCAAACGCCGCCGGATGAGGAGCTGGCAAAAGGCGCTGCAAAACGATTGTTCCTGACTACAGAAATCGATCTACCGAGCCTTGAGACCTTCGTACGCGATGCACAGGCGGCAGGGCTGCTGGATCGCACGCCGCCGCTTGAAGGCATCATCTACCATCCCATTTCCCCTTCCACGACCACACCATGAGCACACCGACACCCACCCCGGCCGAGCTTCACCAATACCCCACCGCAAGCCTCAGCGTGGAGCATGTCACAAAGATATTCCCCTCTCAGCAGGGAGAGGTGCGCGCGCTGGAAGATGTGAGCATTAGCATTCATGAGGGAGAATTCGTCTGCTTTGTCGGCGCGAGCGGATGCGGGAAATCCACCCTGCTGAACATTATTGCAGGTTTGGAAAAACCGAACCGCGGGCGGGCGCTTATCAACGGAGCCCCCATCACCGGTCCCGGACGCGACAGACTCGTGATGTTCCAAGAGCATGTGCTTTTCCCATGGCTGGATGTCATCGGCAACGTGCTTTTCGGATTGAAGCAGAAGCCCAATCTCAATGATCGAGAGCGGCTGGAGGTGGCCAAGTATTACCTCTACCTCGTCAAAATGGACAAATTTGCCCACTCCAACATCCATGAGCTCTCCGGTGGCATGAAGCAACGCGTTGCCCTTGCGCGTTCCCTCGCCCCCAACCCCAAAATCCTCCTCATGGATGAGCCCTTCTCCGCTCTGGATGCCATGACGCGCGAGCAGCTCTATGGCGATATCCAGGACATCTGGCAGAAACGCCGCAAGACCATCATCTTTGTGACTCACAATGTCCGCGAGGCTGTGTGCTTGGGCGATCGCGTCGTGCTTTTCACCCCGCGGCCCGGACGCATCCGGGAGGAATTCAGCGTCACCCTGCCACGCCCGAGGAACATCAATGACCCGGAGCTTGCCGATCTCTCGCGTCGCATCACGGCTGCGTTAAAAGGCTACCCCGATGCCGCTGAATCCGATTAATTTCCCCTTTTACCCCATGAAAAACATCTCCCAGACCTTTCTCTTTTTCATTCTGCTCCTCATCGTGTGGGCGGGTGTGACAGGAGACCTGGCGTGGCTCGGCATCGATTGCACGCTGTGGTCGCCATACGTGCTGCCTTCCCCCACCCTCGTGGCACAATACCTGTGGGACAACACCGCGAATGGGAAACTGCCGCTCTCTACGCTCATTACCCTGCGCCGCCTGCTCATCGGCTACCTCATCGGCCTCGTCATCGGCGTGCCCCTCGGAATGCTGGCGGCACGCTTTACCACCGTGCGCAACACAATTGGCGTGCTTGCCCTCGGATTCCAGGGGCTGCCGAGCGTATGCTGGGTGCCGCTGGCATGCATTTGGTTCGGGCAGACAGAAGCAGCCCTGCTCTTCGTGGTGATTATGGGCACCCTGTGGAGCGTTCTTCTCTCCACGGAAAATGGGATGCGCAATGTACCGCCTATCTACGCCCGGGCCGCGCGCACCATGGGCTCTTCCCCGCTGCATACGCTTTTCTTCGTGACACTGCCCGCTTCCGCGCCGTTCATCGTGAGCGGCATGAAACAGGGCTGGGCCTTCGCATGGCGCTCGCTTATGGCTGCGGAGATCTACGTCTCCGTGGTCTCTGGTTTCGGCATCGGTCAGTACCTGCACTACGGCCGCGAATTGCAGCGCATGCACCAGGTAGTCGGGGTGATGTTTATCATCATCGTGGTGGGTCTGCTGGCGGACAAACTGCTTTTTTCACCGGCAGAGAGCTGGCTGCACCGCCGCTGGGGCACTGCCCGTGATTAGATTTTCTTTTTTCTCTACTCATGCTCCCCGCCTCTTTCATCCACGATCTTGGCAATGCGGCGAAATGCATCTGTCTCGAACCTGCCACCCTTGAAACTTATGCCGGTGACAAGTGGTTTGCCCATGCCCTGCCGGATGCCGTTGCTTTACCCGGCAGCGAAGAAGAGGTGGCGGCCATCCTGCGGGCAGCGCATGACCATGGCATTCCGGTGACCCCCCGCGGAGCGGGTGTTGGTTATGTGGGTGGTTGCGTGCCGGTGCACGGCGGTCTCGTTCTTTCCACAGAGCGTATGAACCGTATCCTGGAGGTGAATCCTGCTGATGGCGTGGCAGTTGTTGAGCCGGGCGTCATCACGGCCGACCTGCAAGAGACCTGCTCGAAAGTCGGTTGGTTTTACCCGCCGGATCCGGCCTCGCGAAAGGAATCTTCCATCGGGGGAAACATCGCTACCAATGCAGGGGGACCCCGATGCCTCAAATACGGAGTAACACGTCCTTACGTCCTTGGACTGCGCGTCGTGCTTGCGGATGGTCGCATCCTGACTACCGGAAGCCGTACTCATAAGAACAAGCAGGGGTTTGACCTAGTGGGGCTCTTCTGCGGCAGTGAGGGCACTCTCGGCATCATTACTCAGGCGACTCTTCGCATCATCCCCGCTCCCCAGGCGCGCATGGCTCTGCATGCCTCCTTCCCCTCCTTTGATCTCGCGGCAGCAGCCGTGCAGCGCGTGCTCCAAGCCGGACACCTGCCCTGCGCCCTGGAAATAGCCGATGCTTTCACGCTCTCCGCTGCCCGTAAACACCTGAAAACCGATGTCCTGCCCGCTGATGCCCAGGGGCATCTCATCGTGGAGATTGACGGACGCCGTGAGGCATTGAAATCAGAATTGGACGAAATCAGCGCCCTCTTGCGCGAGTCGAGTGGAGCCTCTGCAGTCTATCCTGCCTACACGGAAGCGGAGGTTGAGGGCATCTGGGAACTTCGGCGAGGTTTTTCTGAAAGCCTGAAGGCGACTGGGCTCACAAAACTGAACGAAGATATCGTGGTGCCGCGCTCGCAGTTGGTAAACTTCGTGAATTTTTGTGCAGCTCTACGTGAGGAAAGCGACGTCCCCATCGCCTGCTTCGGTCATGCCGGGGATGGGAACATCCACACGAATATCATGGTGCCACGCGACGCCATGGGCAAAGAACGCCGTGCAGAAGCCGATGCCCTTCTCCCGCGCATATTCGACTTCGTGCTCTCCTGCGGCGGGGTCATCACCGGAGAACACGGTATCGGTCTTGCCAAGGCGCCGTGGTTCTCTCAGGCAGTTGGTCCCTCCTCCCTGTCTGTCCACTCTTCTCTCAAAGCAGCCCTGGACCCCTCCCGCATCCTCAACCCCGGAAAAATCGTAAACTGACCGCTAGCCTCCGCCAACTGCCGGAACAGCCAGTCCGTATTCTCCTCCTGCTTGCGTTTCAGCGTCACGTGCATCTC
>CANQJI010000062.1 GCA_947624205.1 uncultured Akkermansia sp. | reverse complement strand
GATGTACCGTGGACGTGAATGGAAAGGTTACCCTGAATTTCGACGGTCAATATTTGGCTAAACAAAAAGGTGAAGACAATTCTGTCTCCTTGAGGGTGTGGATCACGAATGGGAAGCTGGCAATCGCGGAAGAAGGATCAGAGGCTTGGGCAAAGGAGCATTTTACAATCGGCACCGGCTGGGGTTTAGAGGTAAAGACCTACGATGCAGACCAGGGCATGCTCATATTGGAAGGAACGAGTACTGTGTGGGTTGCCACTGTGGATGGAGATGAGGGGGACACGGGCCACGCAGCAGCGAATGCGAGTGCTCTTGAGGACTATACGAAGGTGATCGTGGATGAAGGGACCACGTTCACAGCGGATGGAGACGCGACAATCCAGCAACTGGAGGGAAGAGGTGAAGACAGTCAGCTCGAACTGGTGAAGGGAACTGAAGGCGCCACGATCACGCTGAACAACGTCGATAAGGAAACGGGTGACACCGTATTCGAAAGCTCCATCAGCGCGCAGGAAGGCGTGAATCTGAGGAAGACCGGGGATGCGAGCCTCACGGTGCAGGGAACTTTGCAAGCCGGGGGGGATGTCACCGTGGCGCAGGGAACGCTGACCCTCGGCGGCGAGGACAACTCCATCGGCGGCGCCCTCACCGTAGGAGATGCCGAATCGGGTACAAGCGGCACGCTGGATGTGCAGGGCAATCTGAGTGCCAAGGGTGCTGTGGATGTAGCTGCCGGTGAACTTGTGCTGGGTGGTGACAACAACACGTTTGCGGGAGCGCTTAGCATGGGAGCGGGAGGGACGTTGAAAGTGCAACAGGCGCTCACACTCTCCGGAACAAGCAACTTAACCGCCGGCGCGATCACCGGGAGAGGCGTGATCACCGTGACGGACGAAGGCAGTTTGACCGTAGGAGAGGGGGTTACGTTGAACGGAGGCCTTTCCTTGCAGGTGGAGGGGGCCTTTGGGATGAACGGAGGCCGGATGACCGGAGGTACGTTGGTTCTGAGCGGCAACGCGACCATGACGCAGACAGGAGGTCAGATTACCGGCAGCGCGTTCGAGCTGAGCGATAACGCGACTCTGACGCAGAGTAGCGTTGGGACGATCAGCGGCAGCACCATCACATTGAACGGAAGCGCGACCATGGAGCAGACAGGAGGCGAGATTACCGGCGGCACGTTGGCTCTGAGCGATGGTGCAAACCTGACACAGAGTGGTGCCGGGACAATCAGCGGCAGCACCATCACATTGAGCGGAAGCGAGACCATGATGGAGCAGACTGGAGGTCAGATTATCGACGGCACCTTGGATCTGAGCGATGGTGCGACCCTGACACAGCGTGGCGCCGGGACAATCAGCGGCAGCTCCATCACATTGAACGGAAGCGAGACCATGATGGAGCAGACTGGAGGTCAGATTATCGGCGGCACGTTGGAGCTGAACGGCGGCGCGACCATGACGAGCAACGGGACAATCAACGGTACCTCCGTCGCATTGAGCGGGGAGGGCACTAACTTCACCCAGTCGGGTGGAAGTATTGGTGGAGATGCAACATTCGAGCTGAGCGACGGAGCGACCCTCACCCTCAGCGGCGGAAGCATGAATGGCGCCGTCACCATGGAAGGGGAGGCAAGCCGCTACGACCTTGGCAGTCAGGCCGCGCAAGGAAGCATCACCATGCACGGCGGGAACCTGGCAAAGGCTGAGAACTATGCTGGGACCTTGGCCATCCAGACCGAGGACACATACACCGGTGCGTTGGATCTGGGCGGAATCGATGCTGCACGCATCACCCAGGTCCAGATCGGAGCGTCCGAAACGGAACTGCGCAACTTGAAGAGCGGCAGCACACTCACCTTCAGAGGAGAGAATCAGATGGTGGTGGGCGAGCAACACGTGTACCGCGAAGGACAAACCGAACCGGCGGGAGGAACGATGGTGCAGTTCCAGGAAGAAAAAGGGCAAATAGCCTTCGATGAGGCTGGTAAGCTACAGTTGCACCTGAAGAGCGAGGTGCTGAAGGACCTCGAAGGGCAGCTGGAAATCCTCTTCACCAATGGCAGCTTCAGCGGGATGCCGGAAGGAGGACAAAAGGAGCTGGAAGCGTGGCTGAGTAAGCACTTTGTGCTGGCCGCAGGACTGGAGGATATCAAGGTGCTGCTGCTGAATGATGCAGAAGGCGGACACCTGATCCTTACGGGCAGCTCGTCGGGTATCTGGATCGCCTCACGCAACGGACAAAACGTGGACGTGGCGGATCTGTTGAACAAGTACAGCGCAGTTATTGCGGACGAGGAGCTGATCCTCACACTGCCGACCACGCAGGAAGAGACGCTCACCATCGTCAACCAGTTGCAAAATGAAAGTGAGACGCACGGCGACTTCATCGTGAAGACAGAATCGGGAGCCACAGCCGGCCACACTGTGCAGCTGCACAATGCGAATACCAACGGCGACAATGGCAGCACGGACTTCTACGGGAATATTCGCGTGGAAGGAACGGAACTGGAAGCCGCGACCCTCGAAAAAACAGGTGATGCGGCGTTGAATGTGCACGGGAACGTGGAGAGCAGCGGCACCGTGCAGGTGAAAGAAGGCACCCTTGCTCTTTTGGGGGAAGCCAACAGCATCGGGACACTTGCCATGAGCGGAGGCGAGTTGCAGGTGAACGGGGCGTTGGAGCTAACCGGGGCAACGGAGATGAGCGAAGAGAGTAGCGGGAGCATAAGCGGCGAGGGCAACGTGAAGCTTGGCAGCGGAGCGAGCCTGACCTTAGCCGGTGGCGTGAGCTATGAGGTGCAAAACACGCAACTCGAAAACGGCGCTCAGATGAGTCAGAAGGGAGAGACTGCGATCAACGGCGGCTCCATCACGCTGAGCGGGAAGGGCACTAGCTTCACCCAGACGGGTGGAAGCATCGGTAAAGATGTGACATTCTCGGTGAAGGACGGAGCGACCCTCACCCTTAGCGGCGGGAGCATGAATGCCGCCGTCACCATGGAAGGAAACACGAGCCGCTACGACCTGGGCAATCAGACCGCGCAAGGAAGCAGCATCACCATGCACGGCGGGAGCCTGGCGCATGCCGGGAACTACGCGGGTAGCCTGGCCATCCGGACCGATGACACGTACACCGGTGCGTTGGATCTCGGCGGAGTCAATGCCGCGCTCATCACAAGCATCCAACTGGCGGGCAAAGACACTTACCTCGCCGGACTGATGGGAGGGAGCACCCTGACCCTGCATGCCGGTGATAGCTTTAAGATAACGGAGCAAAACGTATGGGTAAGTGGAGAAGAAGCGCTTGAAGGCAAGCAAGCCATCATGCAATTCGGAACGGTGGCGAGTGATGCCGGTAATCAGGGTACTGTCGATGTAGAGGAAGGAGCCCAAATTAAATTGGATCTTGATGGGAAGCTGGTCGCCGCCCAAAAGGGTCACGTCACTCTGGAGGTCTGGCTCACAAACGGCAGGTTGAAAGTCGAGAATTCAGAGACCTGGGCGAAGGAGCACTTCACACTCGGAACGGGATGGGGATTGAGCGTCGAGAGCTGGGATGCCAAAGAAGGTAGGCTCATCTTGTCCGGCGAGAGCAATATATGGGATGCAGCCGTTGACGGAACTGAAGATGCCGTGGGGCATGTGAGTGTGAATGCCAAAACACTTTCTCAATTCGACAAAGTGGTAATTGATGAACGGACAACGGTGACGGCAGAGGGACCGGATGGAGTCGTCAGGCAGCTCGAAGGCAGTAAAGACTTGGAGATCCAGGGAAGCGGCACCGTGGCATTCGAAAACAAACATGAGGAGTCCGCTTTTGTTCCCACGGGCGATACAACCCTCCACGGCAATATAGTTGCCGGAGATGAAGTTGATCTCAGGAAGACCGGAGACGCAAGTCTGACTGTGGAGGGCGATCTGAAAGCCGGTGGGGATGTCGCCGTGGAGGAGGGCAAGCTGGCGATTGGCGGCAAGGACAGCTCCATCGACGGCACGCTTTCTCTCGGTAAAAAGGGAGCTGGCGAAGAAGAAGTCGGCACCTCCGGCGAACTGCAGGTGGACGGCAAGCTCACGCTCTCCCAAAAGCAGGATTTGACCGACAGCCAGGGAAGCATCACCGGCTCCGGCACCGTCGTGCTGGATGGTGACTTCACCGTGGGTGGTGATGTGAAGCTGGGCGAGGAACTAACCTTCCAAATGGGCGAAAAAGCTGCAAACGCCGACTTCGGAGACAACGCGGTCACTCTTCAGGACTTGGAGGGAGATAAGACCGTAAAGGCAGGGAGAGGCGTCACGCTGACAGGGGAAGGCACGTTCTCGGGCATCATCACCGGCGATACGACAGTGCAGGGTGAATACACACTCAGCGGAGCGACTATCAAGGGCACGCTGGACAACGGTGGAACGGATGCCGACAGCACGGTGATCCTTTCGGAGGAGGGAGCCACCACGGTAGGCAACAACCTGGTACTGCGCAGGGGAGCGACCACGCGGGTCAAACTTGACTTCGGCAAGGATGAGCTGTGGGAGGGAGACTCCCGGGAAGCATTCATACTGAATGCAACGGGCAACATCATTGTGGAGACGGGAACCATCTTCGAGATTGAGAACCTCTCCGATGTGCTTTCGAGCAACCTGGGGAGAAGTGAAAAGGAAGTGTTCCTCATGAAAGGCCAGCATGTGTTCTCTACCGACAAACACTATGAGACGGGAGCAAAGCTTGAAGATAATGAGAATTCCATCAGCGGAGAATGCGATACGAAAGCCAAGGTTCAGTTGGATCACGAGTTAAACTGGTTCTTCAAGAACGCCTATATCGTGTTCCACAATGATGAGGCTGCTGCTTCGCAAGAGGAAGCTATCATGTTGACAGCGGAGGAAGCGGAACGTCCGGATAGTCCCTACATAGCGCTTCGTGTTGAATCTCGCTCGGGAGAAGACGTCAATAAGGTAGCGGGAAGTTCCAACGCCATAGCCGGTTCCTCCCTGCTGACGCACTACACGGAGGAGAAATTGCCCAGCGAAATCGCCCCGGATGTGTTGCAGGTGATCAGCTACCTCGGGGATGTGATCGACAGCAATCCGGCAGAGGCGAACCGTGTGATGTCCGCCGTGGCGGGCAGCACGCTGACCTCACTCTCCGCCGCTCAGAGCGCGGCTCTGCGCAACCAGGAGAGCCGCGTGCGCGACCACGCCCTGCAGGCCGCACGCCTGCGCTGCCAGGGTAATGATGAGGCAACTGCTCAACAGCGCCCCTGCAAGAACTCCCACGTCTGGGTGGAGGGTACCAGCTTCTTCTCCGAGCAGCACAGTGTTGGTGATGAGAGCGGCTATCGCCTCAACTCCTGGGGCGGCGCCGTAGGCATCGATGCGCAGGTGGATGCCCACTGGAGCGTTGGCGTGAGCCTCTCGGCGAGCTATGGCGACTTGGAAGCGCGTGCGGCTGACTATGCCAAGGGAGATTTGGATACGTACACCGTGAGCTTCTGGAGCCAGGCGAAGAACGGTCGCTGGGGCAACACGCTGCTCTTCACTCTCGGCACGAATGAGGCGGATCTCAAGCGCACGGTGAACTACGGAGCGGGCAGCTACACCGCCACGAGCAACACGAGCGGCAGCAGCCTGGGGGCGATGTGGGAAGTTACTTATGACCTCCACCCGGTGAAGGACA
Source organism: uncultured Akkermansia sp. (assembly GCA_947624205.1). Taxonomy (GTDB): domain Bacteria; phylum Verrucomicrobiota; class Verrucomicrobiia; order Verrucomicrobiales; family Akkermansiaceae; genus Akkermansia. The sequence goes on along the minus strand of CANQJI010000062.1, from coordinate 10,197 downwards.
ACAAGAGTAACATTCTCCAGCCGCTGTTCAACGTGGCAGTGATGCACACGAGCATGGATGGCTTCAGCGAGAAGAATGCGGGCGGCGTGGGACTTACGACGGAGAAGCAGACGCGCGACACGGTAACACTGGGTCTTGGACTGCGGTGGCTGGCGGCAATCAACTCCGCGAAAGCAGTCAACCGCACGGTGAGCACGGAGGTGCATGCGAACGTGGCGCAGGACCTGGGCGACCGCCGGAGCATGGCGAACGTGGCGCTTCTGGCAGATCCGAGCTACACGCAGAATGTGTACGGGTCGAAGGCCGGCAGCACGGCGTTCCAATTCGGGGCGGGAGTGAATGTACCGATGACGCCGAACTCGCAGATCTACGTGAACGCGGGCGGCGAGTTGCGAGAGCACGCGAATGCATGGAACGCCGCCATGGGCATTCGGATGGGCTTCTGAGGAGAAGTCAACGAGTTCTTCTCAAAAGGAATAAATAGGTAAATGTAGTTGGCTGCCCGTCGGGGAAACCCGGCGGGTGGTTTGCTTTCGCAGAAAAAAGCAATCCTCACCACACCCGACGCTCGCCTTCACGATTCAGTCCTGCACCCGCTTCGCCAAACTCGCGCGCAGGCGCGGGAATTCCTCAAGTTGACTCACCGGCACCACCCTGCCGGTTCGCCCCTGCGGGGCAACGCATGCGCGTTGTCCATCCGCACTTACCGCCCGCTGACGCGTGCACCCTCAACGGGGCCGTCGTGCGTGTTGTACGTCGCACCTCGTAAAGCGTACATAGGGCAAACGCATTTCCTAATGCATTTGCCTAGCCCTCTCGAGGTACGTATTTGCAATACGTACGTCAAGCCTTTTTTTGAGTTTTTTATGCTTTTATTTCAGTACCCCGCTGGAAAATATCATCTCCTTCGATGAGGGAAATTGATTTGTTTGCATTTTCAAAACATCATGATATCAAATCTTTATGTAATATCGCGTACGTATTGCAAATACGTACACTACTCCCGGAGCATCTGCATGTGATAAGACCATTCGGATAGAGTAATTCGCCTGCGGTACACCTGCAGCTCCATGTAAAATATTTACCACAAAAGATATGAAATTGCACCTCCCTGTAACACTGTTAACTGCTTTGATGGCTGTGTTGTCCACCCATTCTGTTGATGCGGCTCAAGAAATGAAAGTAAACGAACAAGCTGTATCGAATTGGGATGGGACACTGAGTAAGGACGATGAAACAGCTAAGCCGTACATTCAAACCGATGAGGAAGGAAACATCTGGATAGACGATGGTGTGGAGATATACGTGTGGAAAGCCGAAGGGGATCAAGTAAACCCGGAGATTACGATCGGTGAAGCTGGGAAACCAGCTTTGCAGCTGCGCGGCAACAGCGTGGTGAATGTGGGGAAGGATAGCACGGTGACGGTGCATCAAGCGGAAATCGGCGTTGGTGCGCAGGGGGACAATCCTGTCAAGACAGAGATCACGGTTGATGGGGGAACGTTCAAGATGGATGGCGGAGAGCAGAGTACGCTGGGAGAAGCAAAGGTTCAGTACAGCAAAACGGACGTTACAATTCTCGTCGAGAATGGCGGCACATTTGAAGCCGGTGAAGACACCCGCATTGGCTATTTGGGCGCAAAGTACACCGAGACTTCTCTTTCTATCACTGTGACGGGCAATGGGAGCACTTTTTCAACTGAAGGTTCCATCAGCTATATTGGGAAAGATGCAGCCGCTTGGGGAGGTCGTGCTGATCAAACTCTCACTATCCAAGTGGAAGACGGCGCCACGTTCATTTTCGGGGGAAGTTTTTTGGGAACATATGGAAGCTCAAGTTGTCAAGCTGCAGCTGATCTTAGAACTGATATTTACATTAAAGATGCGGAATTCATTTTCAAAGGGGATGGTATCATAGGCTCTGAATATCAGCAGGGTTCTATTTCCAGTAGGACGAGTCGCCATACACAAATCACGTTGCAAGGGAATGCGGTATTTGACTTGACGGAAGCGACTAGTAAGGCGCGCATTTATGGCACGTTGGTTGTGGAAGGGGGGAGCATCAAGTGCAATGCAGAAACGATTGAAGATATCCTTGGTACGAACTCGTTTGACATGCGCATTGACTCCGGGAAAGACTACGTTGGTGTGATTGATGTGGGCGGGTTACCCGGTTCCTGGCTGACCAGTGCGGATGCGGGATCTGCTGGTAATATTATTGAGTATAGAGCAATGCGCATTAATAACGCAGGCACGACGATTACAGGCATCAAGGCAGGCACGACGCTCACTATGAGCGGTTGTGAAGTTATTTGCATTGGTTTGACAAGCGCTCGTTTCACAGATGGTGAGGCTTTTGGTGACGGCAATAGAGCTCTTTTTGAATTCCAGGAGGAAACTGGAAGTGTGAGGTTTGGTAAAGGGGGGCTCCACACGACAACATTTGTTCTCAGCGATGACATCCTCGATGTCCTTTCCAAGGGAGACGGAGATGTGGGACTCGAGATTTGGGTTACAAATGGTGAAGTTGTCAGTGGCAAGAATGATGATTTCGAGGATATTGAAGGCATTTTCCAGATTGACGGCGGCTGGACGGTCAAAGACTGCACGGCGCAAGACGGCAAACTTACCTTAACCATCGATATGTCAAAGGTGTGGTTTGCTACCAAGCACGACGACCCGAATCACCACGGCACCTCTCATGCTGAGCTCAAGGATCTTCAGGATGCGGAAAAGGTGGTGATCGATGAGAGTACTACATTGCACGTAACGGAGGAAGGAGGTACGGTTAAGTTCCTGGAGGGCGGAAGTACTCTTTCCCTCGAAGGGAACGGCGAAGTATCCTTTGAGAATACGGATGGACTCTCATCAACGTACCGCGGCAAGCTTTCCGCTGTTGAAGATGTGGATATCCGGAAAACGGGGAAGGGAGATTTAACCCTTGCCGGCGGTATGGACGCGGCGGGCGATGTGACGATCGAAGAGGGCAAGCTCATTGTCACCGGGGAGGATAACGTCATCAGCGGTGCGCTCCGTTTCTCTGAGGATACCGGCAAGCAGGGGACTCTGCAGGTAGATAGTGTACTCCGCTTTTTCGGAAACAGTGATCTGAGCGCCGGCAAAGGCACGATCACGGGAAGTGGCTGGCTGTATGTCGCTGAGGGAGCGAATCTGGAACTTGGAAAAGGCATAACGCTGGGGAACGAACTTTCGATGTGGGTCGATGGCAATCTCACGCTTTCTCAGAGCACGTACGGAAGTCAGATAACTCTTACCGGTAATGGCGTTATCACGATGGGAGAGGGGTCTGATATTGGCGAGAACGTGCAGCTGGGAGAAAATATAAAGTTCCGAATCAGCGAGGACTTTCCTCAACAAGTGTATTTTTATACCAAGGATAAAGTTACTTTGCTGGATTTGAGTGGTTCCCGATACGTGAGAGCAACAGGAGACGTTGTATTGGAAGGCAAAGGAACGTATTCGGGTTCGCTCTCATATAACAACACGGTTGCAGTACGAGGCGAATATGACCTCAGCGGCGCATCGATCATGGGATCGTTGGACAACGGCGGAGCAGATCCTGCACAAACAGGGGCTGGCATCCTGATTTTCTCGGAAGGGAATGAAGGGACAAAAGTAACAAACGACTTGGTGCTGCGCAAGGGAGCGACCACGCGGGTCAAACTTGACTTCGGCAAGGATGACCTGTGGGAGGGAGACTCTCGAGATGTGACCGTGCTGACCGCATCGGGCAACATCATTGTGGAGGCGGGAACCATCTTCGAAATTGAGAATCTTTCCGATGTCATCTCGGACAACCTGAGGAAAGGTGAAAAGGAAGTGTTCCTCATGAAAGGCAAGCATGTGTTTTCCTCCGCCAGTCACTACGAAGGAGGAACAGATGGCCTCAGTGATGCAGGATCTATTGGTGGAAGTCTCGAATGCGATACAAACGCCGAGGTGCGTCTAAGTAGCGAAATGAAATGGTTCTTCAAAAATGCTCAGATCGTGTTCCACAACAATGAAGCGGCCGTGGTAGCTTCGAGTGAAGAGGGAATCGCGTTGGCAGCGGAGGAGTCAGTTCCGGAAGGCCCTTATATCGCGGTTCGCGTTGAACCACGCTCGGGAGAAGACATCAATAAGGTGGCGGGAAGTTTCAATGCCACAGCCGGTTCTTCCCTGCTGACGCACTACACGGAAGAGAAATTGCCCAGCGAAATCGATCCGGATGTGTTGCAGGTGATCAGTTCTCTTGGGAATGTGATCGACAGTAATCCTGCGGAAACAAACCGCATCATGGCCGCCGTGGCGGGAAGCACGCTCACTTCACTCTCCGCGGCGCAGAGTGCGGCTTTGCGCAACCAAATGGGCCGCGTGCGTGATCACGCCCTGCAGGCGGGACGTCTGCGCTGCATGGGCAATGATGAGGCAACTGCTCAGCAGCGCCCCTGCAAGAACTCCCACGTCTGGGTGGAGGGTACCAGCTTCTTCTCCGAGCAGCACAGCGTCGGCGATGAGAGCGGCTACCGCCTCAACTCCTGGGGCGGCGCTCTGGGCATCGATGCTCAGGTGGATGCCCATTGGAGCGTTGGCGTGAGCCTTTCCGCGAGCTATGGCGACCTGGAAGCACGTGCAGCGGACCATGCCAAGGGAGATCTGGATACGTACACCGTGAGCTTCTGGAGCCAGGCGAAGAACGGTCGCTGGGGCAACACGCTGCTCTTCACCCTCGGCACGAATGAGGCGGATCTCAAGCGCACGGTGAACTACGGAGCGGGCAGCTACACCGCCACGAGCAACACGAGCGGCAGCAGCCTGGGGGCGATGTGGGAAGTTACTTATGACTTCCATCCGGTGAAGGACAACAAGAGCAACATCCTCCAGCCGCTGTTCAACGTGGCGTTGACGCGCACGAGCATGGACGGCTTCAGCGAGAAGAATGCGGGGAACGTAGGACTCACGACGGAGAAGCAGACGCGCGACACGGTAACGCTGGGTCTTGGTCTGCGGTGGCTGGCGGCGATCAACTCCGCGAAGGCAGTCAACCGCACGGTGAGCACAGAGGTGCATGCGAACGTGGCGCAGGACATGGGCGACCGCCGGAGCGTGGCGAACGTGGCTCTGCTGGCAGATCCGAGCTACACGCAGAACGTGTACGGGTCGAAGGCAGGCAGCACGGCGTTCCAGTTCGGGGCAGGAGTGAACGTGCCGATGACACCGAACTCGCAGATCTACGTGAACGCCGGCGGCGAATTGCGAGAGCACGCGAATGCATGGAACGCCGCCCTGGGCATTCGGATGGGCTTCTGAGGAGGATTCGCGAATCCTTCTCAAAGGAAACACAACACACACAACAGGTAGATGAAGTGCCGCTCGTCGGGGAAACCCGGCGAGCGGCGCAGTATTTCAGTCCGCATCCCTGCCGAGTCTTGGTCTCATCCCGCATGCGTATTGGCAATACGTATGTCAAGCCCTTATTTGATAATTTTTTCATTGACTTTCCAATAACTTACTAAAAGAAGAAGTATCCAAGAACAAATAAAAATTCCTTTGAAATGGTTATTACTGAGCAATTATTTTCAATGACTTAGATGGAGTAATCTACGTATTGCCAATACGTAGACTTGCTATTACCTGAAACTATTTTCTTACACTATGAAATTACACTTACCAGTTACCCTGTTCGCAGCTCTTATGGCTGTGTTGTCGTATGTTCCCGTAGCAAACGGCACAGTGACCGTGACCAACAACGGAGAACCCGTTCAGACGGAAGGAACCATTTCTGATACCCTGAGCGGAGAGGTGGATATCGACGTCAAGAAAACCGACGGTGACGAAGATCCCGACGCTTTGATCATTGCAGAGAGCGGTATCATGGGCGTTGATGGCGGCGCGGTCAGTATCACCCTGTCCTCGGGAGGTGAGGTGACCATGCAGCCGGGTTCGGAAATAGGAGGTACCGCAACCATCAACATCACCGACAAATCGAATTTCACAGCAACCAGCGATGACGCCACAAAGTGGATCTACATCGGGCATTCGAAGCAGATTGGCGAAGCCGCTCTTCAACCCAGGCCGGGAGACGACGTCCCGCCTCAATTCTCCGTGACGATAGACGGAACCGGCAGCGTCATGAACCTCCAAGGTAAAGGTAGCTATGGCTCGCCCGGCGATGGTAACGGATGGGTTGCCTTGGGGTATTACGAAGGAACGAACTGGCAGAAGACCGAGATCAACATCACGAACGGAGGAGCGCTCACTATGTCCGGTAGAGCGACGATTGGTTCTGCAACGTGCGGGCTAAATAACACAAGCACGTCTGCGATAACGACAATCAACATAAGCGGCGGGGGAAGCAAGTTGACGATGAATGGAGGACAGATTGGGACTGTATATATTACTCAAGCCGGTCCGACAGTATCCATCGAGACGCACATCACCGTGGAGGATGGAGGAGTTTTTGAATGTAACGGTGGATTTGGGGGTGGACATATTGGTTTTGTACACGGGGCAGAAGGAGCCAAGGCATCCAGCAAAACGGTGATTGAGATCAAGGACGGCGGTACATTCATCATAAGCGGAGCAGGAGACTTGGGGGAAACGGAGCAACAGGGAAGGGGCACTCCGGAGTACATGTTATCTACCTCTGAAGTTACGGTGTCCGGGGACGGTGTGTTGAGACTAGACGGCGGAGAAATAAAAGGAGCTGTTGGTAGTCAAGCGACCTCTATCCCATCCCGTACCACAGTCACCTTGAAAGACGAAGCACGTCTTGAGATAAAGGGAGCTGCGGAATTGCATGGCAGTGTGTATGTTTCCGACGACGCAACAGTGGCATTTGAGGGGATAACAAACAGCACTGATTTGTACAGCGCCATTTACATGAGCGGCGGCAAATTGGAAAATGCCGGAGCAATTCAGAACATTCGGGACAGTTATTATTGGCCCCAAGTAGCGATCGATACGAATGCGGATTATGAGAAAGATATCGACGTGGGTGGCTTGTCGGCTAGGGGGTTGCTCAGTTTCTCTATACAATCGGATGAAACGTCCATTCTCAACATCGGAGATGGTAGGCTTTCTCTGACAAACGCAAAGCGACAGGACAGAACGGTTCTGCTTCTCATTGGGGACAAGCGCGTGAGGGTTCAGGACTCTGAGAAAGAGGTGACCCCGATCTTCCAATTTGCAAATCCGGAAAGCGGGCAAGTCGCCGTAGCATCCGGAAGCCGCGTCATTCTGGATTTCACAGGGTCGCATTTAAGTGAGCTGACGGAGAACGGAGCGCACGTTACGCTCGAGGTCCAGCTCACCAATGGCACGTTGACAGGATGGCAGGAGGGACAGAATTTCGAAATTGGCTCGAACTGGGGGCTCCACGTAACGAGCGTAAATGCTGAAAACGGCAGCTTATTGCTTGAAGGCGACGTGACTTACCTGTGGGAGGCATCCGCGCATGATGACGACGGCGACGGACGTGTCGACGCCACCCTTTCGGAGCTGAATGACTACGGCAGAGTCGTTGTGGATGATGGTAAGAACGTGGAGGTCACGGTTGATGGCGATGGAACGCTCCGGCAGCTGTCAGGAACAGCCGGCAGTACCCTCAACTTCGCGGGGGAAGAGGATCACACGGTGTCCTTGAATTGCAACAGCGCGGATGATCCCGCCCTTGGAAACACCATGTTCGCAGGGGATATTACAACGACGGGAGAGAACGTTACGCTTGAAAAGACAGGGAACTCGGAGTTGAGAGTGGGTGGCAATCTGCAAACCGCAGGAGACGTTACCGTGACGGGAGGAACGCTGGCGCTCGAGGGCGCGGATAACTCTATCGGCGGCGAGCTGGCGATCGGCGAAGACGGCACACTGGAGGTGGACGGCAGGCTCACGCTCTCAGGCTCCATTGACGAGAATAGTCAAGGTACACTCACCGGTAAGGGCACCATCGTTCTGGACGGCGATGAAATCACGTTCGGTGACAACCTCCATATTGAGGATGAGGATGGCTTGACTTTCGAATTAGGCGATAACGCGAGTAGTGCGGACTTCGGAGAAGCGGACGTCACGCTTGAACTCAGCGGCGACAAGACTGTTTCGGGGAACAATCTCACCCTTGCCGGCAACGCTGAAGATGCACCTTTCACAGGCGCTCTGGAAGGCGCTGCCAAGGTGGAAGGCGAGTTCCACGCGCAGGGGGCAGACATGGGAGATAGCAACCTTACCATGCAGGACGGTAGCATCCTCAACCTGACTCAGGGCGGCAATACTCTCGGGGGTGTACAATCTGAAGAAGGAAGTAGCGCCGGCGCCACGTACGAATTGCAGACCGGTACAACAGTCAATACGGTGAAAGGCGACTTTGTCATCCGAACGGAAGACACCACCATCATCAATCTCGACCTGAGCAAGGAAGACGTATGGGGGACGGGAGAGTACGGCTCGCCTATGCTGACGACGGAAAGCAATGGACGCATCATCATTGAGGAAGGGACGACCTTCAGGATTCAAAACCTCAAGGATGTTGTAGCCGAGCACTCGAGCAGCGGATTGAAGAATATTGTCATCATGACCGGCAATGTGAGAACCACGGACAACTACATTTCCGGGGCGGGCGCATCCGCTGCAGAAGGAAAACTGAAAGCGAATGTCGAACTGAGAGGGATTCTGAGAGCCCTCTTCAAGAGCGCAAGCATCGTGTTTGAAGACAACGTCAGCATAAAAAGAGTAGCCCTCTTCTCGAGCTTGGGAGGCGATGCAAGGGCTATCGAGGAGACGCCCGTGAACAAGAAAGGTATCCTGGAGTTTGAGCCGTACACGAATTCCGATATTCAGGATAGCTCCCGCAGCTCGGTGGCGTATGCGGGCGGAATGCTGCTCAACCATCATGTCTCTCAACACCTCCTCGACTCCGATCCGGCTGTGCTGGATGTCATGGAGGCAATCGGAAACGCCACGGATGCCGGGAATGCTGGGGAGGTCAATCGCATTCGCGCCGCCGTGGCAGGCAGCACGCTCACCTCTCTCTCCGCGGCGCAGAGTGCGGCTTTGCGCAACCAAATGGGCCGCGTGCGTGATCATGCCTTGCAGGCGGGACGGCTGCGCTGCCAGGGTAATGCCGACGAGGCGACTGCCCAGCAGCGTCCCTGCAGGAACTCCCACGTCTGGGTGGAGGGTACCAGCTTCTTCTCCGAGCAGCACAGCGTCGGCGATGAGAGCGGCTATCGCCTCAACTCCTGGGGTGGCGCCGTGGGCATCGATGCGCAGGTGGATGCCCACTGGAGTGTCGGCGTGAGCCTCTCAGCGAGCTATGGCGACTTGGAGGCACGTGCAGCAGATTACGCCAAGGGAGATTTGGATACGTACACCGTGAGCTTCTGGAGCCAGGCGAAGAACGGTCGCTGGGGCAACACGCTGCTCTTCACCCTCGGCACGAATGAGGCGGATCTCAAGCGCACGGTGAACTACGGAGCGGGCAGCTACACCGCCACGAGCAACACGAGCGGCAGCAGCCTGGGGGCGATGTGGGAAGTTACTTATGACCTCCACCCGGTGAAGGACAACAAGAGTAACATCCTCCAGCCGCTGTTCAACGTGGCAGTGATGCACACGAGCATGGACGGGTTCAGCGAGAAGAATGCGGGGAACGTAGGCCTTACGACGGAGAAGCAGACGCGCGACACGGTAACACTGGGTCTTGGACTGCGCTGGCTGGCGGCGATTAACTCTGCGAAAGCAGTGAACCGCACGGTGAGCACGGAGGTACACGCGAACGTGGCGCAGGACATAGGCGACCGCCGGAGTGTGGCGAACGTGGCGCTGCTGGCAGATCCGAGCTACACGCAGAATGTGTACGGCTCAAAGGCAGGCAGCACGGCGTTCCAATTCGGAGCGGGAGTGAATGTACCGATGACACCGAACTCGCAGATCTACGTGAATGCCGGCGGCGAGCTGCGTGAGCACGCGAACGCATGGAATGCCGCACTGGGCGTCCGGATGGGTTTCTGAGGAGAATTCAACGAGTTCTTCTCAAAAGGAATAAATAGGTAAATGCAGTTGGTCGCCCGTCGGGGAAACCCGGCGGGCGGCTTGCCTAGTACGAAGCGGCGGTGGCAGACAAGGTCTGCCTAAGTCAACTATAATAATTAAGGTGGGCGAATTTTTATTTTACACTAAGGAAGGTCAGCATGGCTCCGC
>CANQJI010000061.1 GCA_947624205.1 uncultured Akkermansia sp. | reverse complement strand
CCCCATAAGCGCAGCAGTATTCTCACCACCGCACAAAAAAATTTTACTTCCCCCCTTAATTATGGTTGACTTCGTACTTCGTCCATCGTACATAGGCAGGCCCCGCCTGCCAGGGGTCGTCGTGCGTGTTGTAAATCGTACATAGGCAAACGCATTTCCTAATGCGTTTGCCCTGAATTTTCCTCTTGCTTTATCGGGAGAGTCTGCTAAATAATGAGAGTATGAAACACAAAATTCTCATTGCAATGGGGCTCAGTACTGCGTGCTTCGGAAGCCTTGTATACTCTGCGGAAGTGAAACAGCTCCCTGCTCCTGTTGTGACGGGAGGGATGCCTCTGATGGATGCCATCAACAAGCGAGTATCCGGACGACTCTACGATAAAACCAAGACAGTGAATGACCAGACACTCAGTGAGATTCTCTGGGTTGCCTGGGGAAAAAGCGCCTCTGGCAAGCGGACGATACCTACGGCCAGAAACCAGATGAACATGAAGCTCTACCTGCTCACTACAACGGGGACTTGGATCTACAAGCCGGCAGAGAATACTCTGGAGAAAGTGAACGATAAGAACCTCATTCCGCTCACAGCCACGCAGCCTTTTGTCAACGATGCACCTGTTCACCTGCTCTTTGTAGCAAAGGATGACGCCTGGGGGAAGTGCCATGTGGGCTCTGCTTACCAGAATGTCTACCTGTACGCTACTGCAAAGGGTTTGGCAACGGTCGTGCGTGGACTTATTGACGACAAAGCACTCACAAAGGAGCTAGGACTGGACGACGGTGAAAGAGCCATCATTCACCAGACAGTGGGCTGGCCGGAGAAATGACTTGAAGAAGTTGTTGCCGCCTGTTTACGCACGTTAGCGAAGAGGATTGCACGAGGGGAGAGTTAGAGCTAAGGTGTGGGGCGTATGAAAACGAATCTGCTTTACTTCATATTCGGCATCGCAGCCTGCTCTGCCATGCGTTCCCTGTCGCAATGTTCTTGCGTGAAAGAATGGCGCAACAAGGCCATGGAAAAAGGACGCGAAATGGGACAGCGCGCAAAGGATACTTGGAATCATATGAGAGACGAGGCCAGGGAAAAAGCTTGCAACTGTGCTGTCCATGCGCAGACCGACGATGCTCAAGTCTGATACAAAGAACCCGGACACCGAGTACAGGCACGATGCGCTGGGGGAGCGACTCAAAGTCTCCCCCGGTGCTCGGCGTCTGTCGCAGTTGGTTGCCTTCTGCGGATTCCTTGCAACTTCACTGAGTTCGTGTATCAGTGACCAACAAATGCAAGATCGCGCGGCCATTTATCCTGCCTACGCCCCGCAGTACGGGTGTCCTCCTCCTCAGCCACGAATTGTCCGCGTCTCGAAGGCCGCACGTAACGGCATCCCCCCGGGTGGAGAAGACGTCGTACCGGGCGACTACGCATCTTTCCGTAACAGCACCGACTATCGTACCACCTTCTCTACATGGCGAGATGATACTTTGTTGAACAGCGACGGCCAAAAAAGCGTGGTCATTGAACTTGGCAACCAGCGCGGCCAGTGCTTCGTCAATGGAGCCGTAGCCATGGACTTTCCGGTCTGCACAGGCTCGGGAAAGCACCACACACCCACGGGCATCTTCCACATCACACAGAAAGATCGCGACCACAGATCCAATCTCTACCACTGCGATATGCCCTACTTCATGCGTCTCACCGGTGACGGCATCGGAATGCACGTCGGTGACGTTTTCCGCGTTCCGGCTTCCCACGGTTGTATTCGTATCACTCGCGCCGCCTGTATGGATCTGTTCCGTACTCTCCCCCACGGTACCGAAGTATGCATCCGAGATTAAGTCAGAAAAGGCGCGAAAAATCGGCGCCTCCTGAACTTGTTTCGTTCTTCCCAAGTGAAAAGCCATGTGTTATGATGGGCGCGTGAGTGAAAAAAGGCCCATCAATGTGCGGCGCAAAGAAGTGATGCTGCAGGTACGCGAAGAGGTACAGCGTTACCACAGCGACCTCATTGAAAGCATACGTGCGGGGGGAAATGTGCTGCAACTGCCAGGACTAGAAATCAGGTTGGCGAAGGCATTTGGATTTTGTGATGGTGTACAACGTGCAATCGAAATCGCGTATGCGGCCTGCCACGTGATGAAGGGAAAACGCATTTGGCTCATCGGTGAAATCATCCACAACCCCGAAGTCAATGCCCGGCTTGAGGCCCTTGGACTGCTACATCTGCCATGGAACATTAATGGGGAGGGCTACGAGCACCTCGGCGCACAGGATGTGGTCATTATCCCGGCATTTGGAGTTTCTGTCAAACTGCGGAAACTGCTGGAAAATCGAGGCGTACAGCTTGTTGACAGCACCTGCGGAAACGTGATTAAGGTGTGGCAGCGCGTTCGCTCGTACGCGCGGCGCGGCATCACCAGCATCATCCATGGAAAATCCCACCACGAGGAGAGCATGGCCACGGCATCTCACTCCCGCGGAGAGGATGGAAAGGGACGTTTCCTCATCATTTACAGCGAGGAAGACGCCCGCATTGTCGCGGACTACATCACACACGGCGGAGACAGAGAAACATTCCTCACGCATTTTACAGGTTGCTATTCACCGGAATTCGATCCGGACGCGGACTTGCTGGAAATTGGCATGGCAAACCAAACTACCATGCTAAAGGGGGAAACCACACGCTTTCAGCAGATGCTCCGCGATGCCGTGCAGCAAAGAGATGGATCGGCAGAACGTTTCCACGCATTCGATACCATCTGCGGTGCCACGCAAGATCGCCAGCAGGCGCTGCTCGATCTCTTGGAAGAAAAACCGGACTGCGTCTTCATTATTGGCGGCTACGACAGTTCAAACACTTCTCATCTCGCACGAATCGCGGCTCGGCAGCTCCCCACCTACTTCGTCCGAGACGCCGCCTGCTTACCTGATCTGCTACACGTGCGAGGATTCAATATCAATACCCGAACGGAGGAAGATATCCCCTTGCCGGATGTTGCACGCGATTTTTCGCGTACCTGGCGAATCGGGCTTACTGCCGGCGCTTCCTGCCCGGCCAACATTATCGAAGGCGTTATACTGCGCTTAGCGGAACTACGCGACGCAATGTCTGAGGGAGCACTACTTCACCGGTGATCGAACCGGCGACGCAGACCGTTAAAAAACCGCATGGGGGACAGTGAGTTCCTCGGTGAGTCAGATTCAGCGGTCGAGTGTCTATCTTGCCTGCTCTGAATCCCTGCCTTAGTATCAGAGGATGTTTTTGGGGAAGCGTTGATATAAAATGATCTAAGAGGAGCGTAGCCTCTTTGCTCCATGAGTGAATCCCACGCCCGCGGCAAAACGATGCGCCGTGCTGCCCATGCACCGCCTGGCAGACACATTGCCTTGTTACGATTTGCGTCGCCGGTAACAAGAATGGCAGTCTTTCCTTGCTGCATGACGGGTACAGTGCAGGTAGATTGCTGTTTGGTCCACGCCAGCCAGGGAGGTGTTGGGGTGTTCTGGGCATTCTCATTGTGAGAGATACGGGCGACATGCCGATGGAAAGGGTAGGAAGAAGGATTAAACGAACTGCCCGGGTTAGCATAATAATTAGCAAAAGCACGCTCCTGCAGGGGCACACGTGCCAGCCGGATAATCGCCCCCTCCAGCTTTTCCTTACTGAGAAATCCGCCGTGCATGAGATCCTGCGCCACAGGCTCCGTTATAAGAAAAACGCGGTACACAAACGGCATCCCACTACCGAGAGCAAACTGTTGCTTCTGAGTGGCTTCCCATGCGAGGAGTTCTACGATCTTCTGCGCGTCCGTCGTGGCGGGCGAGAGATTATTGCCCCAGCAGAGGGCAGAAGCAACAGTAAGAGTGTTGTCGTTCACCGCAAAACCACATTGCATTTGGTGTGTACGCCAACCGAGGCGCAAAGTTGTCTCTTCATCCTCCGCGAGACACCATGGCATCAGGTAGCCAAAAGTACCCATACGATTTTTCTTCACGTCATAACCACCGAAATTAATGAGCGCAAGATTCATGAAACGACCTAACACGGCATTGCGTTGTGCAGAAATTTCCCCTTGGGCATGATCAAGTGCAAGCTGACGAGAAATAGGGCCTCCCAGCCAGCAATAGGGATTCCAAGCGTGCGTACTGGAAAGTGTACGCCTGAAATTCCCGTCGCAGAGTGCTTGTGTGAGTGCCACCAGAACCGGCATAAATTCCGGCGGGCACCCCGCCATCACCCCGTTCACAGCCACTTGTTGCACCGTAACGACACGTTGCGAGGGTGGTACTACGGCGACAGGAGTGCCGGGTTCCGCATCGCTGAAGCGCAAAAATTCCGCCACGGCTTGCGGTGTGGGCGGCAGAACGGGCAGTCCATCCGTCCAGCCCATGGAGGCAAAATAACGATTCACTTCAGCAACGGAGCCGGAAAATACGATCCCTTTCTGCACAGCACCGGTATTCCGTGTAACTTCGGCCTTTTCGACTTCGGTAAAAGGAGTAGTGAGAGCCTTTTCAATTTGCGGCCAGAGCACCTTGCGGGTGTTCTCGATAAGCTGCTGCTCTGTATCGGATGCAAATGCACCGGGATACACCGCCACTCGAGCAATGCGCACCCCCGCCGCCCGTGCCGTCGATTTTGCCTGAGCTACAAATCCCGGAGCGGCAATCATTACCGATGGAAGTCCGGCATGCTCTGCCGCGATGCAAGATCCCATTTCCCTGGGTGTACAAAGGCCGCATCCGCCATTACCGGACACCACGGCATCCACGTGCTTCTCGCGCAGTGCTGCCATGAACTCCTCCTTTTGCCGGCGCTTCACCCCCGATGCAGGCCAGGGTCCGGCGCTTCCGATTTCGCCAAGCATTATCACGTGCGCCTGCGGGTATTTTGCCAGGATCAGTCGCTTAAGTTCCGGATGTGTCACGCGTGCCATAAAACTACCACCCACCAAAGCAATCGTTTTGCCCTGCAGGGTATCAAGCCTGGCCGCCTGCCGCACCGGTTGCACTCTTTCTTCTCCCACCGGACATAGGACATCCATGCTTTCCTCCTCCTTACAGAGGCCATCCTCGCACTCCTGTGCTGCCAGCCACCCGACACTCAGCAAAATCATGGCCAATATGAAGCGCATGCTCCTCCTATAACACGACTAAAAAGTGAAGACAAGAAAGTTACGACACAGCAAACGCATTTTCCTGTGCGTTTACCCTTGCTCCGAATAACCCGTTCTGTTAGAATGGCGCTGGCGTGTATCGTTTTCTTCTCTTACTTTTCGGAATTCTCTTGCTGCTGGGATGCCAACAGCAAGAGATGCGCTACACACCGAATTACGTATACCGTAAAGGCTACACTATCAAACTTGTGTACGGTCGTGCTATCGCTCCTTCCCATGCGCCGCCACGCATCAAGCGCGCCATCGCCGCTGCTAACAAAATCGTCGGTAAACCCTATCGCCGAGGAGGAGGTCACGGCAGACATCTCGACTCCGCCTATGACTGCTCCGGATCCGTTGCTTTCGTGCTGCGCGAAGCCGGGATGCTGCGTGCCGGGACTCATCCTACCTCCGGAGATTTCCTGCGCTGGGGCAGACCGGGCTATGGGAAATGGCTCACGGTGTACACAAAACCAGGTCACGTCTTCTTGATTATCGCAGGAGCCAGGTTTGATACGACGGGCAGCGGACGAGGTGTTGGACCACGCTGGTACACGAAATCACGAGGGTGCAGTGGATTTAAGGTGCGACATATCCCCGGTTACTGACACGCTCGACATATTTTAGAACAACATCATTCGAGAGAGGCAAGCAGGAAAATGGCAGAAGAGGAACAAACAAAGCGAGAATATGGTACTCAGCGACTGGATACCATCATGCGCAATTGGAACTTAAACAATCACGACATGGTCCTGACCGGAGGAGCTTCAGAGCAGTTGACGCATAAGCAAGTGCAGCGTGCACGCAACGGAAGAAAAATGACATTTGGAATGATGCAAAAAATGATGCGGGTATTGAACATGGCGGTGCAAAAGAAAATCTCTCCGGAAAAGACAGATGAGTTTCATCCCTACCTGCATCGGGAATTATTTTCATATGCGAAGGGATATGATGCAGAATGGGAAGATCCGAACCGAACCCTCTATCCTGAAAATAAAGAAAACGAGTAACTATGGCAGAAAACGAAGAAGCATGGAGCGTAAGTAACCTGCTCAGCTTCCTCAAAAACACCGTGGAAGGTGCCGTCGGCACCTGCAGGGTGGTCGGAGAAGTGAGTGGCTGCCGACAGCCGAGCAGTGGACACATCTATTTCACGCTCAAGGATGAGAACGCCCAACTCTCCTGCGTGCTCTACCGTTTCCGAGCAGGTCTGTTTACCGCACATTTGAAGGAAGGCATGCTGGTGCAACTTACCGGCACTCCGACCGTTTGGGAAGGGCGAGGCTCACTGCAATTCATCGTCTCGTATGTGAAGGAGGCCGGAGTGGGTTCTCTACAGCAACAATTTGAGGCACTAAAGGAAAAACTGCGGGCTGAAGGTCTCTTTGCTCAGGAACGTAAACGCAAATTGCCCCGTTATCCGCAAACTGTAGGTCTTGTAACCTCCGCCACGGGAGCGGTGATTCAGGATATGCGGCACAGACTGGAGCAACGAGCACCGTGGATTCGCGCGTACCTGCTGCCGGTTCCGGTGCAGGGGAAAGGCGCAGAGCTGAAACTTGCAGACGCGCTGCGCCGATGGAGTGAACCCGAAAAACATGGGCTACCGGCAGTGGACTATATCATTATTGCGCGCGGCGGCGGCTCGCAGGAAGATCTCAACTGCTTCAATCAGGAAATTCTCGCCCGTGCTATTGCCGCCTGCAGTGTGCCGGTCGTTTCCGCCGTCGGTCACGAAACAGACTTCACCATCGCTGACTTCGTGTCGGATCTCCGGGCTCCAACCCCCACTGCGGCCATCGAGCTGACTACTCCGGATGCCCAGGCCCTGCATGCTATGTTGCGTGAAACTGAGACACGGCTGCGGCATACCTTGCGTCATGGGCTCGAAAAAGCTCGTCTCCAACTGCGCGTGCTGGAAAGCGGTGCCCTGCGTCATCCGCTCGATCTGCTGGCGCCGCATGTCCAGCGCATCGATATGTTCCAGGAAGGACTTATCAACAGCACGAAACGGAGACTTACCCATGCTTTGCATACGCTGGATCTCTACCACTCTCGCATCAACATCCCTCGCTTGTTTGCCATCGCAGAACGAGGACAAGAACGACTAGTTGCGACACGGCAGAAAATCGCGATGCAGCTCCATATTGTTCTGAACCGTCGACGTAGTGCTCTTGACCTGCTGGAACAACGATTGCTCGCCGTCAGTCCGCATCATGCTCTCCAGCGAGGCTTTGCTCTTGTGTACGACAAGGAAGGATCACTCGTCAAACGAGCAATAGAAGCTCCGGCGCAATTGCGAATTCAATTCGTTGACGGCGATATTGACGCCATCAATCTGGATAGAAGCAAGGAGTAAATTTCTCCTTTTATTCCGTCTATTTCCCATAGCCCCTGCCCACCATACGTTCCCTGAACACCAAGGGGCGTGCGCACGGCAAACGCATTTGGGAAGAAATTAATCAACAGAGAAAATGACTTTATTAACTGATATTATTGCCTATACGCATCAAATATCATGACAACAAGCATCCCGCGCCGCGCGGCGCGCGAACTTCCCAAATCGTACATAGGCAGACTCTGTCTGCCACCGCCGCCGCTTTCTAACTATGTCCGTACATCGTTCCTCAATACCGCCATCGCATCCGCTTCGCCAAATTCGCGGCGAAGCCGCCGAACTCCCCAAATCGTACATCGTACTTCGTACCTCGTACATGGGCAGACCCTGTCTGCCACCGCCGCCGCTTTCTAAACCATGTTCGTACATCATACATAGGCGCCGCCAGGCGCCACCGTCGTACATAGGCAAACGCATTTCCTAATGCGTTTGCCCCGGGGGCGTTCGAGAGCAGCTTGATCCATTCTGCCGAAACTTTCCTTCATCCGAATTGCACTTCGGGGAAACGACACAATAAACACATTATCAACAAACCGCAATTCCTGGGTCAAAAATTGCAAATGGAAAACGTATTTTCTGATGTGTTTACCGTACGCTTCTTCTTGACTTTTTGCATTGCTGCGCTAAACTCGCGCGCACATATCTTATCATGAACGCGTACAGAACACACACCTGCAATGAACTTCGTCCATCCCACATCGGTGAGCGCGTCTCGCTCGTCGGGTGGGTTGATACTGTGCGTGATCACGGCGGCGTGATCTTCATCGACCTGCGGGATCGCGAGGGCAAAACCCAGGTCGTCTTTCACCCGGAAGTAAACACTGATCTGGTAAAACAGGCGGAAGCGTTGCGCGTGGAAAGCGTCATTTGCGTGGAAGGCAAGGTCGTAGGTCGCTTGAAGACGGATGAGGTGGATGCTACGAATCCGGATTTGGCAACGGGAGAGATTGAGGTAGAGGCGGATGGAATGAAAGTACTGAATCGCGCAGCGGTACTGCCTTTCCAACTGGATCGCCACGTAGCAAACGAAGATCTACGCCTCAAGTACCGTTTTCTGGATCTGCGACGCCCGGAAATGCAGCGCAATATGATGCTGCGTCACCGCATTACAAAAACGATGCGTGATTACCTCGATGAGCAGGGCTTCCTGGAAATTGAGACTCCCATTCTTTCCAAAAGTACGCCGGAGGGAGCGCGCGACTTCCTCGTACCAAGCCGCCTGAACCCCGGTACATTTTACGCGCTGCCACAAGCGCCGCAGCAGTATAAGCAATTACTCATGGTGGCGGGGTTGGAGAAGTATTTCCAAGTGGCTCGTTGCTTCCGCGATGAGGATCTCCGGGCCGATCGCCAACCGGAATTCACACAAATTGATATCGAAGCTTCCTTCATCACACCGGAGAACATTTACGGCTGGGTAGAAGAAATGCTTCAGCGCGTCTTCCGCGAAGCCATCGGACGAGAAATCTCCATCCCCTTCCCTCGAGTCACTTGGCATGATGCCATGGATCAATTTGGCTCTGACAAACCTGATCGTCGCTTCGGCATGAAGCTCACAGACTGCTCGGATATTTTTGCCAAGAGTGATTTCCGTGTGTTCGCCTCCGCAATTGCCGAGGGCGGCGTGGTGAAAGCTATCAACGCCAAAGCATTTTCACCCTCTGTTGGTCAGGTGGATTCCCTCACGCAGACGGCCGTGGAAGCCGGTGCCAAAGGGCTCGCCTACATCAAAGTGCGAGATGTGAACGACCGTGACGGCTGGAAGAGCCCCATCACAAAGCGCCTCTCAGATGCTGAAATCAGTGCTCTTAGGGAACGCCTCAACATTGAGGACGGTGACTGCATTTTCTTCGCTGCTGGTCCGTGGGAACAGAGTTGTACCATACTCGGCCGTGTGCGTCTGGAGTGTGCGGAGTACATGGAGCTGCTCAAAGACAACACGGACGTAGATCTCTTCTGGGTCACTCGCTTCCCTCTTTTTGGCTGGGATGCGGAGACGCAGCGTTTCTGCGCCATCCATCATCCCTTCACGCGGCCGGTTCCGGAGGATGTGGAGAAGGTGCTGCGCGGAGAAATCTCTACGGATTTATGCGCTGAAGCATACGACATTATCCTCAACGGCAACGAGTTAGGCGGAGGGTCTATCCGTATCCACGAGCGTGATCTGCAGGATGCCACGTTCCGCGCACTCGGACTGGATGAAGCAACTATCCAGGAACAATTCGGACACCTGCTCTCTGCTTTCTCCTTTGGAGCTCCGCCGCATGGCGGTCTCGCCCTGGGACTGGATCGCGTGGTGATGCTGCTGGGTAACTGCTCCTCGATCCGCGAAGTTATAGCCTTTCCGAAGAACAACCGCGGAGCGGATCTTATGAGCGATTCTCCCGCTCCGGCAGAACCGAATCAGCTGCGCGACATCCACATTCAGATCAAGCTGCCGGAGAAGCTGCGCGTTAAGCTGGAAGCGAACGCCAAGTGCGACACGCCGCCTGAAAAATAGGTTCGTCCTTCCCTCTCTTTGCTCCCCGGTACCCACTACCATGAAGATCTACGTCATAGCTGGGGAAAAAAGCGGCGACAAACAGGGGGCGCTGCTTATGAGGGAGTTGCTTGCTCGGCGACCGGATACTGAGTTCCACGGACTGGGAGGCAGCGAGATGCACGCCGTTGCAGAGGGAGTACGCGATTGGGCGGAACAAGCCGCGGTCATTGGCGTAGTGGAGGTGCTACGCCATGCCCGGTTCTTCCTGCGCGAACTTAAAGCTATGGAAAGGCGGATCGCAGAGGATAAACCGGCCCTCCTTATTCTTATCGACTACCCCGGTTTCAATCAGCGACTCGCCGAACGTGTGCACAAACGTTGTCCCGACACCAAAATCGCCTGGTTTATCGCACCTATGGTGTGGGCCTGGCACAAGGGTCGCTTACCAAAGCTTGCGCGTGATTTGGATCTCATGCTCTGCACCTTCCCCTTTGAGAAGGCTCATTTCGAAAATGCCGGACTGCGCACGGAATTCGTAGGGCATCCGCTGGCAGATGATATTGCCGCCACTAAACAGAGCGACAGACGAGAAGAAAATCTTATCGGTCTCTTCCCTGGTTCTCGCTCACGTGAGATTGAAAAGCATTTCCCGGTTTTCCTGCAGCTCATCCACAAAGCGAAGGAGAAACACCCTGAATGGCGTTTTGAAGTTTCTGCCAGTAACCCACGGCTGGAGCTTCAGATGCGCAAAATTGCAGCACATGCAGGTTTCCGTGATACTGATCTCCCGCCCATCGGCGTTGGTACTTACCACGAGCTCATGGATCGCGCCACGGTAGCGTTGGTTACCTCCGGCACAGCCACGCTCGAGGCGGCCCTGCATGACTTGCCCTTTATTCTCGTCTATAAAGTAGCGTGGGGAACGTATATACTTGGCCGGCTACTGCTCACCATTCGTTTCATCGGTATAGTGAATATTTTGGCCGATGCACCGGTGACCACAGAGCTCATTCAGCACGATTTTTCCCCACAGCGCTGCATGCAGGAACTTGAAAAGCTCATGCTTCCTGGACGACGCAAAGAAACCCTGCGCAATGTGCAAGCTGCTGTTTCCTCTCTCTCAAAACGGGGAGGCGCTGCTGCTCAGGCAGCTGAAGCTGTTCTCTCGCTCCTTTGACGGAAAAGAATTTCTCGTCCATTGCAAAAAATTCTAACCACTTGTAGAAAGTGTGGAGGAGTTTTCGTTCTCTTCCATGGAGGGAAGATGTATTTTTCCTTCCTCAATCACTAAAACCTAAATCAACATGAAATCACTCCTACTCACACTGATGGCTGCCGCTATGCCGATCATGGCTCAGGAAGCAGCTCCGGCGCCGGCTCCGGGTCCCCACCCGACTCCTGCATGCCCTTGTCAGAACCCGCACTTCAAGCACATGCTTGCCAAGTTTGATGCGAACAAGGATGGTCAACTTGATGACCAGGAGAAGGCTGCTATGAAAGAGGCCTTTGAAGCCCGTAAGGCCGAATTCGAGAAGAAAATCCTTGAGAAGTTCGATGCGAACAAGGATGGTCAGCTCGATGACCAGGAAAAGGCTGCCATGAAGGAAGCCTTTGAAGCCCGTAAGGCCGAATTCGAGAAGAAAATCCTCGAGAAGTTTGATGCGAACAAGGATGGGCAGCTCGATGACCAGGAGAAGGACGCCATGAAGAAAGAGTTCTCCAAACGAGCCGGACAGCGCGGTCCTCGTCGCCATGGACATGGCCCGGCCACGCATGGTCCTCGTCGCGGCTGCTGCCCTTGCTGCGGCAAGCCGGGGCCGAAGGGTGATTGTCCACCACCTCCTCCCGCTGAGCCCAAACCAGCGCCTGCTCAGGATTAAGCTCACGCGATACATTTGCGATTTTAAGCCGGATTGCTCTATCACGAGCAGTCCGGCTTTTCTAAAGGCACGACCCATCAAGTCTCCTCCGCAGGGCAAACGCATTTGAGGAGAAGTTAATCAACAGAGGAATACCCCTATTGACTGATATACGCCTCAAATATCATGACGACAAGAGTCCCGCGCCGCACGGCGCGCGAACTCCCAAATCGTACATCGTACTTCGTACCTCGTACATGGGCAGACCCTGTCTGCCACCGCCGCCGCTTTCTAACTATGTTCGTACATCGTTCCTCAATACCGCCATCGCATCCGCTTCGCCAAATTCGCGGCGAAGCCGCCGAGCTTCCCAAATCGTACATCGTACCTCGTACATCGTACATAGGCGCCGTTAGGCGCCACCGTCGTACATAGGCAGACACATTTCCTAATGCGTCTGCCCTGGGAGTGCAGCAAGCCAGACTTGGTAGGCAAGCGCTAAACGCAACAGAAAGGCAAATAGCATTCCCCACGTGATAGAAAAGGTCGCCTTCCCTCGCGGAGAGAGTTTGTGGCTGCGAACCATCAGAAAAAAGACCGAAGCCTGCACCAACGCTGAACAACAAATCGCTCCTACCATCGGAAAATCGACAAAAGCAAGGGGAAGAGCCAATGGCCACAAAAAGCCCATGGCGCATGACACGAGGTCATGATCCCCTCCCAGCCACATTACCACAGCAGAAGGCAGCATGACACAAAGAAAGAGCGTCAAACGCGCCAATTTGCTGTATCGTACTTCTTGGGTAGGGATGTACACGAGGAGCATCATGCATGAAACACCGCGCTCTGTCAACGCTGTTTTTATTCCTTGACTCCCTTCCCTTCTGAAAGGGTTACTATGTCAATCTTCCAACTCTGCACGGATTACAAGCCTTCGGGTGACCAGGAACAAGCCATTGGCAAGCTCTTGAAGTCCCTGCACGCCGGGAATCGCCACCAATGTCTGCTGGGAGTCACCGGCAGTGGCAAGACTTTCACAATGGCGAACATCATCGCGGCGCAGGATAGACCTGTTCTCGTACTCTCGCACAACAAGACACTCGCAGCACAGCTTTACTCAGAGCTCAAAGGCTTTTTCCCTCACAACGCCGTAGAATATTTCGTTTCCTATTTCGATTATTACCAGCCGGAGGCCTACATCGCCAGCACCGATACTTACATCGAGAAAGACAGCGCCATTAACGATGAAATTGACCGCCTTTGCCTGAATGCGATGCGTTCCCTGCTGCTGAGGCGGGATGTAATTGTGGTGGCGAGTGTTTCGTGTATCTACGGACTAGGTTCTCCGGAGGATTACCGTGAGCTCACACTCTCCTTGCGCAAGGGGCAGGAAATCGATAGAGATGAATTGCTGTGCGAATTCACGGAGCTGCTCTACGAACGAAGCGACTACGACTTCCGCCGCGGCACCTTTCGCGTGCGCGGGGATGTGGTGGATATCTACCCCGGTCAGAGCGACGGCGAAGCGATTCGCATTGAATTTTTCGGGGATGAAATTGAACGCATTACCCTGATGGATGCCGCTACCGGTCGCGCGCGTGAGGAAATGAACGGCTATATCTTCTTCCCCATCAAGCAATATGTCTCTGCCCCCGAGCGGCGACAAGCTGCCATGCATAGCATCCGCGCCGAACTCGCTGAGCGTGTCAAGTGGTTCGAACAGCAGAACAAACTCATCGAAGCCCAGCGTCTCAAAATGCGCACAGACTACGATCTGGAGCTCATTCAGGAAATCGGCTATTGCAAGGGGATTGAGAATTACTCGCGCCACCTGGCCGGTAGAGCCCCGGGCAGCACCCCCTCCACCCTTCAGGATTATTTCCCGCAGGATCATCTCACCATTATCGATGAATCGCATGCTACTGTCCCTCAAATAGGCGGCATGTACGAGGGCGATCGTTCACGCAAACAAGTACTTATTGATCACGGGTTCCGCCTGCCCTCTGCTCTGGATAATCGCCCGCTGCGTTTTGATGAATTCATGCAGCGTCAACAGCAGCTCATCTATATGAGCGCCACCCCCGGTCCTTTCGAATACGTCAACTGCGTGCCGGGCAACAAAACGTACATCCCCGTACTGAAGGCTACCCGCGGTAACACTCATGCGAGAAGTGAAAAAGCTAGTCGAGCCATTACTCACGCACCGGAGGGTTTCCATGGCGTATTCTTTCACAAGCTTTCCGAATTGCGCCACGCCCCGAATCCTTCCTCACCCCCGGTGAATCAATTTGACCCTTCCCGCCTCGGCACTCCTCTCATTGTTGAACAGCTCATCCGCCCCACCGGCCTGCCGGAACCGAAAATCACCCTGTATCCTCTGGAGGGACAAATTGATAAAACGATCGAACTCTGTCACCAACGTACGGAAGCCGGTGAGCGCGTACTGATCACGACACTCACCAAGCGCACCGCCGAAGACCTCACAGATTACCTCCGACGCGTCGGACTGCGTGTTGAGTATATTCATGCGGATGTAGACGCTATCCAACGCGTGGAAATCTTACGTCGCCTGCGCAGTGGAAAGGTGGATATTCTCGTCGGCATCAACCTTCTGCGCGAGGGTCTCGATCTACCGGAAGTTTCGCTCGTGTGCATTCTCGATGCGGACAAAGAGGGCTTCCTGCGCAACGAAACGAGTCTCGTTCAGACAGCCGGTCGCGCAGCCCGTCACGTGCATGGCGAATGCGTGCTCTTCTGCGATGTGGTCACGGACTCCATCCGCAGCCTCATCGACGAAAGCGACCGACGCCGCAAAATCCAACTCGCTTTTAACCTCGAACACGGTATCACCCCACACAGCGTCGAACGCCGGGACCAATCCGCTCTGCGTCTCTACACACCGGATGAGGAGAAGGAAGGCGATCTCATGGCTGCCGAACCTGACGAATCTACGGAACACACCATCTCCCGACTCGAAAAAGAAATGCGCGATGCTGCCGCCCATCTTGATTTTGAAGTTGCCGCCGTTTTGCGTGACAAAATTCGCTCCCTCAGAAAGGGAGAACAAGGTTAGGAAACCCATGCCGTAGAAAAAGACGGAGCACACGTCTCCCCCGGCATTTCCGTTACGAGAATCCGAGTAGAGGGCTTTCGCCCCCTCTCGCACCACCGCACGTGCCTTTTATGGCATACGACGGTTTCTCAGCGTCTGACCTGTCTCGGAACCCTTGTTCCTACCGCAACTCTTTTCTCTCTCCTCGCCGGATACCCTGACCGCTCCTCCGCTCCGTTACGTGGATTCAGATTTGCACCGCCTTCCATCCCTTGGGCTAGGATATGGTCTTTTCCTTTATCTTAGTTTCTCTGAATTTTAATTATTACCTTAATTCTTCCATATGGAACACAATCTGCATCATTGCACAGAGATGTACGGGCTCAACAATCCTTTGGCTTCTCCTGGGGTTTATCTGTCTCTGTCTCAACATAAGGACTGTGAGGAAACAACTTCTTATATTGTCTTTTCATTTCCATCACAAAGCTATACCTATGGCGGTCAATAAATGCACTTTCAATGAAGAGTATGCTAAAAGCGGCTATAAGGCTCCAATCCATCGTGGAAGACATATCCTGGAGGTATCCTGAATAATAATTTCTTTCAATAATCCAATACGAGAAACAAGTGCCAAGTATCCAGGCAAAACAGCAACTTTGCGTACAGTGAATGAAATCAGACCAGACAGCTATTTTTCCCGCTATGCTCCTCAAATCGTGCATCGTAATCTCTCCATGACCAGCATCACGAGCCTGCATTTCGTCGGTTTCTGTATGATTTTTATCTCTATTTTCTTTGGCATCACTTCCTTCTATAATCCAACTAATTATTGTTGTTTTGAAGACTTTTCCATCTAAAATTAATTTTGCTATACATAAAACAAAAATAGAAAACAATATACTTTCCCCGATTGACAAATGCAACAAATAAATTAAAGCACATAGACCAATTACTACTAAAGCGATTATGATTGTTCTAAATAGTCTACATTCCCAATATAGTTTACATTTCTTGAACAATTTACACGATCTACATTCTTCCAACAATTCATAAATCCCCTGTATTACATAGCTATACAAATTTTTCTCCAAATGATATATGAGCGTTCCAATGACACATGCCAGAGCACCTATACAAATAAGTTGTTTACAGCAAAGACCACTCCGGAAGAAGAATTCATGAACTTTCCAAGGCACAAACAAATACAATGGCAAGAAGAATACAACCCCACAATAAAATTGCCGCAGGAAGTTTTGGAGTGAGAATTTAGATAAGAATTCGTTCATGGTTATATAGGATTAGGTGTTTAGTGGATAAATAATGCGTATGGTAGTATTTGAAGAGCTTTCTTTGCCTCCTCATTCCCCTGCTCCGCTGCTTTGCGAAGCCACTTCTCTGCCTCCTCCACGTCTCTGCTCACTCCCTTGCCGAGCACATAGCACAAGCCAAGGTTAATCTGCGCCGTCGCATCCCCCTGCTCCGCTGCCAAACGGTATAACCTCACCGCCTCCGCCATGTCCTTGCTCACTCCATTGCCGTTCGCATAGCATATGCCAAGTAAACACTGCGCCCCCGCATACCCCTGCTCCGCTGCCAAACGGTATAACCTCACCGCCTCCGCCATGTCCTTGCTCACTCCATTGCCGTTCGCATAGCATATGCCAAGTAAACACTGCCCCCTCGCATACCCCTGCTCCGCTGCCAAACGGTATAACCTCACCGCCTCCGCCATGTCCTTGCTCACTC
>CANQJI010000060.1 GCA_947624205.1 uncultured Akkermansia sp. | reverse complement strand
TCCTTCCGCAACTGCGGTTATTCTACCTCAGTCCCGCGTATTTTAACACCCCTAATTAACCGTGTACGATGTACGATGTACGATGTACGATTTATTAATAATGTGCGCGTTGCGCAGATTTTTTCGGATTATTAATGTATACTGAGATCCCTTCAGATCCATCAGCATGATGACCTCTTGTTGTCATGATTTTTGATGCGTATAGACGGATAATATCAGTCAATAAGAGCAGTTCCTCTGTTGATTTACTTCTCCTCAAATTCGTTTGCCCTGCTCCAAGGGGTAATCTCATTTAAACAACGGCGTAAGTTAAAGGAGTGATGGAGTGTTCGCACTTGAAACAGACGCGGATTCCTGTTATCATACGCGCTCAGGCCGCTATGGGCTCGAAAGTCAAACAGAACAGAGCACTGGAACTTCCGGAGATCGTCTCGGGATTTATGGCGCTCGGGGTAATCTTGTGGGAAGCCTGCTTTGTGCCGACTATTGCCGGAGGAGAGATGCTGACGAGTTTCACGCGCAGCATGCATCTGATTCTCTGCAGTCTTATCGGATTCAACACACTGTGCGTCCTGACTACGGCGGTATCTGCCATGCTGGCACGCCGGATGCCGAGTGGCATTGTGTGCCGACAGCTGGGAGTTGGACTGGCGGCATGTTTTGTTTTTGCGGGAATGCTGTGGGATTTTCTGCCAAAGCAGTTGTATTGGATTGGACTGGCGCTGGTACTGCTCATTGGATTCTTTGCTGTGCTGAGTACCGTCACCTATGTGCGAGAGCATCGGGCCATGCTGCACCACGGCAATGCACGACGGTGGTCACCTTCAGTAATTTTCTTCACAGCGATGGTCGCCTTCGTGCTTGTCAGCACATTGGTATTACTCACACCTGGAGCCTCACGTACACCTATCTCGTTCATTGACGCACTATTCACCTGCGCAAGTGCTACCTCCATCACGGGGCTGACGTGCATCGACATCTCGGAAAAGCTCACTCCACTGGGCAAACTGGTTGTACTGGCAGATTTTCAGATTGGAGCCATGGGGGTGATGACTTTCACCTACCTCGTACTACTCATGGTGGGCAAGCGTCTCAACACGCGGGAGAGCTCGGCCCTTTCGGCAATCATGGATCAGGAAGGAGTCCACATTATCCCCTACCTGTTGCGCGCTGTATTATTTGTAACGCTGAGCATTGAACTTATCGGGGCTGTGCTGCTATATTACCAATGGCAAGGCAACCCCGCAATTCCTCAGAATCACCTGTGGTTTTACGCCATCTTCCACTCCGTCTCCGCCTTCTGCAACGCCGGCATTACCCTCTTCCCCAACAACATGGCACAGCAGGGAATCGTACAGGGCTATGGTGCGCAAGTCGTCATGCTTTTACTCGTACTCGCAGGCACATTGGGGTTCGGCATTTACTTGGAGGGGCTCACGCGCCTAAGGCGACGGCTGCAGGGACATAAAAACAACCAACGCTGGAGCACGCACTCATGGCTGGTCTTTCGCGTGACGGGGATCGTACTCCTCGCGGGCTTTGTTGGGCTAGTCCTGCTCAGTCTGCTGGAACCTTCCAGCCATGCCCATCAAACAGGAATCTCCATTTGGGAAAGCATGTGGAACACTGTGGGGCGTTCTGCCGGATTTAACCTCACCAATATCTCGGATTACGGACCGGTGTACCAGATATACCTCTGCCTTCTGATGTTTGTGGGTGGCAACCCGGCAGGCACAGGCGGCGGTGTGTTTGCACCGGTGGTTGCGCTCTGTGTGCTGGAGGTGATTCGCGTGCTGCGCGGACAGCAGGATGTGCAATTTCACTCGCGCCGCATTGCGCGCAGCACGGTGGAGCGAGCCATGGCCACCGTGGTGCTTTCTATATTCTGGATTATCGTGACGACAATGATTCTCCTCCTTCTTGAGCCAGGCATTGGTACGGGACCGAATGGCATCATCCGGATGCTCTTCCTGGAAGTCAGTGCGTACACCACCTCAGGCTATTCTCTTATCTCTCCTGATGAACTCGGGGTTGCCTCCAAGATCATCATCACTGTCAACATGCTCTTTGGCCGCATGGGCATGTTTACTTTCATGCTCATCTTCATCACCCCCAAACCTCCGCAGTCCTTCCGTTACCCGGAAACAAGACTCCCACTTAACTAATATCACCGCTATGAAATTTGTCATCATCGGAATCGGACAATTCGGACGGGCTCTCGCCCTTTACCTCACCCAGAGCGGTTTTGAGGTCACCATCATTGACGAGCGAGAATCCGTGATCTCCGAACTCAAAGACTCCGTCGCCTACTCCATTGTTGGAGACGCATCGGATACACGCCTGCTGCGTCAATTGGATCTCGGAGAGGACACCTGCGTTATCATTGCCGTGGGTGAAAGCTTTGAACGCAGTTTACTCATTGCCGCGCAGCTGAAAGAACTTGCCACCGTAAAACACGTGTACGCTCGCTGCGTGAATGAGCTGCAGGGGCGCGTGCTGAAAGCCATCGGCGTGAGCGAACTTTTCCGTGTGGAAGATGTGGCTGCTAAGCAACTCGCCACCCTCTTTGTGAACGAGGGACTCATGCGCCTTAGAAAAATTGACGCTACTCATTCACTGGCGGAAATCAACCTGCCGCCACCGTGGATCGGCAAGAGTCTCATGGAGGTTGAACTGCGCAGCCGCTACAGACTGAACTTACTCACTGTACGCCGCGGAAAAGCCACTGAGGCCTCCGCGGCAGACGGCGTCATCCTTCAGCCGGAGCAGCCAGTCATCGATACCCCGGAGCCCACGATGCTTTTCCAAGAAGGAGATGTACTCGTGCTCTTCGGCAAGGATAACGACTTGCAGAACTTCGTGGATTATTTCGGACAGTGATCACATCCAGCCCAGCTTCTTCTCCGCGTGTCACCATCCCGGAGCGTGTTTTCGGGGGGTATATCTTTGATCTGGATGGAACCCTCGTGGAAAGCATGCCGATGCACCACCGTGCATGGCAATTTGCCCTAAAAGAAAATGGAGCACCAAAAGAAATTTTCGGATGGAATGAATTCGTGGCGCACGGGGGTATGGCAGCGGTGGATATTGTGAAAGATCTCAATGCCCGTTATTCCCTCAGCATGGATCCATACACCGTGGCAGAAGAGAAACGAAACCAATACGCCGTCCTTCTGGAGAAAGGAGACTTGGAGGTCATCCCTGAAACAGTAAACCTCGTGCGCTCCCTTCGTGCGCGGAATATCCCCTATGCCATCGGTACCGGTAGTTTCATGCCGGGAGCCCTTGCCACCCTGCGCGCTGCAAAATTGGAGAATCTTTTCTCCATCATCGTGACCCCGGAAGACGTGCCGCACGGCAAACCTGCGCCGGACATCTTCCTGAAGGCAGCCGAACGCATGGGAATTAATCCGGAGGAGTGCGTGGTGTTTGAGGATGCCGAACCCGGTATGCGTGCCGCAATTGCTGCCGGCATGACCTGCGTACGAGTGCTGCCTTATGACCGGTGAATTTACTCGTCGTCCTCGTCGAGTTGGGTCCGTATGTTATCAAAAAAAGATAGGCACTCATCTTCAGTGAGTGGAGTGGCCATCATCTCATCGTAGTCCACATAATCGATGAGGGGTTGAGGAATTTCATCCAGGAACTCCGAGGGCGCACACTTTTCTTCTTTGCCGTAGCGCATGCGTTTGGAGCAGTATGTGAGCGTAAGCTGCTCTTGTGCCCGGGTAATCCCAACGTAAAGCAGGCGCCGCTCCTCATCCAAATTACCTTCATCCACCGCGCGAGTATGGGGCAGGATTCCCTTCTCCACTCCCACGATATAAACACGCGGGAATTCCAATCCCTTGGCAGCATGCATGGTGATGAGACAAACGCCCTTTTTCTTTTCGATATCTTCCTCCTCCTTTTCATCATCAAGGCTAAGAGAGGCGAGAAAATCCTGAAGTCGACTGCTCCCTGCGGAGGGATGCCATTCGCGCAAGTTTTCCAGCAAATCGTGAATAGCGGATTGGCGCGCTAAACGCTCTTCATCAGTTTTGCAGTTGCGAGAAATGTACTCTTCATAGCCTATTGCGTTGAGAAGCTCCTGCAACACATCCGCGTAACGCCCCTCCTCTTCCGAAAAACGGACGCGGTAACTTTCCATCAGCTCGACAAAAGTCCCTATAGCTGCACACGAACGATCGCTGCAATCTTTCAACAAACGTTCGTCGCGAAGAGTATTCCACACACTCTCATGAATCTCCCGACTCGTGTCAATGATGAGTCCCGCCGTGGTGGTGCTGATGCCGCGCGGCGGTGTATTGAGCACACGCAGCAGATGCAGATCTGCCGAGGGGTTTGCCATCACATGCAGGTAACTCAAGATGTCCTTCACCTCTCTGCGATCAAAGAAACTGCGTGTTCCAACCATACGGTAAGGAATATGCCGCTCACGCAGAGCCATCTCCAGCGTGCGGCTCTGTGCATTCGCCCGGAAGAGCACCGCAAAATGATCCCAGTCCTCGCGTTTGCTGCGGTGCATATCTTCAATCTCCTCCGCCACGAAATCCGCTTCCTCTTCTGCCCTTGGCAAACTCACCAGACGCACCGGCAACTCCCCCTGCTTTGTTGTACGCAGAGTTTTATCACGTCGTCCGATATTGTGGCGAATGAGAGCATTGGCGCAGTCCAGCACCTGCCGCGTGCAGCGGTAATTCTCCTCAAGTTTGATGATTTTCGGATTTGGGAAAAAGCTCTCAAACTCAAGAATATTCGAGATCTGTGCCCCGCGCCAACCATAAATCGACTGATCATCGTCTCCCACGACGCACACATTGTGCGCCGGCCCCACCAACTGCCGCAGCAGACTCATCTGTAGCGCATTCGTGTCCTGAAACTCATCAACGGTGATGTAGCTGAACCTTTTTTGCCAGCGCTCATGCACATCCGGGTAGCAGCGCAGGACCCTCTCAGCCAGAATCAGCAGATCATCAAAATCTACTGCATTCTGCGCCTTGAGCTCCCGCTGATACGCCACCGCCACCGCCGCTATGAGGCTGTCGTCGATTTCTTTGCAGCTGAGCCCTCGGTTTCGCGCTGCCGAATACACAGCAATCACCTGATTAGGTTCCAGTTTCTCCTTGCGTCCGCCGCATTCCATGATCAGACGCTTGATGAGCCCTGCCTGGTCGCTGCCCGTGAAAATCGAAAAGTTTTCTTTGTACCCCAATTTCCCAATCTCCTTGCGCAAGATACGAACGCAGAGGGAATGGAAAGTACACACCGTCATCTTCTTCGCCTGTTCCGCATTTACCAGCCCCGCAACGCGCTCTGCCATCTCCCGCGCCGCTTTATTCGTGAAAGTGAGAGCCAGGATTCCCTCCGGATCTACCCCTTTCTCCAACATGTGCGCAATACGGCAAGTCACCGTTCGCGTCTTCCCCGTCCCCGCTCCCGCCAGAATCAGCACCGGCCCGTCCAACGTGCGCACCGCCTCACGTTGCGCTGCATTCAAACTCCTTATGTCAAATTTCTGCGCCATCCTTCCGAACGGCGCGCATCCTACCACAGTACACCACCTTTGACAAGCACAGTCTCACTGCTCCAAGCAAATGAGTGTGTCAGACGAGTTCATAAACGCCCCCTGGAAGCGGAGTAATTTGGTGCTGAATTTGCAACCGCATGAGCTGGGGAGTGAGTTCTGCAGCGCTGAGCCCTAGAGCAGAGCAAAGAGCGTCCAGAGTGCAGTGTCCGGCAGCAATAGCGGACAAAATGGGTGATTCGTCCGCAGGGGATGTTGTTGCTTTCGCAAAAAGGGGAAGCGTGCGCTGGCGAGAGCCATCCCAGCCCATGTCTGCAATGATATCAGCTGCACCGGTACAGAGGATAGCTCCATCACGAATGAGACGATGACAACCACGGGAAGCAATACTGCCGATCTGGCCGGGTATAGCAAAAACACTTTTCCCGTATTCTGCAGCAATTCCCGCAGTATGCAAAGCGCCGCTACGCTCACCTGCCTCCACGACGAGGGTGGCGGCACTCCATGCGGCGACAACGCGGTTGCGCTGCGGAAATGAATTGCGGGTAGGACGCATATTCATGGGAAATTCACTGACCACCGCGCCATGCCCCTGAATAATCCGCTCTACAAGTTCCACATTTTCAGGCGGAAAGATCTGAGAGAGGCCTCCACCGAGCACAGCGATGGTGCGTCCCTGCGCAGAGAGAGCCCCGTGATGTGCAGCGGTATCAATGCCTCGGGCGAGGCCGGAGATGATGCAACAACCGGCCTGATCTGCCAGGTCACGGCATACACTGCGCGCACAACTCAAGCCGTACGGCGTAGCCATGCGAGTGCCCACCACGGCAACGGCACGTCGTTCGTCCTCCTGCATCCATGAACCGAACGAATAAAGCACAACGGGCGGATCGGACATGCGACGCAAGACATTCGGATATGTGTCATCAAGGAAAGTGGTAATGGTTACTCCGTGCCGCTCGGCGCAATCCATCTCAGCATGTACCTGAGTACAGTGGCGCCAGTCTGCAATGGCTCCGGCGAGTTTTTCTCCGATGTGCGGCACGCGGGATAGCATCTCGCGCGGAGCGGCAAGTATCAACTCGGCTGTACCGAAAAATTCCAGTAACTTTCGGACACGCACCGACCCCAATCCCGGTATCAGATTCAACGTAATCAGGGCTTCTCTGGCAGAAAGTTCCATCTTACGGTAATGTGGTGAAATCCAGCCCGATATCCAACGACGGTACAGAATGCGTGAGGCAACCGAAGCTCATGTACTCTACCCCACTCTCAGCTGCTGCCGGCGCTGTGGCGAGTGTGAGTCCACCGCTGGCCTCAAAATACGGTTTGGCATGGGCTCCGCGCATCTCCACGGCACGGCGCATATTCTCCGGAGTCATGTTGTCCAGTAAGATGTAATCCACTCCTTCCAACTTGAGGAACGCTTCCACCTGTGTCAGGTTATCGGCCTCCAGTTCCACCTCCACACCCGGGCGCTCTGCCTTCAGCCGCCGTATGCAGGCTTGCAGGTGCTCACTGTTACCATTGGTCATGAGATGATTATCCTTCACCATGGCCCGATCATACAAGCCGAGCCGGTGATTTGTTCCACCTCCATGCACCACCGCCGCCTTCTCCAACAACCGGTAGCCGGGCGTAGTCTTCCGCGTATCCAGCAGTTTGCAAGACGTGTGGGCGATGGCCTGCACATAACGCCGGGTCATCGTTGCGACTCCTGAAAGACGTTGAATAAAGTTCAGCGCCGTCCGCTCCGCACCCAAGATAGAACGAGCCGAGCCTTCAATAAGCATGATCACCGCATCCGGCGAAACCTCATCTCCATCATGCAGCTGCACGTCCACACGCAGCGAGGGATCCACCGCGCGGAATACATCGGCCGCCACGTCCACACCAGAAATCACCCCGCGCGACCGTGGACGCATCAACGCCTGCGCCCTCAACTCCTGCGGCACAAAGTAGAGAGAAGTTACATCACCACTGCCGAAGTCCTCTTTCAGAGCCAAGTGAATGAGTTCCTTGCGGTTATCTGATACGGGCACCGTGTCCATGCGCGTCATTTTATCGAATCCTTCGCATATGTCAAGAAAACGCGCTCTTTTCAAAACCATGAATCTATGATAGAATGCGCCGGTCAATTTCCATAATCCTTCTATGAATGTTGATTTCGTCATCTTTGCATGCGGACTCCTCGCGGTCTTGTACTGGTTTTTCTACTTCCCGGTCAGGCACCATAAGCTCGCTATGAAAAAGTTTGAACGTATGATCAATACCAATGATGAAGCACTGAGCGAGGAATTGGTAGCTTCAGACGCGGCTTTTTATACTCCCGCTTCCCCCGAGCCTCTCTACGGAGGAAAGGGGTATCTTTCCGTTGTGAAATGGATGCGAGGAGGATTCTCGGATGTGCAGTGGAGGCTTGAGGAAATGGTGGCAGAGGGGAACGTCGTTGCCGTACGCTGGCAACTGACCGGTACGCACGACGGCGAATTTCTCGGCATTCCTCCCACTGGCAGGAAAATCTCCTGCTCCATCATGAACTTCTACACCTTCAACACAGCGGGAAAAATCACAAACGACGTTGCTGCGGAGGGAATGATTGGCATTTTGCGCGGTATCGGCGCCGTAAAGTGAATAACAAATACATGTTCACTCAGAAAGGAGTCTCAATTATGTATTCCATGCAACATATCGTCACGCTCAGTGACATCGGCGGAGATGGTCGCCTCAAACCGGGTGCGGTTGCGATGCTGATGCAAAACTGCAGCACCTTTCAATACGAAAGTGAGAAAAAATTCAACGACTTCCTGAACGCTCACAATATCGGCATCTTCATTGCCTCCCGACAGATCGACTTCTTCCGCATGCCCGCTTACAAAGAGCGTATTGAAATATGGACAGGCATCCACGGCTGCAAGGGGTTCTACGGTTTGCGCAACACCACCATCCGCGATGCTTCTGGCGACCTCTGCGCCATCAGCTACGTCATCGGCGCCTTCGTGGATCGAGCTTCCGGCAAGCCCTACGTTATCCCTGCGGAATACTATGAAGATGTCGTGGATTGCGCACCGCTGCCCATGGAGTATCTTCCCCGCAAAATCGCCATTCCCTCAGATCTCACCTTCTCGGAAATTCGTCGCGATCGCGTCGTCCCCGGCTACATGGATTCCAATAAACACCTCAACGCAGGCAGAGCCTTCGATATGACGGCTGCCTGCATCGAATTTCCTCTTCGCCGCATGCGCGTGGAATACAAAGCACAGGCAAAACCGGGCGTCGCCTTCATCCTCGAACGAGCGGATGTTTCCTCCACCCACCGCTTCATGCGCCTGCGCAGCCCCGAAAACGAGATCTTCTCCACCTACGAATTCATTGGATGAGGTAAGAGTGCCTCGCTGTCGTCACGTCGGTCTTTTGGCCTCTCCACGGAGACGGACGTAATCAATGCACCACTTCCCGCCTTGATAGAGAGAAGGACGCAACTGTTCAACAACACGGGTTATGATTTGAGTTTTCTCGGCAAGCGGGATACCGTTGAATGGATCCTGAACAAACATGTTGATCCAATTGCGCAGTCCGTCCGGATCGGCAAGCAAGGTAGGGCGGTCGAAAAGAACCGCCTTGCGCATCAAAAGTCCGCTCTGCTCTACGAGCTGTGCATACTCGCCTATCGTCGGGAAGTAAAAGGGCATCGTGTAATTTAATCCCCGGCGTTCCATTTCGCTCCTCAGAGCGGCATGAACTGAGTCTGTGTTGCCGTACCCTCCAAGCTCAAAGATAAAACGTCCTCCCGGCTTGAGTGCGTGAAAAATGCGGGACAATACGGCGGGCTGTTTTTCCCGAGGAATCCAATGCAGAACAGCATTGGAGAACACCACGTCAAACGACTGACTCACTCGGCACATCCATCTCCACCGCATCAGCGAGAACAAATTGCAGTTCCGGATAGTGGGTA
The DNA here is from genome assembly GCA_947624205.1 of uncultured Akkermansia sp. Lineage (GTDB taxonomy): Bacteria > Verrucomicrobiota > Verrucomicrobiia > Verrucomicrobiales > Akkermansiaceae > Akkermansia. The sequence continues at coordinate 7,326 of CANQJI010000060.1, read as the reverse complement.
CGCGCCCTCTTCACAAGATCCGGCGATGCATCCAGTCCGAGAACATGATGCCCTTTTTGCGCGAGGAGTTGAGTCAGTGAGCCATCCCCACAGCCCAAATCCAGCACGGAAAGCCCCTCCCCATGAATCATCTCCACAAGTCCCTCCCCGTACCGCGCCACGAAGGAGAATTTCTGCGCGTAAGTTTCTGCATCCCACTCCATGAGATGCGATTGTAGCAGCGCCCCCACGCCACGTCAATAGCTGACGCGTCCCCTCGTCATTTCAAGTATTCGCGGAAAAAGGAGTCGATCTTATCGAACGGGATCTTGTCGAAGTTATCGTACAGGTCGGTGTGAGAGGCGCCTGGCACGATGAGGAGCTCCTTGTTCTCGCCTTTGAGCTTGGAAAAGGCCGTCTCACTGAAGTAGCGGGAGTGCGCCTTCTCACCGTGGATGATGAGGACGGCGTTGCGAATTTCATCGGCGTAGGCGAGCAGCGGAGTGTTCAGGAGGGAAAGAGCGGCAGTCTTGTTCCAGCCGGCATTGGAGTTAAGCGAACGGGGATGGTAGCCACGCTTGGTCTTGTAGTAAGCGAAATAATCTTTGACGAACTGCGGAGCGTCTTCCGGCAACGCATCCGGGACCCCCCCGGCGGTTTCCGGAGCGAGAAGCCTGGCATCTTTCAAGCGCTGGGCAGCCAGATCCTTGCGCAAAGCATCACGCGCCTCGGCGGAATCTGCGCTATCGAAATAGCCATTGGCAGTTACGCGGTGCATATCATACATGGTGGAAGCCACCGTGGCGCGAATGCGAGGGTCGATGGCGGCGGCGTTCAGCGCCATGCCGCCCCAGCCGCAGATGCCGACGATGCCGACCTTCTCCACATCCACAAAGGGAAGCAGGGAAAGAAAATCAACGGCGGCGCAAAAATCCTCGGTATTGATGTCCGGAGAGTTCACATAACGCGGCGTTCCGGAACTCTCGCCGGTGTAGGATGGATCAAATGCAACCGCCACAAAACCACGGGATGCGAGTTCCTGCGCATACAGACCCGAGGCCTGCTCCTTCACCGCACCGAAAGGCCCACACACCGCAATGGCTGCGTATTTCTTCGTGGCGTCAAAATCCTTCGGCAGGTAGAGGTGACCGGCAAGCTCGATGCCGAAACGGTTGGAGAAGCGCACATCTTTCGCTGAAATGGCGGGATCAATGCGGAAAACACGGGTATCGTTGACAATGGCATTCATGGTGGGTTTTGGATTAGCGTGAAGTGGCAGCAGAAAACTCGCTGCACAAAAAATGAGAAGGGCTGCTTTCATGTTCGGAAAACCTTTCTTTGTCTCTATGCTACTCCAACGAACATTATATAGCAAATACTTTTATTTTATATTGCATTATGCTTCATAAGCATGATATGATTCTTGCATGGAACTTCGTGTCCTTCGTTACTTTTTGTCCGTCGCCAGAGAAGGATCGGTGAGCCGTGCAGCGGCCGCATTGCACCTCACGCAACCTACACTTTCACGTCAGATCATAGACCTGGAGGAAGAACTCGGTACGCAGCTTTTCCGACGCGGCAGCCGGGCGACCACACTCACAAAAAGCGGCGTGTATTTCCGTCAACGGGCGGAGGAGATTGTGTCCCTCGCGGACGCGACACGTCGGGAATTTCGCGCAGATGATACCGATCCGACGGGAGACATCTCCATCGGTAGCGGAGAAACTCCGGCTTTTTCCCTTCTCGCCGCGGCGGCAAAGAGAGTGAACGAAAAGCACCACGGCGTGCGCTTTCGCCTTTTCAGCGGAAACGGCAATGACGTGGCAGAGCGGCTGGAGCGCGGATTGCTGGATTTCGCCCTCTTCATTGCACCCATGGATGTGAGCCGTTACGACATATTGCCTTTGCCTGCAAAAGACACGTGGGGTGTATTGATGCGGACCGATGCCGCGCTGGCGAAAAAAACGCGCATCACCCCCGCTATGCTGCGTGGCAAGCCCTTGATCATTTCTTCCCAGTCGCAGGTTGAGAATCTGCTCTCCGAATGGATGGGAAGCGACATTTCCGAACAGAACATTGTGGCGCGCGGCAACTTGCTCTACAACCTCTCACACCTCGTGCAGCAAGGCATGGGCTATGCCATCACGCTGAGCGGCATTGTCAGCATTGCCGAGGGGAGCCCTTTCGTATTTCGTCCTCTCTCTCCCCTGCTCACAGCTTCGCTGCACCTCGCATGGCTCAAATCTCGTCCTCTCTCACGAGCTGCCAAAGTATGGCTGGATGAGTTGATCTGCCTGGTTGAGCATGCCTACCCTGCACCTCGGTAGAGGAAGCAGCATGAGACGTATCAATCACCTCTCGTCCTAGCATTCTCAGGAGCCGAAGATGTGGACAACAAAGGCGTTACCTATGGCGAGCCAAACAGGGAGAGTAAGGAAGGAACAAAGCGTCGTGGAGAGAAGAATCTGCGTGCCAACCTCCGGGCGCCCGCCGAAACGCTTTGCAAGCATCACGGGAATTACCCCGCTTGGGATCGCGCTCTGAATCACCATAATGCGCTTGATGAGGGGATCTACCGGCAGCAGCCACGCCAGCAATAAGATAAGCGACGGTGTAATAAGCAAGCGCGCAGCCAGACCGCTGAGCAACATGCGTGGCTGCCAGACAAAAGATGCAAGCATGTCCCGCATAAAGCATCCGAAGAGAATGAGACTCACCGGCGTGGCAATGGCGCCGATCATTTCCGCCGCTTTCATCACCGGAGGCTGCGCGACATAACTTCCCCAGCCCGTCCACGCTAAAAGGACGGATACGACAACAGCCAAAAGGGGACCACGCAGGAAAACGCCCATGTCCAACGCACGGATATTCCCCTGCATAAGAATCACCCCGAGACTCCATACAAACACCTCACAGCCGACATTGTGGATAAAGAGAACGCCCAAAGTCGGATCCCCGTTCGCGCTGAAAAGCATCTGCACAATAGGGATCACAAAGTACGCATAATTCTGCATACCCGCAGTAAGAGCAAATGTACGCAATCCGGAGCCGATACGTAAACGAAGGGTACGCGCAACGAGCCAGGCCGCTGCCACTCCGACCACCATCTCCGCAAAACCGCATGCCGCGGCTTGCAACGAGAACCCAATGCCGGCAATCCGTGGATCCGCCTCAAACACCATGTAGCGCATAATGCTGTAGAATATGAGGCAAGGATACGCCACATCCATCGCGAGTTGAAGCAATGGTCTGTCATCCTCCGGACGCAGCGCGCCCTTCGCACGCAGCCAGAATCCGATAGCAAAGAAAACGTAAACGGGCAGCGTGGATACCAGCGCCTGAATCATCATATCAATCACCGCTCTTCCTCCCCTTGCCCTTCTTTTTACTGCCGGCTGCCTTGCCCATTCCTTTGCAAACACCCTCCATCACAATCACCTCCAGAGGCTCCAGCGTAATCTCCAAGGTATCGTCTATGTTGATGTCCCTGCCCATCAAAACAGGCAATGTACGTTGGTCGGAAAACGAACTCGACAGCGTTACTGTACCCTTCTTCTGATTCGGAATTTCAAAAATTTCACGAAGAGATGCGCGCAAGGTCTTTGCCGAATCATCCGAATTGCGCAAGGTAAGCGTACATTTCCTCGAGTTCCAAGCGGCCCAACCATACACATCTCCCTCGCTCCCATCCCATGGGTTGCCTCCCACCCAATGCACATCCTCAAGCACATCAGCATTGCGCCGAATCCAACTTATACAACTCGCCAGTTCATCCCAAAGCTTGCCACCTTCCTGATTCAACAAATCTGCATCGGCATACACCTCCTGCAACCCCGAACCACAACCGAATGCAGCGCGCATTTCCTTCACGCAATTTGCGGGTTCCTTGCTCATAACATTCGGAGGTCCGTTTCGGGTAATGATAGTGCCGTGCGTCATGAGGCAGTTGATCGGGAAAAGCGGGGCTCCTTGAACAAAAACCTCGTACACAAGCCGGTCGCGGTAGGTGATCCAACGGTCGCGAGCATCCCCTGCATCGCCTGCTTGCCCAAAATCATTTTCCTGCCTCCACACGGAATCTACATAATGGAACCAAAATGGGCTTGCCCATGTTCCCACCGTTGCGTTGATGAAAATATCCGGCCTTCTTTTACGCAATTCGTCAACAACAGATATAATCCCCTCGGCATCCTCAAGGTCGGCCGGTCCTTTGGCGTGGAATTTTGTGGAGATTCCGTCAAATTTAAAGTAACGCATATCATAACTCTTGATCATCTCACTGCAACGTTCCACAAACGCTTCAAAATACTCACGGTTAGAGAGTTTAAAATCTCGAATTTGATTATGCGGATGTTTCTTATTCCAATTGGATAGGCGCATCTCCTTGGAGTGACCGTAACCACCCACCGGTCCCAACCATGTACCGATGCCCGCCTTCATCTTCCCTGCCGAACGGTTAATCGCGGAAAAGCCGCGCGGGAATCCGACGTGGAATTCCCATAAACTGTTGAATTCATCCCACCCATCATCGATGACAAAAGCATCAATATAAGTTTTCCGCTTATCAAATAATTCTTTCTTCCACTGGGTGAGAATACCACGCCAAATTGCATCCGACGTCCGCTTCAGGGGATCATTGTTATCATGACGTGTGATCCCCACTTCATACCAATCGTTGTAATGGACCAACACTCGATAGGGCACGGCGCGTTCTCTCTCGCTGTAACGCAAAAACGATCTCCGTTCCTGCCCCTTCTCCAGCAGACCAACGACACTGGAAACATGCCAGCTTTCCCCTCGCTCCAATTTGGCTTTTCTCACCCATTCTCCGCGCACCATCGCGCCCGAACCGTTACTATTCGTCGCGCGGGCATCCCTCTTTTTCTGGGGCAAAGAAAATGTCACCTCTCCTTTGGAGGTGATCGTCTCTGTCTTTGATTCCACCCAGTACTGCAGCCTGTACTCCCCGGCTGCAGGCACTTGCACACTGTAGATAGCGTCGATACTTTTCTCTCCGGCGCTCCCTCTGTGTGCATCGCAGGCGATCCGCTTGCCTGAAGCATCATTCAGACTGACCCCAATGATGTTCAACTTATGACTACCGGACGTCCATGTAAACTCTACTTTGCAATCTCCCCCCTCAGTGAAATGAACAACTCCTCCGCCCACCTTAACGTACTTTACCACCGGTCCATCCATCTCGCGGCAAAGCTCCGGTTGCAATTTCTTCACCTCCGGCGGCACATCCTGCTCAAAGGTATCCTGAAATGCTTCCGGTGTCCATTGCGCCGGGGAGTTTTCCCCATCGGAAGTCCTACGAATCTCCCCCCCAACACTCATTTGGGACATAGGAGTCTCAAGTCCGGTAAAGAGGCGATCGCTCACCACCAGATTCCCATGCGTAGTATTGCCGGACACAGTAGGCTCCCCCGCCTCCGGTGAAAAAGCATAGCTCAACGGCACAAATGAAGTAAACTCTGTATCATTCAAAGCCGTAATCACAAACTCTTGACGCAAGTAATGCGACCCATTCCGCAACACGACTCGCCAATCCACTTTGTAACTGCCGTCCCTAGATCGTAGCACGGCATGCAAAGCCTTACCGGGGACCCGTTCGGACGCTCGAACGGCTTTTGCCTGAGCCGGCAAATCTTCAATATCCCAACTCTGAAGCACCATTTCCGCACTGCCAGTACTGTCTCCTCGTGCGGTCTGCGCTTGAAATATATCAGTTCCTCCCTTGACTAAAACCTCTCCGGTTTTTGCATCTGTCAATCCTCCGAATTTCACCCCTCCTTTCTCTCCCTTTTCAAAAGACGCTCTGAAGAGTTTGTTAGAAAATTCCACCTTATTTTCATCACTTTGTTCCACTCGGCTCGCCCCTGCAGATTCAAGTGCACACAACTGACTCCACATGCTCACAAGCAAGAGCAAAAGAAAAATATTCTGCCAAACACTGTGCCTCTGCAGGCAATAACCATGTCTGCCCACAGTTTCGTCTTTCCTCTCCTTTGAACTCGATTCCCTTCTCATCTGTGCCATTGTAGCGCATATCAGTAAACTGTCAAGGATTCCAATCTTGCGAACTGGGTCAAACGAATGAAGGGATATCTAAAAATAGTAAATCATCTAGCGTGATTAATGCATTTTCTAATACATTTTCCACACGCCTCCGCGAATAACAATGGTGGCGACTTTTGATTGAAAGAGAAGCCAACAGACACGAAACTAGGCGCGATTGCGTCGTATAAACCCCTTCCTACTGTGTGCCGAGCTAAAGTCGCATCGGGAACAACGTTTGAATAGACAGATACTCAAGGAAGAATGGATGGAGACCAGAAAAGCCGAGCGTGATGATTAGTGATACCTTGCATGCTGAGGTAACGAGTGCGCAGAAGCTGAGGAGATGAGTGTCCCATTTCTTCCTGAAGGCGCGGGAGATCATGCCAGCGTTTCAGATGATAGCTAGCAAACGTATGACGAAGAACATCTTGCTGCCATTCCGTGATACCCGCAGCCAGGCGGAGCTTGTGCCAGAGTCTGGTCCAGTTCCGGGGACAAATCATGCCGGTTTTTCGCAGTGCCGGCGGAATTCGTCGGAGCCACGCAGCGAGAACCGGGTAGAGGGTGACATGCCGGCACCCTCCTGTTTTAGTGTGATTAGCTCTGAGGATGATAACGCGTTCTTTACTGTCTATGTCCTCCCAAGCCAGACGAGATAGTTCTGCCGGGCGAATTCCCGCCCAAAGCATAAGTCCCAATGACGCCATGCACTTTCTAAATTCCGGACGGCGACTTGTCTGCAAAAGTCTAATAATTTGTTCCCATGGAAGTGGTATAATTTCTTTTTCAATGATACGGGGTTTTGGTAGTGCCGTGACAGGATTGAATAGGCACCAACCATTCCTTTGCCCGAAGGCGAAGACAGAATGGAGAAGAGCCCTGCCTTTAACGTATTGCCGAGGTGTGTGGAAATGAGCCCTCAGTGCTTCATCGCATTGTCGTGTCGTGATAGTGTGAAGCCTCTGACGGTCCAAAGCTAACGGAGCTTCCATAAGACGTCGCAGAAAACTGCGCAATTCCTTCAAGGTACGTTCTCGCTTATCCGCCCGTTCTGCTAAAGAAAGAGAGACGGCGCGACGGAAACTGATTCCATCCTCTATGTCTCCTGACGCTCCCGTACTTCTTAATTGATTCACATCTCTCTTCCATACTGAAAGCAACGCCCTCAGCTCTTTTTCGAAAGGGCAAAAACTGGAAGAGGATTGGTTACAATTTCCTTGTCTATTCATAGTCATTGTCTTTATATTGTTCTTCGGCATTGTGAATACGGATTACAAATCCGCT
>CANQJI010000059.1 GCA_947624205.1 uncultured Akkermansia sp. | reverse complement strand
AAGGTTAGGAAACCGCCGTATGCCATAAAAGGCACGTACGGTGGTGTGAGAGGGGGCGAAAGCCCCCTACTCGATTACGATTTACGATTTACGATGTACGATGTACGATGTACGATTTACGATGTACGATTTACGATGTACGATGTACGATGTACGATGTACGATGTACGATTTGAGAATTCGGCGGCTGCGCCGCAGGGTGGTGGCGCCGGGGACGTCAATGATCGCGTGTTGGGATCGCTTTTTCATGGGACGGATGCGCTTCGGATGTACTCAATGATGGGCTTAGCCACGTAGTAGGATCCATGGAGCGATAGGTGGTTGGAATCTCTGTAGAAGAGCTTCCGCTCCGGGGAGAAGAAACTCAAATTGCCCGACCCGCATGAGAGGTGATTTGATACATCCAGCAGTTCGATACCCGCAGAGCGCACAGCTTCATAGAAGTCGGCATCCTGCTTGAGGAGTTCTTCCCATTGTTTCCGTGAGAGGGATGGCAGTCCGCGCTTGGGATCACGATAAAAGGTGTCAACAGGGGTGCGATCTCCCGGAAAATGCGGGGTGTCTGCCACGATAATGACCCGTTTGCCGCATGCTTGCAGACGTTTGCAATAGTCGATGACGGCAGAGATGAGATAACGCCGGCATTCCTCCGGAGGGATGCGCCGGAAGTCCCAGTCCGACAGATTGGTGTTCGAAAGACGTAGGTGCCAAAACACCGAGATTACCACGGTCTCGATTTGTGGCGAGTTTTTCAGCCATACGAGAATTCCTTCGCCTTTGTTACGATCCCAGCAGGCTTTTCCGGATATGAGGCGCGTGAAGCAATTTGTTGCCGGAATACAAGAGTTGTTCAAGTAAATGCCGCACATGTCGGTGGTTTCATTGCAACATTGATTCAAACCGCCGTGCAAATGCCAGCTGTGACTATCCCCCAGTAGCAGGAAGCGGAAAGAGGTTTTGCTCTTATCACCGATCACCAGCGGGGGATTAGTGAAAGCGCTCGATGGAAACCCGTTCAAGAGATCCTTGCTCACCGGGCAGTACGATCCGCGGTTCATCCTCTCGTATCTGATGCAGCCTCCTATAATCGCCACTCCCGTCATTATGACTCCCATCGTCACCCAAAATGCTTTCTTGCCGAGGAGTTCCATCCACCCGATACAGCGTTTCTCTACTCTCTCATACAACAACCACGCCAGCAGAAGTGATGCGATGAATAACACAACATACTCCCACCAAAAGAGCTCTCGAAACGCAACGTATTTCCAAAGAACAATCAGTGGCCAGTGCACAATATACAGCGAGAAAGATACCTTGCCCAGCCATTGGATAGGCGTCATTCCCAATAGTCTGCCCGCAAATCCTGTATCCGCGTAGCGCAGAAGCAGCACGCTGCCGACAACTGCCCCGTAGCATACGGATGTTCCCGTGGTGAGGGCCCATACTGGGATCAGTGTCAGTGCAGCGCCGAGCAGCACCATGCCGGTGCGCAGACTACGGCTCCCCTGCCATGACGGCAACAAAAGCACTGCTACTGCTGCGAGGGGTTCCCACAGACGCGTCATCGTGCTGTAGTACGGGAAAACGTATTGGCTGATTCCTTGAGTGAGGGCGGCTATCTCAAGGGAAGCTCCCCCCAAGTTCAGCAGAACATATAGACCGAGAGAAATCACCCCTGCTGCCCACAGTACTATCCTACGCACTCTTTCCCGTAGATGAGTCACAAGCCCTGCTACCAGATACAATTGCATGATCACTCCTACATACCACAGATGCAGGAAGGGGTTCTCCTGCGCGTGAAGATCGAAGTATCCGCCGCAGCGAGCCACCATTTCATTACCTATGCCGGCCATTGTGCCGCCCAACACAAATACCACCCGTTCAGTCCTCTCCGGATGCATCCGAAGCAGGCAGTAGACAAACACCGGCAGACAGACAAGCAATACCGCAGGAAAAATTCTCCACCACTTCTTCAGCAGATAGGATCCGAGACGGCTCGTGCCGTGACGCGTCGTACCGTTCCTGAATATCAGAAAGCCGCTGATGACCAGAAAAAGGTCGACTCCGAAGTATCCGCACGGGCACAATTCCGGTCTCAGGTGGTACAAAACAACGAGCGCTATAGCCAAGCCACGCAGTCCCTGCACATGAGCCATCCATGCTCCTCTTCCCCCTTTGACGTCTGGCTCAGCCATGACCGGGATTCTACCATTTGCTCTATGCACAGTCAAGCACACGAGGCAAACGCATTAGGAAATGCGTTTGCCTATGTACGATTTACGAGGTACGATGTACGATTTATTAATAATGTGCGCGTTGCGCAAATTTCTCGGATCATTAATGGATGCTGAGATCCCTCTAGTGCCATCATCATGATGACCGCTGGTTGTCATGACTTTTGATGCGTATAAACGTGGATATCAGTCAATAAGGGAATTTGGTCTGTTGATTGACTTCCCTCAAATGCGGTTGCTCAGCGCTGGGCAAATGACCACTTGACGTGATGGGGACGGCATGGTAGAGTGGGGGCATGAGTACAAAGTTCACTTGGGCGCTGCGCCCAATGAACGGAAGTGTTGACTTCGGAACTGAACTGAACGAGGAGATACCATTGTTGATACGCAAGCTGATGGCCCAACGGGGCATCAGCGGGGCTGCTATGGCAAAGAGGTACCTGCGCCCTCGTCTGGCAGATCTGGGGGATCCTTTCGTGATGGATGGGATGGAAGCAGCGGTTGATCGCATTTTACAGGCGGTTGACGCCCACGAGTACGTATGCATTTATGGGGATTACGATGTGGATGGAGTAAGCTCGGTGAAGCTGTTGCATGAGATGCTCTCGGCGTACGGAGTGGAACATTCAGAATTTATCCCGGTGCGCACCCAGGAGGGTTACGGACTGAGTCGAAAGGGGATTAAACGAGCTTTGACAAAGTGTTCGCGTAAGCCGAATCTGCTCATCACGGTTGATTGTGGCACTTCGTCCGTGGATGAGGTGCGCTTCCTGCAAGAGCAGGGAATTGACGTAGTGATTCTCGACCATCACGAAGGTGGTACGCGGGGACGCCCCTGTGCCGTCGCTATCGTGAATGCCAAGCTCGAGCCCAATAGCTCGCTCACCTATCTCTGCAGTGCGGGTGTGGTGTTCAAGCTTGCTCATGCCTTGCTGAAGCGCAGACACCTGGAGAATTTTGACCTCCGTGAATATCTGGACGTGGTGGCGGTGGCAACTGTGGCGGATATTGTTCCTCTGGTGGACGAAAATCGCCTGCTTACCCGCGCTGGGCTCCGGCTCGTGGGGCATGAACGGGGCAACCTCGGACTGCGAGCATTGGCTCAGGTGACCGGAATGCGGGACGAGGCGTCGGCTGGGTTTGTTTCCTTTCGAATCGGACCACGCATCAATGCGGCCGGTCGTATGGATTCGCCGCAGGAGGCATTGGAGTTGCTTACCACGCAGGATCCGCGGCGTGCCATGCAATTGGCGGTTTGCATGGAGGAACACAATAAGACTCGACAGGCTGAGGAAGAACGCATCCGCCAGGAAGCCATAGAGATGCTGGAGCGCGAATTCGATCCGCAGCGAGACCTCGTGATTGTCCTGGGTTCTCGCAGCTGGCATCCGGGAGTTGTCGGGATCGTAGCTTCTGTCATCATGAGGCGCTATGCCAAACCTACCTTTATTATTTCCGTGGATGAGAAGGGGATCGGGAAAGGTTCCGGACGCTCTATCCCGGGTGTTTCTTTGGTAGATGCCATCCATGCTTGCGCTGACACCCTGGTGGCAGGGGGGGGGCACGACATGGCCGCCGGGTTGGAGATACGCGAGGAGATGATACCTATTTTCCGCGACAGGTTTGAAGCCTACGTGCGCGAGCATGTAAAACCGGAGTTGATGGTGCCGCGCCTTCATATCGATATGGAAGTAAGATTTGATGAGCTCAATACGCAACTGTTGGATAGCTATTGCCTGCTGGAACCTTTTGGCAACTCAAATCCGCAGCCTGTTTTCATGAGTCGTCGCGTCATGCTTTCAAGTGCGCCGCGGCATTTGTCGGGCAACCATCTGCGCCTCTCTCTGCGTCAGGGTAATTACGAACAGTATGCTATGTACTTCAATGCCGGCAACATCACCCTGCCGGATCCCCCCTGGGATATCGTCTATACCATCGAACGCAATGTGTGGCGAGGTCGCGTCTCCCTCTCGATCACGATTCAGGATCTCCGTTCTTCCCAAGACGCAGCATGAATCTTTTTCGTCCCCAGCGCAAAATTCCCAGGCAGGAGCACGGTGACTGGCGCCTTCCCCTTGAGAGACCCGAGGAGGTGGAGCATTTGCCGCTGCGTGAACCAACGGTGTGGCGCAAGGTGCGCATGCGCGCGCGCTATCTGCAGTCCATGCCCATGCTCGTGGGGGCAGAGCAAACGTTCGATACATTGGAAATGGATGAGGCGGATGCGCTCGTTCCTATTTCTGGGAGGTCGCGTTTTGTGCGTCTCGTGTCGGCATGGTTCATCCTGTTCCCTCTCTCGATTCTCCTGATCTACGCCTTGCTGTTGCACTTGTGCCGTGCCGGCGATACGGTCGGACAACGCGATTTCTGGCTAAGCGTTCCCGTGTGGTATTCCCTGCTCGGAGCAGGAGCTTTCATTTCGCTCGTTGTAGCGCGTGTCGCTACACCCATCCTCGTGTACATCTACGTGTTGGGTCACGAGCTCACTCACGCCATCGCTGCCATCATTTGCATGGGCAAAGTCCAGACTCTGCGCATCGGGCTGGACGGTGGATACGTGGAGACGAATGCGGACAATTTGTTTATAGCTCTCTCTCCGTATTTTGTGCCTCTGTGGATGGGCTGCTGGATGTTGGCGTTATGGTGCTCCAATCTGATCTACCCTTTCCCGGAGTGGGAGGCATGGTTTTACGCGGGATTTGGCTTCTGGTGGAGTTTTCATTTGTACTGGACGGCATGGGTGATCCCACGTGAGCAACCGGATATGCTGGAAAACGGCTTGGTTTTTTCCCTGTTACTGGTGATGATTCTCAACGTGGGTATTCTCCTCGTAGTTCTGTACTGCTTTGGTCTGCTCTCCCCCATGGAGTATAGTTTGGATCTCCTGGAGGCTGCGCAGCAATTTTGGGCTGCTTCATGTGACCTTGTGAATTGGATTCGACAAATCAATATCTCCTGAACTCTCGTTCGTCAGGCTGGGAGGGATGCACATCCGTCCCAAGAAAAAATGATCCCAACACGCAGTTATCGGTGCGTAATTTACGCATAACGAGTTCATAATCTACGAATTACGATGTAGGATGTACGACGGTGGCGCTTGGCAGCGCCTATGCACGATGTATGAGGTACGAAGTACGATTTGGGAGAGTTTGGCGAAGCAAATACGATGGCGAAATTAAGGAACAACGTACGGACATAGTTACAAAGCGACGGTGGCGGTGGCACCTGGCGGCGCCTATTACGATGGACGATGTTGGATGTACGATTTAAGGAGTTCGCGCGCCGTGCGGCGCGGGGCGCTTGTTGTCGTTGTATCTGATGCGTATAAACGATGATATTAGTCAACAAGAGCATTTTCTCTGTTGATTAACTTCTCTTAAACGCGATTACCGTGAGCATACACGCTTTAGTCTTGAACGAAGGGAAGGCTTGGGATACCATGGAGTACGGTCATGACGCTGTTCTGCAAACTGACTCCGATGCGCAAACTTTTCTACTTTCTTCTTGTGGCAGGGTTTGTCACGGCGGGGTTGTATTTTTACCCGACAGGACGGACGACAGCGAAGGAAACAACACAGCAGGGAGGATTCAAGCGCGATCCGCAGCAACCGCTTATTGATGGGCTGATCCTCCTGCGCGCGAAGGATCTTGTAGAGGCGCCGGTTGTGGATGGATTTCAGTGGCCCTGCGGGGCGCCGAACGGAGCGATGATCTATGATGCGCAACCCTTTGGCTCCATGAATCGCAAACGCAACGGGCACCACACCGGACGAGATCTCAACGGCATCGGCGGTCAGAACACCGATCTCGGGCTGCCGGTGTGCGCTGCGGCACGAGGACTGGTAGTTTACAGCGGCGAACCCTCGCCGGAGTGGGGCAACGTCGTCGTCCTGGCGCACAGGATGCCGGATGGGGCAATCATGCAGACGCTCTACGCTCATATGCAGCAGCGGGAGGCGCACGTGGGGCAGCATGTTTGCCGCGGGCAGAGGATCGGCAGCATTGGCACGGCGGGAGGGCGCTATCTGGCGCACCTGCATTTTGAGGCAATTCCATCCCTCAGCATGGAGGCCGGCATGCCGGGCTATCATCCTGACGGCACCATGAACCGCATCGACCCCGCAGAGCTCATTCGGCAGCATCCCGCGCCGGCTATACCGGATCCCTATCTCGAAATCAGACGTTTACGCTTCCTCGAGGCTGAACAGCAGCGGCAGACTCATTCCCCTTCCTGAACAATTCCTCCCATGCACGGCAATCGCATTATCTCCCTGATTATCATCATTATCCTGCTTGCCGCAGGTATTACCGGGATCTACCGGGGATTCAAAGAAAAAACACCGCAACCCGCGTTGGCGGCGCCTGAGGCTCCTCCTGTGGTGACGGTGAATCCTCCGCAGGAAGCTCCTGCCCCGCAGCAAACTCCTACTCCGCAACCGGACCAGATTGGGTCTGTGAACACGCCAGCAGTTCTGCCGCCTGCTCCGGCCGCTGCGGTCACGATGACAGGGACCTCACTGCAGCCACGGAGACCCCACTCGCCGGAAGCGGCAACGGCTCAGCGGGTGGCACAGGCGCTTCAACTACCGGAAGAGCAGCGCAGGTCCGAACTTCAAAAGCTTGTGCAGGAGGGAACTCTCCCTCAGGGAGCTGCCGAGCAGCTCGCCGGCTGGGAGGGCAGTGGGGAGAATTCTACCGTAGTGGTGGAAGAGGTCGGCACTTCGGCGCCGGCAACTGCGGACGGCAGCAAGCAGACACGCTACCGCCTTACATCGCCCGAGGCAAAGGACAGCGTGCTTCTCACCGTATCCACCCCGACTCAGGGAGGGGTGCCCGGTGTGCAGGAGGTGCGGCAAGTTTCGGCGGATAAGACACAGACTGATGCGCAGAGCGATGCCATCAGCGTGGTGGAGGCTCTTGTGGAAACCCTCCGGAGGGGAGACATGGCAGCCGCTCGTCGTCTCACCACCGGTGGGGAAGTATCGGATGCGACTCTCGCCGGGTTATGCATTATGTTTGAGGACGGTGATTTTGAACTGCGCAAGCAACTGCCCATGCGCAACATGTTCAGCAACGAGCAAAACAGCGGCTTCCTTGTGTACCTGACCCCGCGGAAGGGGGAGGGGCGCACACGGCACGTCGGCGTGGAACTTACGCGCGACAAGGAGCGCGGGTGGGTGGTACGCGCTGTGGCACCGGATGATTTGCTCAACCGATATGAAGAGAGTGGCGCCGCGGAGAGCGGGGCCTTTTTCCCGCTCGTGAAGAATCCGAATGGCGGAGATTCGCTTGTACTTTACTTCGGATTTGACGATGCCAATTTGAGTCCCCGGTCTGAGCGCCAGCTCAAGATCGTGGCGGATACTCTGCTCGCCGGCAAGGGGAAGATCACCATCTCCGGGCATACGGACGACGTCGGCTCAGCCGACTACAACCGTGACCTCTCCGGTCGTCGTGCTGGGGCTGTTCGTGCTGCTCTCATGGCGCACGGAGTGGCGCCGGAGCGCATCATCACGAAGGCGATGGGCAAATCTCAGCCGAGGCGTTATTTCCACACGGGGGACACGGAGGAAACCATCAACACCATTCGCAGCGAGAATCGGCGAGCTGAGATATACCTCGATTTTTGAGAATAGCCTGTCGTGTTTTCTCTTCCACCAGAAATCCCTGCGCCGCCGGACTTCGCTGCCGAATTGAATGAGCAGCAGCTCGCTGCCGTGAGCACTGAAGCGCATCATGCTCTCGTGATTGCCGGAGCAGGGAGCGGCAAGACACGCACCCTGACTTACCGCGTGGCATGGTTGCTCAGCCGTGGCGTGCCGGGATGGCGAATTCTGCTGCTCACATTCACCAACAAAGCTGCTCGGGAAATGCTGGAACGCGTTCATTCTCTCGTGGGGGAAGGTGCGAGGCATATCATGGGCGGAACCTTTCATTCCGTGGCAAACAGAATTCTGCGCCGTCACGCTGAACTCATCGGCTTTCGACCCGGCTTTACCATCCTTGATACGGACGATCAGAAGAGTCTCATGCGCAGCATCGTCAAGCAGCGCGTTGGAAAACAGAGCAAGACCAATCCTTTCCCGAAAGCGGATTTCCTCCTATCTCTGCACAGTCTCGCTACCAACACCGCGCGCACCCTGCATGATGTGCTTCTGCAGGAAAGTCCGCAGAATTGCCGCCACGAGGAAATCATTCAGAAAATTTTCGAGGATTACGCGCAGAGGAAGCGAGACGCCAATGCGATGGATTTTGACGATTTATTGGTCAACCTGCGGAAGCTGCTGGAGGAGCATGAGGAGGTGCGCTTCACGATGCAGGAGCGTTTTCTGCATGTGCTGGTGGATGAGTACCAGGACACCAATCCTCTGCAGGATCAGATTATTTCGCTGCTTTGCGGCGGGACTCGAACGAGTCTCATGGTGGTGGGGGATGACGCGCAGAGCATTTATTCCTGGCGCGGTGCGCGCGTGGAGCATATTCTCGAATTTCCGGAGCGTTTTCCCGACACAGCACTCTACAAAATTGAGACGAACTACCGGAGCGTCGCCCCCATCCTTGCCTTGTCTGATGCAGCTATCGCGCAAAATGAACATCGCTTTTCCAAAACACTGCGACCCGCGCGGCGGGAGGAAGCGCGGCTCCCGCTCGTCGTGCCTGCGCCGGATAACCGTACGGAAGCGCAGTATGTTTCTCTCTCCATCGAGCAACTCATTGAATCCGGCGTGCGCCCCTGCGACATCGCCGTGCTCTACCGCGCGCATTTCCACAGCCTCGACACGCAGATCGAACTTACTCGCCGACATATCCCATACCGCATCACCAGCGGTTTACGTTTCTTTGAGCAGGCGCATATCAAGGATGCCGTGGCGTACCTGCGCCTGCTGAGCAATCCCATCGATGAATCGTCATTTCTGCGCATAGCTTCTATGCTGCCGCGCGTGGGAGAAGCGAGCGCTGCCAGGCTTCTGCAGGCGTGGAGAACTGCGTGGCAGGCGTACGCTGCCGAACATGCGGATTATTCTGCCGCCCCCATTCCCTTCTCCGAAATCATGAGTACGGTACACCCGCCGACTGCAGCAAAAACGGAATGGGCATCATTTCTCGCGACTTTGGAGAGTTTGCGCCCTGCGGGTCATGAATTGACGCCTTCCGAGATGATTGTGCGCGTGGCAGAAGAGCTGGAGTCCTTCCTGATGGCTCAGTATGAAAATGCCGAGGATCGCATCCAGGATCTCGAACAGCTTGCGCGTTCCATGGAAGATGCGGAGGATCTCGATGACTTCCTTTCGCGCGTTGCTCTGCTCAGTGAAACCGATCGATCCATTGACGCGAATGCCGGTGAGAATTGTGTTACTCTGAGCACGATTCACCAGGCGAAGGGTTTGGAGTGGCGCGTCGTCTTTCTCATCTTCCTCGGAGAGGGACTTTTCCCGCACCATCGCAGCATTGCCGATGGAGATCCCCGGGAGATGGAGGAGGAAACGCGTCTCTTTTACGTTGCGCTCACTCGCGCGCAGGATCGTCTTTTTCTGAGTTATCCGCGTTACAACGGGCATGGCTATGACAGCCATTACTGTCCGCCCTCGCGTTTTCTCACCTCTCTTCCACCGGATCTTTATGAGGTGGGGGAAGCGTGATCACAGGGAGATTTACAGCCTTTCCAAAGCCTCAAGCAGCTTCGTGTGGATGCCGCCGAAGCCGCCGTTGCTCATGACAAGAAGCACGTCGCCGGGTTGGACATGAGTGACCACATGCTGCACGATTTCGTCGATGGACTTACCGAGGTGGCAATCGGTGTCGGTTACGGCAATTTGCTCTATGAGAGCTTGTTCGTCCAGGCGCTCTTCCGGCTTGAGTTTCTTGAAGTTCTCCACCGGCGCGAGTACCACAAAATCCGCCTTGCTGAGCGCAGCACCGATCTCATGCTGAAAGACATTTCTTATCATCGTGTTGCTACGTGGGTCGAAGAGAACCCAGAGGCGGCGTTGGGGGAAGCGTTGGCGGAGGGCATCGATTGCCTGGGCAACGGCCGTGGGATGGTGGGCGAAGTCATCCACCACCGTCACGCCCTTCACCACGCCTCGCACCTCCTGGCGACGCGCCACGCCCTCAAAACGCAGGAGCGAGTGGCGAATCTGCTCCGGCGTGAGACCGGCTCGCAGGGCGGCGCAGACAGCCATCGCCGCGTTGCGGACGTTGAAAATGCCGACCATGGGGACGCTGTAAGTTTCGTCCTGCAGAGAGAAGCTGCCCCCCTCCGGCTTTAACTCGACCTGTTCGATGCGGATGTCGGCATCCTCCTCCAGTCCCACACTTACCATCTTCACCCAGGCGCCGAGCTCTTCCTCCGCCAGCCGGCGCACGTCCCGGCAATTCGGGCAATCCGCATTCATCAACACCGCTCCATCGCGCGGCACCGTACGCAGGAGGCGGCGGAAGGAGAGTTTGATCTCTTCGACGCTGTTGTAGATATCCGCGTGATCCATCTCAATGTTGTTGATGATCACCACATGCGGCAGGTAGTGCAGGAACTTGGAACGTTTGTCGAAAAAGGCTGTATCATATTCATCTCCCTCCAGCACACAGTAGTTTGAATCCGTGAACCTGCCGCCGCGACCGAGGTTGCGCGCAATCCCTCCGATCATGAAGCTCGGCTCCAGTCCGGCATCCTCCATCAGCCACGTAAGCATCGAGGTCGTCGTCGTTTTTCCATGCGTTCCCGTCACCACAAAATTCTTCTTTCCCCACAGAAAGAATTCCTTCATCGCCTCCGGCAGGCTCATGTAGCGCAGTCCTCTCTCCAAAATCGCTTCCACCTCCTCATTCCCGCGGCTCATCGCATTGCCGATTACCACCAGATCCACATTCTCAGGAATATTCTCTCCTCTGTAACCCGTTCTGACCTTGATTCCTTCCTCCGCCAAAAAAACGGACATCGGCGGATACACATTCGCATCGGACCCTGTCACCTCGTATCCCCGCCGTGCCATCGCCGTGGCTACCGCACCCATTGCTGTGCCGCAAATGCCCGAAAAGTGAATACGTTTCATCACGCGTAGGTTATACTACACCCCCACTTTTTGCAAGGAAATTGTGGGGTCAGATTCCGAGCGCTCATTCCGCAATTCGCTCTTGTTGCAACCGTGCGTCTGTGGTAGGATGGCGGCATGGCAACAGACAAACACATCACGATGAAAACGAGCAAGGGCGACATTCATTTGACCGTCTTTGCTTCTAAAACACCGATGACGGCGGCAAGTTTTTTGAACCTGGCATCTCGCGGTTTTTATGATGGACTAACCTTTCATCGCGTGATAGCTGATTTTATGATTCAGGGTGGTGATCCGGAAGGAACGGGGCGAGGGGGACCAGGATATCAGTTTGACGACGAGTGCATTCCGAGCCTGAAATTCACCAAACCGGGGCTGCTGGCTATGGCAAATGCCGGGCGAACCTGGACCGGACAAGGCACGAACGGCTCACAGTTTTTCATCACCCACGTGCCCACCGAATGGCTCAATGGCAAGCATACCATTTTTGGTGAAGTGGTCGATGGAAAGGATCAGAACGTGGTGAACGCCATTGTTCAGGGAGATAAAATTCTCGGCATTGAAATTCACGATGATTGCGCTGATCTCTTCGCAGAACAGGCCGACAACATCAGTCGCTGGAATGCCAAGATGGGCGGCAAGTGATACATGGAATTAGCCGTCAGTGACCTGCGCATTGAGTTTGGTGCGCGCGTGCTTTTTGAGGGTCTCTCCTTTGTGGTGGAGCGCGGGGATCGTGTCGCTTTCGCCGGTAAGAACGGCGCCGGCAAATCTACCCTCATGAAGTGCATCGTGGGTCAGCAGGAGCCGGATCGCGGACGTATCCTCATGCCGAAGCACACGCGCGTGGGCTACCTGCCTCAGGAGGGCATTCACATCTCCGGGGCTCCGTTGTTGGGGGAATTGCTCGGGAGCGTGGGCGACGTGGCGAGAATGCAGGAAGAGGTGGACGAACTTTCTGACGAATTGCAAAATACTGCAGTGGATACGTCACGCCACGCCGAACTCATCGAAGAGATCGGACGGTTGGAGCTGCTCCTGCGTGACAGAGGTGCAGAGGCACTCAAGCCGCGAGCGGAGACGATTCTGCGGGGGCTGGGTTTTTCCGAAACAGATTTTGGACGGGACTGCGGCGAGTTTTCCGGCGGATGGCAGATGCGTCTGGCGCTGGCGAAACTGCTGCTGCAGGAACCGGAGGTGCTGCTGCTCGACGAGCCGACCAACCACCTGGATCTGCAGAGCCAGCGCTGGATGGAGCAGTATTTGCGTGGCTATCGCGGTGCTATCTGCATTATCTCTCACGATGTTGCGTTGCTGGATTCGCTGGTGAATCGTACGATTGCTCTGCACCATGGGCGCGCCGAGGAATACGCCGGGAATTTCAGCTTCTACCTGAAAGAGAGTCAGGCGCGGCGGGAAGCGTTGCAGCGCGCCGCTAAAGCCCAGCGCAAGGAGATTGAAAAGACTCAGGCCTTCATTGATCGCTTCCGCTACAAAGCCACCAAAGCTTCTCAGGCTCAGAGTCGCCTCAAACAGCTCGCTAAAGTTGAACTCATCGAAGTCGATGATGAGGAGGCGGTGATGAACTTCCACTTTCCGCCTCCCCCACCGGGTGGCGCTACCGTAGTGACGATGCGGAAGGTTTCCAAATCCTACGGAAATATCCATTTGTTGCATGAGTATGACCTGCGCATTGAGAAGGGGGATCGCATTGCGATCGTCGGTGTCAACGGCGCGGGCAAATCCACTTTTACTCGACTTATTTCCCGCACCGAGGATCCGGATGCCGGAACTGTGGAGTTTGGGCACCACACGAAGGTAGCCTTTTTCTCTCAGACTCATGCGGACGTCCTCAACCCGGAGCTCACCGTACTGGAGTGCGTAGAGCACGCGGCCTCAAGGGAGACGCGTCCGATGGCGCGCAATATCCTCGGCTGCTTCCTTTTCCGCGGGGATGACGTATTCAAAAAGGTTGGCGTACTCTCTGGGGGGGAGAAATCGCGCGTGGCGTTAGTGTGCATGTTGCTGCACCCGGCGAATTTCCTCATCATGGATGAACCGACCAACCATCTGGATTTCCAGAGCCAGGACATCTTGCAGCAAGCGCTGGCGGAATACCCCGGCAGCTACTGCATCGTGTCGCATAATCGCAGCTTTCTCGACCCCATCGTGAACAAGGTTCTGGAGTTCCGTCCCGGTTGCTCCCCGCGCCTCTTCTACGGGAATGTGACACAGTATCTCGAAAAGATTGAGGCGGACGCGCAGAGAAACGCCTCCTCTCCCTCGGCACAGTACATCGCTGCTTCATCCGTGAAAAACCGCCAGACCGCGCGTCGCGAGAGGGCGCAGGAGCGAGAGCGGATGGCGCGCGTGATCCGCCCTTTGCAGAAAGAGCTTGAGGAGGTGGAAGGTTCCATTGCGAAGCATGAGACACGCAAAGAGGAAATCACCAATGCGTTGGGAGATGGCTTGACCCTACAGAATGCTGATGCTCTGCGCCGTCTCACTGAAGAGTATCAGCAGATTGATCGGGAAACGGAAAAGCTTTTTACACGATGGGAGGAGTTGAGCATGCGCATTGAGCATTTGCTGAAAGGGACACAGGCGGAAGAAGGCGGTGCCATAAGTTAACGATGCCGGGGAAGTAAGAGTCTTCCAATGTGCGTACAATCCATGAATTTTAAGCAATTTATCGTAAATTGTGGGTAACGAATTCGTTTTTCAGAGCTTTTGCTCTCACGTTCAGGGTAAACGCATTTGAGTGAAGTTAATCAACAGAGGAAATGCCCTTATTGACTGATATCCATGTTTATACGCATCAAAAATCATGACAACAAGCGTCCCGCGCCGCACAGCGCGCAAACTCCTTAAATCGTACATTCAACATCGTCCATCGTACATAGGCGCCGCCAGGTGCCACCGCCACCGTCGCTTTGTAACTACGTCCGTACGTTGTTCCTTAATTTCGCCATCGTATTTGCTTTGCCAAACTCGCGGCGTAGCCGCCGAACTCTCCCAAATCGTACATAGGCAAACGCATTTCCTAATGCGTTTGCCCTGTCCTCACGTTCTTCGTTCTTGACTTGTTGTCACTTCATGATACCGTGGGAAGAGTGCCTATGCTTTCGACAACATCCTCTCCCGATCTCACTCCGGTGATTCCTCGTCGCTTTCGATTGATTTTTTTGATGCTTGTGGCGTGTTTTGCGCTGTGGGGATTGCTCAACAATATGACCGATAACTTAGTGCCGGCGTTTCAGCGGATATTTACGATCGATCAGTCGCGAGCCGGGCTGGTGCAGGTGGCATTCTACGGGGCTTACGCGGTGCTTGCGATTTTTGCCTCAATACTCATCGAAGAATTTTCGTATCGGGTAGGCGTGCTCATCGGTCTGGGAGTGTATATTATCGGCGCGCTCATGTACATACCAGCCTGTGTGGAACAAAGCTTTGACATCTACTTCATCGCTATTTTTGTGGTGGCAGGCGGATGCTCGCTGTTGGAAACCACGTGCAACCCATACGTCATCTCGCTTGGACCGGAGAAGACGGCAGTGCGCCGATTGAACTTTGCGCAGGCCTTCAATCCCGTGGGGTCGATGGTGGGCATTGTGCTGGCGCAGCAGCTGATCCTGAGCAACCTGAATCCGGCCACGGCGGCGGATCGTGCTCAGATGGCGCCCGAGGCACGCGCTGCCATCATCAACGAGGAGTTGTTCTGGGTGTGCGCGCCGTACGTTGGACTATGCGCCATCGCCGTTCTCATTTGGCTTTTCTTCCTGAGGGGCGGCAAGAGCGAACAGGACGCAGGAGAGACAACCGGCGGCGGATTGCTGCGCGTATTGGTGGCGGCGGTATTTGCCGTAGGACCGCTTGTCGCGCTTTATTTTGCGTTTCCGGACATGAATAAAGTGCATTGGATACTCTGCGGGATGCTGGGTCCGGTAGCGTACATCGTCCTCATGGGCGGTTACAGGCGGATGCTGACGGCGTTGCTCAAGAAGCCGCGTTATTGGTTCGGCGTGATAGCGCAGTTTTTCTACGTGGGGGTGCAGATTGCAGCGTGGACGTGGTTGAATGTGTATTGCCAGCGCGAGCTCGGAGTCAGCCCCGGAACGGCGGCCATCTACTACACCATCGCCATCAGCTTGTTCATCCTCTGTCGGTGGGTGGCTACCTACTACATGAAGAAGTACAATCCGGCGTCTATGATGTCGCTGTTCGCCGTGGCTGCCATTGCGTGCTGCGCGGGGGTGATGTACCTGCCCAGCCATGTGCTTTTCAGCATCGGCGGGTTGCCATTCTCTGCCAACGTGATTTGTCTGGTGGCGATGAGCGGGTGCATGAGCTTGATGTTCCCAACGATATACGGCATTGCACTGGGAGGACTGGACTCGCGCGTGGTGAAGCTCGGCGCTGCCGGGCTGATTATGGCGATTTTGGGCGGCGCCATCATCACACCGTGGATGGCGGACATTATTGGCAGTACAGATAGCTGCTGGCTGGCGCTCACGCAGGGTTTCGACGCCACGTGGAGCACGGATCTGAAGACGAGCTCACAGGCGTTGCGCGCCTCCTTCATCGTGCCGGCCATCTGTTTTGCCGTTGTGCTGACGTACAGCCTCATGTTCCGCAAACCGGAGCAGACTCATTAATCTTTTCAACTCATCCATCATCATGAAATACGATACATTACCCACCATCGGAATTCGTCCCACGATCGACGGACGCCGCCTCGGCGTGCGTGAGTCGCTGGAGGATCAGACCATGAACATGGCCAAGGCGGCTGCGGCTCTTATCGAAGCCAATGTGAAGCATGCCAACGGTCAGCCGGTCAAGTGCATCATCGCTGACACCTGTATCGGAGGACCGGCAGAGGCAGCGGCGGCCAACCAGAAGTTCCGCGAGAACAACGTAGGTTGCTCACTGGCCGTCACGCCGTGCTGGTGCTACATTACCGAGACCTTTGAAACAGATCCTACGACCCCGAAGGCCATCTGGGGCTTCAACGGCACGGAGCGTCCCGGCGCTGTGTACCTGACCGCCGCGCTGGCCGGCTACGCGCAGAAGGGCGTGCCTGCTTTCTCCATTTACGGACACGACGTCCAGGACAAGGACGACACGAGCATCCCCGCCGATGTGGCTGAGAAAATTCTGCGTTTTGCACGCGCCGGCATCGCCGTGGCAACGTTGAAGGGGAAGGGTTACCTCTCTATCGGCGGCTGCGCCATGGGTATCGCCGGATCCATTCTCGACCATTCATTCTGGGAAAGCTATCTTGGCATGCGCGTGCAGCCGGTGGATATGACCGAAGTGAAGCGTCGTATGGATTTGGGCATCTACGACAAGAAGGAGTTTGAGTTGGCGCTGGAATGGGCGAAGAAGTACGTGAAGATCGGACCGGATCGCAACCGCCCGGATCTCGTGCTCTCGCCGGAGGAGAAAGAGCGCACGTTGCGCGAGTCGCTGCTCATGATGATTATTTTCCGGGACATGATGCACGGCAACCCGTACCTCAAGACGATTGATCGCGAGGAGGA
>CANQJI010000058.1 GCA_947624205.1 uncultured Akkermansia sp. | reverse complement strand
TTTGATGTGGACTATAATGGGAATCCAAGCGATGGATACTCCTTCATGGATCCGACGGGGAAGGAATGCTCTCTGCAAGAGGCTTTTGCTGCGGATGCTAAAAAGAAACGTTGGCGTGATACCGTGAGACGCTGCGAAAACCTCATCGGTGCACGAGACATTCTCGCCCTCTTCCCGAAGGAGGTGAAAGCGATGCGCAAGCATTACAAACAGAAGCAGGCGCAGATGCAAGAACAGAAGGATGCTGCTACAAACGAAACGATAGAACAAGCGGACGCCATGCTCCAGACGCTGCCTTCTGACGCACAGGAACACCTCATTGCCGAGGCAGCGGGGATGTGCTATGATCCTAGAAACTATGGGTGGGGCGGGATCGATTGGAAAACCGGCACTATTTCGACACAGGGTGCGCTTTACCTAGGGAATGGGAGCAAGGTAGTTGGACCGTGCAATGATGGGGATGCTCCGGTAGTGCGCGAACTTCTGCGCAAGGTGCCTCACCGTGTGATTTTGGAACATTATGCGGAACCACTGAAAAAGATGGCGAGATACATGGCGAGGGATCGCTTTCAGAATATGCCCGGGATTCTGAGGGATGCGCTGCGCTGTGAGCTTACCGGCAAGCTGACTACTGCTGACGGTTCTCCTGCGGTGGATGGTGAGACAACGATGGATTTGTATGTGCTCGGCCCGGTACTCACAAAAGTGCCGATACCCTGCGCTAAAGTGAATGCTGATAAAGCCCGCTTCACCACGTCCCGGGGTATAACTCTGCCATATAGCTCGATTAAATCATACCTTTCACAATACACCCGCTCTGTGCAGCTGGCTCATCTCTGCGCATTGATTCTCGGTCCGGAAGAGCTTGCCAAATGCATACCGCAGGGCGGAGAAGAGAAGAAGGAAGAACTGCCAAAAACTTCGCAAAAATCCGCTATGGGCAGCAGTTCCCAGGGAGGCGCCGCTTCGCCTAAGGACGCGCAGTATGCGGAGGGAGTAGCTGCCTTACGCCGCATGTCCTCTGCGCTACGGCGCGCCTGGCTGGCGGAAAACATGGGCTTGTGCTACACGCAGAGCAAGGCCTACGCCTACATGGCGCCTCATGTCGCGAATGATAACGCCCTCTTTGTGGATGAGCAGGGGAAGGAGAGAAAGCTCTCGGAGGTAGCAACCGACAAAATGGCTCCCGATTGGGTGGCAGCTACCAAGGCGGCACTCGCCGTGGGGCATGAACAGGTTGTCGCGCCCTTCAAGGAGGAACTAAAAGCTCTCGCCGTGCAAACTGCTACGCACATTCTGAATGAAATACCAAAGGGAGTGCGTTACTCTTGGTTGTCAGAAACAAACAAATTGCTATTTCAGGCAGATGGGAAACCCGTTTATCCGCCAAGCCGAAAATCTTGTACATGGGGGTATGTGACGAATCAAAGGTTTAAGATAAATTATGGTGGCAAGCTCTACTACTCACCCGGGGGGCAGATCGAGCAAGCACAATTTCCTGAGATGAATACTTGGGGTACTCGTTGGTTCACCATCTTCCGCTGCGAAAACTTGGTCGGTATTGAGGCCATCAACGACTCCTTCAAGGCAGATGTGGACGCCATGCGCTCCGCCTATGAGAAGTCGCCTTATTACAAAAAATAATTCTTCGTCTCTTCCTCATGAGACAATCTGTACGAATGATGGTATGGGGAACTCTTGCTTTAGTGAGCTCGGTATGCACTGCGTGGGCGGCGCGGGGAGGTGGAGCGGATGCGAAGCGGAATTTTGGGAATCATGCGCGGGCGTAGTGAGAAAGCGGCGGGAGGCAGACAGAGTCTGCCTATGTACGATTTGCGGCGTACGATGTACGATTTATTAATAATGTGCGTGTTGGGCGGATTTATTTGAATTATTGGCGTATACAGGGGCAGAGCGGACGGATTAGGAAATGCGTTTGCCCTGGTTTGCCCCTTATTTTACTTGCAAGAGCGAGAGGATCTATGCTAAATTGTAGGGGCTTGTTCTAGTGAAGACCATGAAGGCACGCATAATTTTCCTTTACACCCTCATGCTGGGAATAGGATTCGCAGCAATAGGATGGACTCAGCAGAGTGAGAAGACAATGGAGAGTGCCCCGGTTAAGACTGAGACTGCAACTGTCAATGAGCCGCAGAGTGAGGAACGGGTGAAGGCTCGACTTGTTGCTGAGGCTGCGATACCGGATTCGATGCGTCCAAAGCTATTAGATGCGGCTCGGGCGATGAGTTCTGAGGGGCTCAGGAGATATCTGGAAAACCCGCACCATGCGTACGATGGGCATAGCGTGCTGGACCACGTGCGCATGAAGCAAATCTTTGCTCCGCCGGTGGAAGGACATCCCTGCCCGGACTGCGGAGAGCTCACGGCTAACTACAACCCGGAGGGGCCCTTTCCGGCATGGACGCACCACTACACTCACAGTGCGATGCAGTACAGTCGATTTCCTGTGCCGCTGTCGATATACACGCCGAATGAGAAGGGAATGACGCTCGTGCAGAAATTAAAGCATCGCATTGATGTGGATCCTTTCAATCTGGCCGCCACGTTAATCTTTCTGCTTGCCATCATCCATACCTTCATGGCGCCGCTTTTCCAAAAGTTGGCGCATAAATTGGAGAAGCGTTACAAGCAGAGGCTGCTTGAGGAAAAATTTCGCATCCTGCATCCGGAACAACGCGTGCCGGTCTCTTTCCTCTCCACCCTTTGCCATTTTCTCGGTGAGGTAGAGGTGGTGTTCGGACTGTGGATTATCCCCTTCTTTCTGGTATGCCAGCACTACTATTCCATGGGTGATTTTCTGCGTTACATTGATCGCGACACGAGTTTCACTGAACCGCTTTTTGTGGCAGTTATCATGGTGATTGCCTCATCGCGTCCGATATACCGATTGGCAGAAAATACGCTGCAACTTGGTGCTCGCCTTGGGAAGGGATCGCCGGCGGCATGGTGGCTTTCGGTGCTCTGCATAGCGCCTTTGCTGGGATCGTTTATCACAGAGCCGGCAGCGATGACGCTTGGGGCGATTCTGTTGGGTAAGAAACTCTACCAATTGCGACCCAGCTCAGCACTCTGCTATGCTACGGTAGCGCTTCTCTTCGTAAACGTTTCTGTGGGCGGCACACTGACGCATTTTGCTGCACCGCCCATCGTGATGGTAGCCGGCAAGTGGAATTGGGATATGGCGCACATGTTCACGCATTTCGGATGGAAGGCAGTCACCGGGATTGTTATTGCAAACCTCATTTACTTTGCTTTCTTCACCAAGGAATTTCGTCGTCTTGCTAAAGTCCAGCGTGAAAACGTCACAGGAGAGGGCTCTGTGCCTACCTCCTGGGAAGATCGGCAGGACGTTATTCCGATCTGGGTTTATGTCGTTTCCATTCTCTTTTTGGCGTGGACAGTTTACTTTGCCCACCATCCCGCCATCTTCATCGGGGGCTTCATGTTCTTTCTGGGCTTCACGCTGGCGACGCCGCAGTACCAGAATGCCTTTTCCATCAAGGTTCCCCTTCTCGTGGCTTTCTTCCTTGCCGGTCTGTTGATTCTCGGCGGGGTGCAGGGCTGGTGGATGCAGCCGGTGCTGCAGGCGCTGGCGGAGTTGGGAGGCGAGGCGACGATGAGTGTGGCGAGTGTTCTCACTGCTTTCAACGACAATGCTTCGGTCACATTCCTCTCCAGCACGGTGCCCAATTTGCCGGAGGAAATTCGTTATGCCATTGTGGCCGGTGCAGTGACGGGTGGAGGTCTGACCGTGATTGCCAATGCTCCCAATCCAGCCGGACAAGCCATACTTGGCAAGTACTTTAAGTCCGGCATTAGCGCGCCTAAGCTTTTCATTTGGGCGTTACTGCCGACCATCATCATGTTTTTAATGTTCAGTTACGCCTGATTGAAACAAACGCATGGCGGCGAAACGCCGCCTATGCACGAATTACAACACGGTTTCAAGTTGCTGCCTGTTTTCGATGGACGACTTGATCATTACTATTTGTTGACAATGCGAGCATTGTGAAGATTTATTCCGGATGGCGGAGTATGCTGCCGTTACGGTTTTCGTATTCGGAAACATGTGTGTCAATCGTCTGGAGAGTTTTCTCTACTTTTTCGTTCCATCCGATGTATTTCTCTACCTGAATTGAGCTTGCCACAGGCAAGGAGATATGGTACAACGTGCGCATGTTCACGGGTATAGTCGAATGCACAGGGGAGGTGTTGGCTTGTCGGGCCATTGATGGCGGGGCACGGTATCGCATTGCTCTTCCTTTCGCGGGGAATGTCAAGCCGGGAGATTCGGTGGCGGTGAATGGCTGTTGCCTGACGGTGGATGAACTGGACGGGGGGAGCGCTTGTTTTGATTTGTTGCAGCAGACGATGCGCGTCACCTCTCTCGGTACCCTTGTTCCCGGCAGTTTGTGTAATTTAGAACGCGCTGTACTTCCGACCACACGACTCGGTGGACATTTCGTCTCCGGGCATATTGACACCACAGGGGTGCTGAGCAGTATTTCTGCAGTTGGACAGGATCATGTGTTGATTGTGCAGGTTCCTGATCTGCGCTATGTTATTGACAAGGGGAGCATTTCGATTGATGGTGTATCGCTTACAATTGCTTCTATTCATCAGGAGAAAAAGGAGCTGGAATTCTGGATTACCCCGCACACCTGGCAGACAACAATCATGCCGCGTTACTTCGTTGGTATGCGTGTTAATGTGGAATGGGACATTCTTGCCAAATATGCGGAATCATTTCTCCTCCCCAAGAGCTGACCGGAATCCCTAATTTTTTCCCGGGGGGAAATCAGTTTCAGAGATAAGGATAAAGCAGTTTTGTTTTCCGGCGCGATTTTCTCCGGATGTCGCACGGGGCAAACGCATTTGGTAATGCGTTTGCCTACGTACGAGGTACGATTTTCGATGTACAACACGCACGACGGCCCCGTAGAGGGCGCACGCGTTAGCGGGCGGTAAGTGCGGATGGACAACGCGCATGCGTTGCCCCGACAGGGGCGAACCGGCAGGGTGGAGGCAGACGGGGTCTGCCTATGTGCGACGTACGATGTTGGATGTACGATTTAAGGAGTTCGCGCACCGTGCGGCGCGGGGCGCTTGTTTTCGTGATTTTTGATACGTATAAACGATAATATCAGTCAGCAAGGGTATTTCTCTGTTGATTAACTTCTCCTCAAATGCGTTTGCTCTGGGATGTCGCATTCGGTGCTTGATTGTGGGACGGGCAGTATGTTATACTGCGCGGCATGAACGGATTTCGAGTGACAATCCTAACCCTGCTGTGTTTAGCTGTGGGGTTGATGTTTTATGCGGTACTGTTTGTGGTGCCGAGTTGGCAGGAGCAGTATAATGCTTATCAGTCAACGCTGAGAATTTCTGAATACGAGAAAAAGAGTGACATTCATCGTCAGCAGATGATGGCATATGACACCTCCAATGAGAGTCCTGAAGTGGAACAGGCCAGACTTGCCCAGGAAGCCGCCGAAAAACGCGAAGAAGAAGCTCTTACTGAGGCAGAAGAGAGTAATGTGGTTGCAGCGGCAAAGAGGCGCGAGGAAGCGGCGCGTGCACAGGCTGAAGCCGAGGCTGCTCAGAAAGCTGCTCAGCCGACAATCGGAACGGTGGCATCATTTGACAAAGATTGGGATTGCATCATGATCAAGCCGAGGGTGCCAGAAGCATTTTTGCCGGGGGCTGTTCTGGCTGTTCGGCGCGATAAATTAGTGGTTTGCGAAGCTGTGGTGGATAGTCGCGATGAGCAATCCGGACAAGTGAGCGCCACTGTGAAGCGGGCGGATTTTGGCGAGACTTCCATGGAGGGCGGTGCAGCAGAACAGCAGGATCCTATGGTCGGAGACGAGGTGATAGTGTCTCCTTTCCTGACGGCAGATGAGTTGCAGGGGAAGGGTGATGCCTTCTTTCAACCGGTGCCGCAATCGATTCCAACTTCCGAGAGTGCGGGACAGCAGGAATCTGCTCCGGGTACGCCTCCGCCTGTTACTGAGCTGCCGGCTGATGTGAAGGAAGCGCTGGATGCGCTGAAGGGGGCGACGGTGACGCCGAATTCCTCCGGGCCTGTTGATCCGGGGAAGCCGGTTGATGCAGCTCTGTTGCCTTCGCTGGACGAAGGGAAGTTTTTTAACGAGTCTCCGCTGTGAACGAAGGTATTTCCAGATCGGTGCTCTTTGATCGAGCCCCCAGTTTTTCCTTTGAATTCTTCCCCCCCAAGACGCCGGAGGGAGCTCGGTCGCTTATTGAAACTATCGTAACTCTTCAGGAGTTTCATCCGAGCTTTGTGAGCGTGACTTACGGAGCCGGTGGGGGGTCTCGCGAGCTGACGCGTGCCCTTGTGCGCGACATTCAGCAGCGAGGCATTCCAACGGTTCCGCATCTCACCTGTGTGGGGCATACGGAAGAAGAGTTGGAGGGGATTCTCGCCGGTTTTGTGAATGCCGGGGCACACGCCGTTCTTGCGTTGCGAGGAGACCCTCCGCGCCGTGGGCCGTACGATCCCTCGCGCGATGCTTTTCGGCATGCGGCGGAACTGGTGCGATTCATTCGAAATTGGGAGGAAAAGCAGAGACTGCCTTTTCATCTCACCGTGGGGGTGGCCGGGTTTGCCGAGGGACATCCGGATACGCCGAACCGTTTGCGAGAGATGGATTATCTGAAGGCAAAGATTGACGAGGGAGCAGACTACATTTGCACTCAGCTTTTCTTTGATAATCACGCCTTCTTTGACTACCGCTCGCGATGCCGTTTGCTGGGCATAGATGTGCCGATCATAGCGGGTATCATGCCGGTGACCAGCATATCGAGTTTGAATCGCATGGCAGAGCTTTCTGCCGGCACCAATTTTCCGGCGCGCCTGCTTAAGGCGATGCTGAGGGCGGGTGGCGACAAGCAAAGTATTGAGCGCATAGGCATCAATTACGCCAGTCAGCAGTGCAGCGAGCTGCTGGATGAGGAAGTGGATGGCATCCATTTTTATACGCTCAATCGTTCGCGTGCGACACTGGAAATCTACCGTAATCTTGGTATCAATCGCTGCGACGATGTGGATCGCATCAAGACACTTAATTTTCTTTACAAATCCTGATTTTTCCTGACCTGACATGAGTAAAGCGCACAGTAGATCAGAACGTGAAACTCCGGTTCTCACACCGGAGGAAATGAAGGCTATCGGAGAGATCGAACTCGGGCCTTCCCGCCACGAACGGTTCCTCAATCACCATTACAAAAAACTAATTGTCTTCACCCTTGTTGTCATGCTGGCTTCCACCGTTGCCATTGTGTACGGCACTTACCGGGCCAAACAGGAAAAGGATGCAGCAAGTGCTTTGCTCGCCGCCACCCGTGTGGTGACTTCTTCCGATCAGGAGACTGATGGATTTGATCTTGCCACGCTCGAGAGGATCACTAAAGATTATGGTGACACGAAGGCTGCTGATTCGGCGCGACTGCTGCGAGGCATGCAACTTCTCGCCGGAGGACAGGAAAAAGATGGTAAGGAAGCCCTTCGTCACGTGGTGGATACGGCCGAGGATTCCTCTCTTCGTCTGCGAGCTCAGGTGTACCTGGCGAGCTATGCTATGCACGCCGGACAGAATGAGGAAGCCATGGAGCAGTGGCAGGCAGTTTCTCGTGCGGGGCAATCTCCCTATCTGGCTCTCAGTTTACTTTCTCTGGGGGACATGGAGAGCGAGGCGGGGAAACAAGACAGCGCCCGCTCGCGGTATGAGGAACTGATTCAGAAGTGTTCTACGAGTCCCCTTGTGTTCACCGCTCGTCAGCGGCTCCTCCTTCTCGGGGTGGATGCTCCTCGACCGATTGAGCCGGAGAAGCTGGAGACCACGGTGCCCGAATCGATAGACCTGCCACAGTGGCAGTCTGTGCAGCTTCCGGGAGCTATTTCTCCCGCGTCCAAATGAGTCCGACTTTCCGCTGGTCATGGGGCTGGAGTGTGACAGGTCGAGTGGGCTTCCCGGGGTGGAGCAGCTGCTCTCGCGACTCGAGTCTCCGCGCGAACGACGCAGTCTCTCGCCGGGTGCATGGTGTGCCGCTGTCATTGCTTTGTGCCTGAAGGAGTCTGCTGCTCGAGAAGGACAAGTGCTTCTTGCTGCGCCGGAAGCTTTTGTGGATTTTGTACAAATTGTGCCACCTGCGCAGCGTCTCGATGCTCTCTCGCGGCTTAGTTCGTTTGTTGCTGCTCGTCGTGGACAGGATTGGCGTGCTCTGTTGGTCTTCTCTCTGGGGGAGAAAATGATGCCGATGCTGTGTGCCTACGCTGCACAGCTGGCTGTTCTCAATTCTCCCGAGGAGGCAGGATTCGGGACAGGGGTGTCGGAAATTGCACGCATGTTTTGCGCGCAGTCGGAGCTTTCGCCGGCTGCTTTAGGCGGGGTTTTTGACCTTGCGGACCTGCGTCTGTTCTCATGCCTTTCGCCGCTTGAGGATCTTTCGGATGAGCGCATGGTTTCCCTGTTGG
This sequence comes from uncultured Akkermansia sp., assembly GCA_947624205.1. Lineage (GTDB taxonomy): Bacteria > Verrucomicrobiota > Verrucomicrobiia > Verrucomicrobiales > Akkermansiaceae > Akkermansia. The sequence goes on along the minus strand of CANQJI010000058.1, from coordinate 8,480 downwards.
ATGGACTTTCCTGCCGGCTGACTGTTTTGAGCGCAGCGTGGCTTGCGGAGCAGGCAAAGAGACCTGCATTGCGAGAGAGTGCAACAAGAGCCTTTATTCGATTGGCTCAGTGCACGCAGAGGGTCCAGGATAAAGTGCAGTCTCTTCCATCGTGGCGCGTGACAGGAACTTCATCAGCCGTGCTGCATGAATATGAATTGCGCGAGTACGTCGAGCGGATCCGTCCCTCTCTTGTCCCTACCCTTAGCGAGGAGCAGTTCTTTCGCATTGTTCGGGCTTGTGGTGGTTGATTTCTCTTGCTTTTTTCCCGCTTTTGATGTACTAAGGATTGTTCGCAATTTGAGTGTTCTCTTCGGCCTCGTAGTTCAATGGATAGAACGGCCCTCTCCTAAAGGGCAAATACAGGTTCGATTCCTGTCGGGGCTATCAAAATGTTCGGTAAAACAGCGTATTATCCTGAAGGATAAGAGATATTATAGAAAACAGAGGCAGAAGCCATACGTGAACTGCACAACATCATATTGGTTCGGCACCACCCCCTGGCTCTATGAAACTACTCCTTGCTATTCTCAGCACAAAAAGCGGTTTAGCCACCATCGTCATCATTGTTCTCTCCTTCTTTGTCATCACCTCCGACTTCCTTTTCCCTTTTGCGATTCATTTCCTCAATGTGCTCGGCTTTCATCCCGACAAAGTCGCAGCAAGCAGACTATTGTTCGTTGCTTTGCTCGTCGCAACCGTGCTGATACGCATAGCCGCGAAAGGGTCAGAAAAGAAAGACCACAGCAACCGAGTCCGCTAATAATCCTCTCGCCTGTCATTACAACATCATAACAACTCGCCATAATAATTATCCTCAACGCCGATTATACCCCTCCAGCGCTAGAAGTGTATTCTTGTGCCCTGAATTATTTGTGAGTAGGCGTCAGACGAATTTTGGTCTGTGAAAATAGATGGAAGGACGTGGTGATTACTTGCTGTAGAGAGCGCGGATGGAGTTGAGCACGCAGAGGATGAGGACGCCGACATCCGCAAAGATAGCAAACCACATATTCGCGAGGCCGCAGGCTCCGAGAGCGAGGCAGGTAAACTTGGTGGCGAGGGCGAAGGTGATATTCTGGCGCACGATATGCATGCAATGGCGGGCGATTCGGATAGCGAGAGGAATGCGCAGGGGGTCGTCATCCATGATCACGACGTCGGCGGCTTCAATGGCGGCATCACTGCCGAGAGCTCCCATGGCAATGCCGACGTCCGCTCGGGCGAGAACAGGGGCATCGTTTACGCCATCACCCACAAAGAAGAGGCGTCCAATGTTCTGCCGCATGAGTTCTTCTACTTTTTCAACCTTGTGAGCGGGCAGGAGGTCGCTGTGCAATTCATCCAGGGCGAGTTTGTTCGCAATGGCTTCCGAGGCTCGTTGGTTATCCCCGGTCAAAAGAACTGTTCTCTGAATTCCCAATGTTTTGAGTTGTGCAAGAGCATGGATTGAATTCGGCTTGAGGGTATCCGAGATGAGGATGTGCCCGGCGTAGCGACGATCAATTGAGACATGCACGAGTGTGCCGGAGCAATTGCAGGAGGGGATGGTATCTATTCCTTCCTGGACCATGAGTTTAGTATTGCCCACGGCGATGCGGTGACCTTCCACTGTTGCGGTGACGCCCAGGCCGTGTAAATCCTGTACATCGGAGATATCGGAACTTCTTACCGGGTTTTCGCAGGCGCGACAGAGGCTTCGGCTGATGGGATGCGGGGAGGCGCATTCTGCTGCTGAAGCGTAGCGCAGGAGCTCCTGCAGGGTGTATGGACTTCGGTGGGCGTCGACCACTTCGAAGATGCCCTGTGTGAGCGTTCCCGTCTTGTCGAAAACAGCAATACGACAGTCGGCAAGAACTTCTATGAAATGGGCGCCTTTGACGAGGATGCCGGCTCTACCCGCTCCGCCGATGCCGGCAAAGAAGGAGAGAGGTATACTGAGAACAAGTGCGCAGGGGCAGCTGATGACCAGGAAAATGAGGGCGCGGTATAACCACGTGGACCACGTGGAGCCATTTCCCATGCACAGCTCTACCAGAGGAGGAAACAGAGCCATCGCCAGCGCGGCAGTGCAAACGATGGGCGTGTAGAGACGTGCGAAACGCGTGATAAATTGTTCGGATTTCGCTTTACGCATCGTGGCGTCCTGCATGAGTGTGAGAATTTTTGAAACCGTGGATTCGCCGAAGGGATGCGTTGTGCGCACGCGTAGTAATCCCCGCAGGTTGATACAACCGCTCATGATTTGGTCTCCTTCGCTAATTTCACGCGGCAGACTCTCTCCCGTGAGTGCTGCTGTGTCCAGGGTTGACTCCCCGGATACCACTATTCCATCCAGTGGCACCTTTTCTCCCGGTAATACCACGATAATGCTGTTGGGCTTCACTGTGTCCGGCTCTACGGTATCCCATCCTCCGTCGGCTCGTTCCAGGTGAGCAATATCCGGTCGTATATCCATGAGCGTCGCGATGCTGCGCCGACTTTTGGTCACTGCGCAGCTCTGAAAAAGCTCCCCAACCTGATAGAAGAGCATCACCGCAATTGCCTCGTTGTAGTCCCCATTCCCTTCGTAAATCCCGAGACCGAATGCCCCCAGACTTGCCACCGACATCAGGAAATTCTCGTCCATCAGCTGCCCGGCCAGCAATCCGCGTATTGATTTTATGAGGATATCATAGCCCACCACCAGATAGCTGAATGCGTACGCTCCCAACTGCCACCATCCATCTAATTTTACAAACTGCAATCCTATAAGAAGCGCTCCCGCAGCTATGATACGCGCCAACGTCCGCTGTTGCTTCCTCGTCATTCCCCGCTTTTCCCGTCTTGTCTTCATGTCGGATATGATTCTAACTATTAAACAAACAAACAACTATAAAAAGGATATTCTAAAGGATGAGGTCCGTCAAGAGCGAAAGCGGGGAAAAAGAAAAAAATGATGAAAAAGAAACCAAAATTTTCTTGACACGCGCGCGCACGCGCGTATCATGTGCACGTATGAGCGAAGAAAGGATGACCGAGCAATCTATCGATCAGGTGACAACGGAAGCGCAGCAGGAATACGGTGCAGCGCAAATAGACAAGTTGGAAGGGTTGGAGGCGGTACGCAAACGACCGGGGATGTACATAGGGGATCCGGATGAACGGGGGTTGCACCACTGCGTGTTCGAGGTGCTTGACAACTCGATTGACGAGCATTTGGCCGGGTATTGCACGCACATAGAAATTGTGATCCACGTAGATGGCTCGATATCGGTGATTGACAATGGACGAGGTATACCGGTGGATATCCATCCGAAGTTTGGGATACCGGCGGTGGAGCTGGTGCTTACGAATCTTCATGCAGGCGGCAAGTTTGGGCAGGGAGCATACAAATACAGTGGTGGATTGCACGGCGTGGGCGCCAAGTGCGTGAATGCACTGTCTGAGTGGTTCAAGGCCGAGGTGAGGCGTGATGGGAAGCGGCACGTCATCACCTTTGAGCGTGGCAAGACGAAAGAGAAGCTGCACGTGGTAGGGAGCTGTCCCGCGCAGCAGACCGGCACAAGCATCACCTTTCTGCCGGATCCCACTATTTTCACCGACACAACAGAATTCCAGTTTGACCACCTGACGCGTCGTCTGCGCGAATTAGCTTTCCTGAACCCGGGGCTTGTCATCGAACTGGTGGATGAACGCACCCAGCCGGAGCACAGAAGGGAAACCTTCCTGTACAAGGACGGCATTCGTGAATTTGTCCGACAGCTGGGCGAGAACAAGACGCTGATCACCCCGGAGCCGATCGCCGTATCCGGTGTGCGCCACATAGAAGTTGAGTATGATGGCAAGACCATGAAGGATGACGTGATTGTGGATGTGGTGATGCAGTACAACGATAGCGACCGCTACCAGGTGCTCTGCTTCGCCAACAGCATCTTCAACGGCGACGGCGGCACGCACCTCTCCGGTTTCCGCAGCGCGCTCACCCGCGCCATTAACCAGTACGCCAAGAGCAACAACATGCTCAAGGATAAGGATCCCAGTCTCACCGGCGACGATGTGCGCGAGGGATTGGTGGCGGTCATCTCAGTGAAGATGCCCAACCCGCGCTTCTCCAGCCAGACGAAGGATAAGCTCGTGAATACCGAGATCGAGGGCGTGGTGAGCGGCGTGGTGTACGAGGAGCTGAAGGAATACTTTGAGGAGCATCCGGCAGAGACCAGGGTGATCATTGAAAAATGCCTCATTGCTTCCCGCGCTCGCGAGGCGGCTCGCAAGGCTCGCGAGGCTGTGCGCAAAAGCTCCATGAGCGTGGGCGGCGGTCTTCCCGGAAAGTTGGCGGATTGCTCTAACCGCGACCCGGAACAATGCGAGCTGTTCATTGTGGAGGGTGACTCTGCAGGTGGCTCGGCCAAGATGGGACGTGATCGCCGTACTCAGGCCATCCTTCCTCTGCGAGGTAAAATCCTCAACGTGGAAAAAGCGCGTTTGGACAAAGCGCTGGGCAGTGAAACAATCCAGAACATCATCACGGCCATTGGCGGCGGTGTTGGGGACGGCGAAGGTGAAGGATCTTTCGATCTCTCTAAGGTTCGCTACCATAAAATTATTATCATGGCCGATGCCGATGTGGACGGCGCGCACATCTGTACGCTACTACTCACGCTCTTCTGTCGGCACATGCCGCAACTGGTGCGCGCAGGCTACCTCTACATTGCCCAGCCGCCGCTCTACCGGGTGATTCACCGAAAAGTGGAGCAGTACGTGCAGGATGAAGTTGCGCTCAACCGCAAGCTTATCGCTCTTGGCGCCGGAGACGTCTCCCTGCGCTCTGCGGACGGTAAAGCGGAGTTTGATGCCGATTCCCTGATGGGTATCCTGGAGACGCTTATCTCGCTGCAGAAATACGAAGCAGGCGTAGCACAACACGGTGGTGATTTTAAGGATCTCTTGCGTCACCGCGCCACCAACGGCGATTTTCCGCAGTACCTTGTCAAAGTTCGCTGCGGCAACGATGAGACGGTGGAATATTTTGCCAATGAAGCAGAGTTGACCACCTATTCTGACGCCAACCCGGATCTTTTCCTCTTCGGTGAGCCGAGCGAGGAGGAATTGGCTGCTCACCCCTTGCCCGAACGCGAGGGCCCCAGCCGCCGCGCTTTGCTGCACGAGCTGCATGAAGCCAAGGCCATCACCCGTCTCATTGCGCATCTTGAGGAACTTGGTATCCCGGGTGACAAGCTTCTCTCCGAGGATACGCCTATCTATGAGTTGCAGGAAAAGGACAAAGAAAATCCTACACCTATCTTCTACGTCCCGGATATCCTCACGCGCATGCTGGAAATCGGCGGACGCAGTGTGACAATCACCCGATTTAAAGGTCTGGGTGAAATGGATGCCAAGGATTTGTTCGCCACTACCATGGATCCGGACAAACGAGAGCTGCTGCGCGTGCGATTTGACGATACCAACGCCGTTCAGGCAGACAAGATGTTTACCATCCTCATGGGCGATCTGGTGGAACCGCGCCGGCGCTTCATTGAAGACAATGCCCTGAACGTGCGTAATCTCGATGTGTGATTCCAACCCAATACCTTTCTGAATTATGAGTGAAACAAGAATACGACCGGTGGATGTGGCTGAGGAGGTTTCCCGCAGCTTCCTGGATTACTCCATGTCCGTGATTATTTCCCGCGCCCTGCCGGATGCCAGGGACGGTCTCAAACCTTCCCAGCGTCGTGTGCTTTATGCCATGCATGAGTTGGGGTTGGTTCCGAGCAAGGGCACGATCAAATGCGGCAAGATTGTGGGTGACACCATCGGCAACTACCACCCGCACGGCGATCAATCTGCATACGGCACGCTGGTGACCATGGCACAGCCGTGGAATATGCGTGATGTGCTGGTGCAGGGACAAGGCAACTTTGGTACGCCGGAGGGTGATCCGCCCGCAGCCATGCGATATACCGAGGCAAAACTCAGTGCGTTGGGCGTGGCTCTCATGGATGACTTGGACAAGGACACCGTAGATTTTCAGCCCAACTACGACAATCGTCTGACGGAGCCCGTGGTGTTCCCCTCCGCTTTCCCGAACCTCCTGGTCAACGGTGGCACGGGTATCGCCGTGGGTATGGCGACCAACATGGCGCCGCACAATCTCGGTGAGGTGGTGGACGGCATTTGCGCTTGCATTGACAACCCACACATCACAGCTGAGCAACTGCGCGCTTATATCAAGGGACCGGACTTCCCGACCGGTGGTTACATCCTTGGCTATAAGGGCATTGACAACTATTTCCGCACGGGGCGTGGAAGCGTGCTGATGCGCGGCAAAATGGAGGTTGTGACCAGCGAGAGTGGTCGGGAATTCATCCACATATCAGATGTCCCTTACGGTGTCAATCGCGCTGTATTGCAGGAGCGAATCGCTGATCTGGTGCGCGACAAAGTCATCAATGACATTGCGGGCATGCGCGACCTCACAGACTATATTGAGATCGAGCTCAAGCGAGATGCCCGTCCGCAAGTGGTGATAAACCAGCTCTACAAGCTCACCAGTTTGGAAACCTCTTTTGCGGTGAATATGTTGGCCATCCACGAGGGAAGACCGAAGGTGCTCGCCATCAAGGACGCCATCAACTTTTACGTGGAGCATCGTCGCGAGGTTGTAGTGCGCCGCACGAAGTTCCTGTTGGGTAAAGCGGAAGATCGTGCAGAAGTGCTGGAGGCCTATCTGATTGCTCTGGCCAACATGGATGAGTTCATCCGCATCATTCGCGATTCCAAAAATCGCGACGAAGCACGCGCTCGCCTCATGCAGTTCCGTTTCCCAACCAAACTGGCAGAAGGTCTGGGCATCCTCATTCACGAGCAGCCTTCCGTGCAAGGTGACCAGTACGTCTTTACCGAACGCCAGGTGAACGCCATCCTTGAGTTGCGCCTCTACCAACTCACCGCGTTGGAAAACGACAAGATCACCGATGAGTACAAGGGCTTGCTGGTGCAGATTGAGGACTACCTGGATATCTTGGCTAACGAGAGCCGTGTGCTGGGCATCGTGAAGGATGAGCTGCGCGTCATCAAGGAGAAATACGCCACGCCGCGCATGACGCATATCATCCCGTTTGAGGGGGATATGGCCATTGAGGATCTCATCCCGAACGATTCCATGGTGGTCACCATCACCCACAGCGGATACATCAAACGAACCAAGACGGATGAATACCGTTTGCAAGGGCGCGGGGGCAAGGGCATCAAGGCTGCCTCCACCAAGAACAAGAAGGACGCTGTGGATTATGTGGAGCATCTCTTCTCAGCGCAGAATCACGACTACATCATGTTCTTCACCAACACCGGACGCGTGTACGTGGAACGCGTGTACGACATTGATGAAGCTGCTCGCAGTGCTCAGGGACGTTCCATCAAGAATTTGCTGGACTTGCAGGCGGAGGAACGCATTGCCGCCGTGCTGCGTTTGGAACGCAAGGTGGATGACGTGGGGAAGGACATCACCTTTGCGGAGGGATCCGGCAACGTGGTGTTTGCCACTCGTGACGGCACGGTGAAGAAGACGGCGCTGAACGATTTTGTGAACTACCGCAAGGCCGGCATCATCGCGATCAATTTGGAGGAAGGCAATTCGCTCGTTATGGCTGCCCTCACCTCCGGTTCTCAGGATGTCGTTCTCGTAACTCACAATGGCATGAGCATCCGCTTCAATGAAGCCGACATGCGCACCCAGGGGCGCAACACCATCGGCGTGCGTGGCATTCGCCTGCGCGAAGGGGATTATGTGGTATCGCTCGCCGTGGTGCACGACAACGCCGCTCACCTCCTCGTGGTCGCGGAAAACGGTCTTGGCAAGCGCACAGCATTCTCCGAGTATCGCCTGCAAAGTCGAGGCGGCATTGGGCTCAAGACGATGAATTGCACGGAAAAAACGGGCAAAGTGGTTTCTGCCACGACCGTGACAGATGATGACGAGCTCATGATTATGACCTCCGCCGGTCAATCCGTGCGCATCAAGGTGAACACCATTCGCGAAACCGGTCGCGCCACGCAGGGCGTCAAGCTCGTTACCCTCAATTCCAAGGAATCCATTCAGGACATTTCCATCGTCATTCCTGACGATGAAGAGGAAGATGCCTCTGATGCTCAGGAGGAAAGGGAGGAATCCTCTGAGCCTGTATCTGACAGCTCCGATGCACAATCTTCTTTGGAGCAGCAGAGCTGATTCTTCTCCGGGACTTCTTTCACAGCGCCCCCGGCAGGCACCCGGGGGCGCCTGCATGTGGTACGTCAGGCATGACATGTAACTGGGGTGAAAGTCCCCAAGAGCCGCTGACAGGGCGGAATCAAATAGCCAAAGGCAACTGCGTCACGGTAACGTGGGGTGGGGAGGAAGCCGGAGGCGAACCACAGACAGGATGAACAAGAACCGGATAGAAGGCCAAAGCGCACGA
>CANQJI010000057.1 GCA_947624205.1 uncultured Akkermansia sp. | reverse complement strand
GGCAACGAATTAGAGCATAAATGAACCTCTTGTCTCCTTCCTTAAAATGAATCCAATTTTCTAATGCGTTTGCCCTGATCGTACGTAGGCAAAACTTGACTTTGCGCGATGGAAGATGATAGACTCACGGAAAGGACAGACAGGGCATGAAAAAAGTTTTTGTATCCGGGGCATTCAGCGTGGTGCATGCAGGGCACGTCCGTTTCCTGCGGGATGCCCGAGCGCTCGGGGATTATTTGATCGTGAGCTTCCCTCCGGCGGACATGCTTTGGCGCATTTACGGGCGAAAATCTGTGCTACGTGATGAAGATAAGATGGAGTTGTTAGGGAGCATGGATATGGTGGATGAAGTGCACTTCTCGACGGATGAAGATGAGGAGGTGTCTTTTGGCAGTATTTTTCGTGAGCTCAGACCTGATGTGCTGGCTGTCACGACGGATGATCGCTACATGACTGCTAAGAAGAAGTTATGCGATGAGCTTGGGGCAGAGTTTGTCGTGCTGGAGAAGACCGCGCCGGAGAAGGTGAAGATCACGAGCGGGACCGAAGTGTTGGCACGAGCCAAGGCTCCCACACATGTGCCGTTGCGTGTTGATTTCGCCGGGGGGTGGCTGGATGTACCGGACAACGCTCGAGATGGTGAATATGTGGTTAATTGCGCGATTTCTCCTACAGTTTCTCTTCAGGAGTGGGAATATCGGCAGGGTGGCGGTCTTGGAGGCAGCGGTGCATGGAGTGTGCTCAACGGCTGGGATCCGGTACGGTCGGAGTTGGGACTCGGCGTCGGATGGCAGGATCCTGCAGTGATTTCCGAGACTGGGTGCTGCGTATGGAAATCCGGTCGTTACCCGGTGCTGGAGTTTAAGAATACGGGAGAGTTTCTGAAGGGTAAACTAGCGGTTTACGATACGCGTGTTCGTCATGATACTCCCGGAGTGGCTGGGTTGACACGGGATATGGATACCATTGCTCGCGCTGGTCGAGTGGCTCGTTTAGGGGTGCTGCAGCAAGAGGTAATGGTGCTCTCAGCGGCGGTGCAGATGAGTTATCATGCGCAGTTGGACGAAGGGATGCTACCTCTGCCGAAAATTGCGAATGAATTGGCTTTCAAGTACTGTGGGGGAGGGCATGGGGGATACGCTCTTTACTTGTTTGCAACGCCCGGGGATCGGCAGCAGGCGTTGGAATCATGTCGTGATCTCTATCCGGTGGAGCCATACTGTCGTACCTTCGGACGCGACGAACCTGTGTCGTGGGATCCTCTTTATTTACAACGCATGCGGGAAAGCCTGCAGAAAGACAATGCCTAAGGTTCTAGTTTCAGGTTGTTTCGATATGCTGCACAGCGGGCATGTCGCTTTTTTAGAGGAAGCCGCCGGATACGGCGACTTATACGTTTCTCTCGGCTCCGATCGTACTATCATGCAGCTAAAGAACCGTCCTACGGTATGCAATGAACAGGAGAGAAAATATATGCTGGAAGCCCTGCGATGTGTGAAGAAGGTCTATATTGGTCCGGGCGATGGAAAGATGGACTTCTTGCCTTTGTTGGACGTGGTCAAGCCGGACATATTTTTCGTGAATTCTGATGGGAGCGATGACGAAAAACGCACGCTGATTGAGTCACGTGGCATCCGGTATATTGTCAGCAGTCGCAGACCGCACGAAGGACTTCCCGCACGCTCAACGACAGATCTGCGCAGACAGATCTTCAGGTAATAAGCGACATTAGATTGATTTCTAACGCGTTTGTCCTAGTTTTTTCGGATGCGACTTGCCACGGAGGAGAGGATGTGATATAACGACGTGCGGAATGAAGTGGGGCATCAGAATGCATCTGGCTGTAGCATTGTGCGTAGTCGGGGCTTGTCAGCAAGCTCCGCCGGCGTATGATGCGCCCGTGAAGGAGAGTACCTCGTCGCTGTCAGATAAACCCGCGAATTATCAGGCATTGCCGGGACAGGCTGCCACATCTTCTACGCCATCCGAAACGACGACAGCTTTTGAGTTTGCCGCCGCCTCTATGGGGATGAAGGGGTCTGGAAGGTCAGCTGAAGTATCGACCAGCACTGGGATGACTGCGCCCATGACTTCCGTCCCGAAGCGTTCGACACCGTCCATTCCTCCTCGTCCTGTGGTATTACCGACTTCGGTTGATAGCGCACCTCCCATTCCGGATCCGAGACCTGTCGAGAGTGCTGTCTCCCCCGCACCTGTCCCCGAACCGATTGCGGCGGACGATCCTCCCTCTGAGGAAGCAGCAGTGACGCATCGCGGAGCAGCCGGTATTTCTGCTTCAAGGGCTGAAAGTTCCATTGCGGATGCGGGTTACGCAGTGCAAATGATCAATGGAACAAGCGGACGTCTTTTTGTGGAAGTGCAAGATGACTCGGGAAATATTTTTCCCTTCGGTTTCATGTATGCCGGGCAGCGCATCGCATCGCGTCCGCAGGATTCGCGCCCCATCAGCGGACAACTCACCGTCATCATACGCGATCCGGATCAACCCGGCGCACCGGAACTACGACGCTATAAGGTGCAGCCGGCAGAAAACTACATGGGGCATACACTTGGGGTGACTATTCTTCCGGGTGGTCGCTATCGGGCTGCTGTGGATGGCAAGGTGTACTACAGTACTCCCGAGCGAGATACGCCTGCCGAGAACTGATGAGTTTCGTCATCAAGGGAATTTGTTCCCCGAATGTGAGGGAAACTAATGATTTGGAAAATTCCGGACGGGCACGATTTCAATGCGCTTGCACAACGGAGAGCTTTGTGATATGCTGCCACCATGAGGTATACGGAAAAATTGGCAGCTAGAATTCGTGAGGTAAAATCAGCCCTCTGCGTAGGACTTGATCCACGTCCGGAGGGAGGGGATTTGCCTGCTACCGGGCGCTGGCTGCGGCAAGTTGTAGAAGAGACTGCGCCGTTCGCCGCTGCTTATAAACCGAATATCGCATATTTTGAGGCGATGGGGTTAGGTGGTATAGATCTTCTTCACGGACTTTTGAAGGACATGCCGGAGGATATCCCGGTGGTGTTGGATGCAAAACGTGGAGATATCGGGGAGACCCAGAAATATTATGCTCGTGCCTATTTTGAGCATTTGAAAGTGGATGCCGTTACTCTCAACCCCTTCATGGGTTACGATACTCTTGCTCCTTTCCTCAGCTGTGAGGGGAGAGGGGTTTATCTGCTCTGTGTCACGTCCAACGGGGGAGCGGCAGATATTGAACGCCAGCGCTTGGCGGACGGACGTAAGGTGTATCATCTTGTCGGTGACATGGTGGAACGTGCCCGCCGTGAAGGGGCTATGACGGAAGTGGGACTGGTGGTGGGCCTCACGAATGCGGACAGTCGCTTGCTATCGGAATTACCGGATGCCCCGTTACTCATTCCTGGACTTGGTGCACAGGGTGGGGAACTATGCTCGCTGAAGGGAGGAAACCGTAAGGCTCCTGCGCTCATCAATGTTTCCCGCGGCATTCTTTACAAAAATCCGGAACTGAGTTACACTGAAAAAGCTCGGGATTTCGCAGCACAGATTCGCGAGGCTCTGGGGCTGTGATTCTCCCTTCCCCTCCAATAATAACGATCCATGAAACAATACCTCGAGCTGCTGGATGACGTGCTGACGCATGGTGTGGCTCGTGAGGATCGCACCGGTACAGGAACCGTAGGTGTTTTCGGACGCCAGGTTCGCTTTGATCTACGAGATGGCTTTCCTTGCCTCACCACAAAAAAACTGCATTTGCGCTCTATTATCCACGAGCTGCTCTGGTTCCTCATGGGCAGTACAAACGTGCGCTACTTGCAGGAAAATGGCGTGACTATCTGGGATGAATGGGCTGATGAAAATGGCGAGTTGGGACCCGTGTATGGCTCACAGTGGCGTCATTGGCCCGATGGTCATGGTGGAAGCATAGATCAGATCGATCGCCTCATCTGTGGGCTGAAGGAAAATCCTTGGAGTCGTCGCCACATCGTCAGCGCCTGGAATGTGGCACAGGTGGATAAAATGGCTCTTCCTCCTTGCCATTGTTTGTTTCAGTTCTGTGTGATTCCTGCCCAAAATCCCGGACAACGTCACGGACTAAGCTTGCAACTCTACCAACGCAGCTGCGATCTGTTCCTCGGTGTCCCGTTCAATATTGCCAGCTACTCTCTTCTGCTGCTCATGGTTGCACAGGTATGCGATTACGAACCTCAGGAGTTTGTGCACACTTTTGGAGATCTGCATCTTTACACCAATCATCTGGAACAAGCACGGCTGCAGCTTACCCGCGAGCCACGAGTTTTGCCCACCATGCGTCTCAATCCGGAGGTGAAACAAATCGATGCTTTCCATTACGAGGATTTCACGCTGGAAAACTACAATCCCCATCCGCATATTAAAGCGCCCATTTCCGTATGACTCCATATTTCACAGGCGTGGTTGCTATGGATGACCAGCGAGGCATCGGTCTGCGCGGCACCATTCCCTGGTACTTGCCGGCAGATCTGCGACACTTCAAGCAAGTCACAATGGGACACCCGATCCTGATGGGTCGCAAAACTTTTGAAAGTCTCGGACATCCTCTTTCCGGGCGGCAGAATATTGTACTCACACGTAGCGTGAGCTACCGGATTGAGGGTGCAGTCGTTATCCACGATCTTACCGAGTTGGGGCAACTTGAATTACAGGATCCGGAGGTGATGATCATTGGGGGAGCACAGATTTACGAGCTGGTGCTACCACTAATGAGCAAGTTGCATGTTTCCCACGTACCTGGATGCTACGAGGCAGATACCTTCTTCCCGCCTTTTGAGCATCTCTTCACTTCTCGTGGCATTTCTCTGCCTATGGAGGGATTCAGTGTTGCCATCTACACCCGCTGAGACGCTTGTACATCAACTTCTTTCAAAAATTTCTTTCCTCATCATGTTCGGCGTTCATAACCCGTGGCAAATTTGGCAGCGAAGCATTTTTATGCTCTCCTTACTACTGTATTCCCTTGCCCAGGCGCAAGAAGATGCTCCGCCTCAAACCGATCAGTCTACACAGGATAAAACAAGCTCTGAAGTTCTCCCTGAAGCCCCCTCGAACCGTGGTGTCTATAGCGATGTTCCGGATCTGTTGAATGCTTCTTCTGAAGCCACACAGACATGGATCAATCTTGTCGATACTGCTATCAAAAAACATGAGTTGAGTCAACTCATACCTGTACTCAAGAGCAAGATTCGTGCTGCTGCGCCGAATATCATCTCTGCTGATCGTTTCAACTATACCGCCTGTAAAACATCTAAAATTTTTCTTCCTTCGCTTGATCTGTGCCTGTTGACTGATTTACTTGGCACTATGGATCCGCAGGAGTTGCTCGCTCCGGCGTGGCAAGATCCGAATAAGGAGGACCTGTCTCCGGATGCTTTCATCAGCTGGCTCTTGCAGGGTAACGGACGCGTGTTGCACCGCTTGCTGCAAAACTTTGAGCTGAACTCCGGTACCAGCTCTCAAGTGCCCTATACACTGACAGTTTTCTACACGATCTGGCAACTAACCCCTGTCAAGGAACGTATGCGTTACCTGAACTTGGCGATTGCCTGTTCCCTGGTGCGGAAGGAAGTAGCGGAGCAGGGGTCTATGCTGCGCCGTTGTACAGAGCCTTTGTTGAGTATAACCGAGCTCTACAATTACTTTCGAGAGGCAGACAAAAAGCGCAATTTACTCACCGACATTAAGAAGCTTTCACCGAGTGACCTCCTTTACGTGGTGCAGCTTCGTCTTCCCCAGTCGGAAATAGATTATGTGCAAAAGAAAATGCGCTTCCGTCGTGACAACTGGGGAGACGCCTATGCTTCCATCGAGTACATGATGGAGCGCGCTACGCAGAATTCTGACCCCTACAAAAAATATACTTTCGACGAAATCAAGAAATTGGGAGGAGTTTGTCGGGATCAGGCTTACTACGCGGCGTGTACTGCCAGGTGCAAAGGCATACCCGCAGTCATCATTGTCGGAGATGGCGATCGTGGACTCCATGCGTGGGTTGGTCTACTCTCTAGCGATAAAGGCTGGACTACGACCGGGTCTTACGGCTACAACACAGGGCGTTATCTCAATCCTTGCTCTGGTTTCTATCAGCATGAATCAACCTTGTTGGACAGCAATAATAGGCTCAGCGGCGATAAATTGTCCATGGCTGCGGATGGCATCATGCTGTCGATTTACCTGGGACACATTGATTGCAAAGAACAGGCTCTGGCTGCGGCGAAATTCGTCACCTCTAACTTTCCTCTCCTCACTGCCGCTTGGCACAATCGCATCAGAATGATGGAGCAATTCGGCGACGAACTTGTGACGGATAAAGACTGGAAAAAGGTGTACTCTGAGCTTTCGCGGCTTTACAAGAAGAACAGTGAACTCATTGATTTGGCGCAGAATATCCAGACCTCCAAGCTTATGGAGGGTAAGAGTGACCTTGCCAGGAAGAGCGCCCTCAAAAAGGATACGCGGAAGATCTCCATGTTCGTTGACACGGGGCGTATGGATCTGCTTTCCGAGGCCTTGCGGAGGCAGGCAGAAATCCCTGCTCGTAGTGGGAATGGTAAAGAACTAGCCTCTTTTTTCAAAGCGCTCATCAAGCAGTACGCCTCGCGTGCGGACGTGCTTGTGACCATTCTCGACACATATAAGGCCACACTGCAAGAATACGCTGAGACTATTCAGGGCAATGAAAAACTGAACGAGAAAAAACAAACTGCACTCGTACAATCGGCCTGGCGCACTGCGGCTAAAGATGCCATGGCCTACTACGGCAAACATGCTTACGAGACTGATGACTATTTCGCCATCAAAAAGGCTCACGAGGTTATGTTTAAAATTGCAGAGTTCTGGCGCATGTCAGGTGATGAAGATCGCGCTGATGAGATTGAGGATGAGGCCGAGCGGAAACTGAAGGCAAGCAAGGGTGGTATTTAGCGAGATAGACGATACGGACATTTCGTAATCAATTGGTAAGATGAAACTCGGGAAGCTTTAAGCAAGTTCGAATAGACGTTTTTTGCGCACTCAAAAAACGCTTGCATGGAGCAGAAGGTAGTGATTAAATGCCGGTCATGTGGGGACGATTACCGCAAAAGGCTCCGGAACCTTTGTTGTTGCCGGTGGCAGGGGAATGGAAGAGCTTAGATGATGTGGAAAAATATGCCGAGGAATGTATGGAACTATGCGTGTCACCGGGATGGATCATGCGATGGGATCGCGCGGTGAAGCGCTTGGGATGTTGCAGATTGAATGAGCGAGTTATCACATTTTCCCGCTATTTTGTGGATGCCTATCTGAAGAAAGATCCGGAGCTGATCCGTCGGACGGTGTTGCACGAATTAGCTCATGCCCGTGCTTGGGAGATGTACCATGAGCGTGGACATGGTGCTGCCTGGCGTCGAGCTTGTGCCGAGTTGGGAATTGCCGGAGAGCGTTCTGTGTGTTCTTGCGAGGATTTTTCACCGTTTGCCGCGGGTCACGAAAAGAAGGCGCGTTATGCTCTTTGCCACAAGGAGACAGGAGAAGTATACCGCTATTACTATCGAAAGCCGAGACTCAGTGAACATCGCTTGCGATACAGCTACATGCCCGGACACAAGAAGGAAACGTTCGGAAAGCTTCAGATTATCGATTTAATGGACGATGATAAGTTCTAGCAGGCATTTTCTTGGGAGCTATTGTATGAGCAACGCGAATGGCTGTTTACGGCGGAAGGATTGCGATTTGTGGAGTCTTCTTATTTTGTGTAGGAAGGAAGAACTCAGGGGGCGTGAAGCTCCTTGATTTGGTTCTCTCGAGAGTTTTTTCATTTCATGGGCATTGTATTCGTGCACAAGCCCTGTTTTATTCATCCTTGCCAATTGTCAAGGGAAGAGTATAATGCCTAACGACCCATGGCAGACGACTTGCAGCGTTGCGTCCTAGTTACTGGTGGGGCCGGTTTTATCGGCTCGCACGTTGTTCGCCATTTCATTCGGAGATATCCGCACTACCGCATCATCAATTACGATAAGTTGACATATGCCGGCAGTTTGAGCAATTTGGCTGATGTGCAGGACGCCCCCAATTACAGTTTCGTACATGGTGATATCTGTGACCTCGATACTTTACGTTTCCTTTTGCGAGAACGAGGGATAAACGCTATTATTCACCTCGCTGCGGAGAGTCACGTGGATCGTTCGATTCAGACCCCCCTCCTTTTTGCCCATACGAACGTGATTGGCACGTTGAGCTTGCTGCAAGCTGCCTGTGAGTGCTGGGATGGGCAGTGGGAGGGCAAGAGATTCCTTCATGTTTCGACTGATGAGGTGTATGGATCTCTGAAACCGGGGGATTCTCCTTTCAATGAAACAACCGCTTACTCTCCGCACAGTCCGTATTCGGCTTCCAAAGCGAGCTCAGACCATTTTGTGAAAGCGTATCATGACACGTATGGGTTACCGGTCGTGCTTACCAACTGCTCAAACAACTATGGACCTTACCAGTTCCCGGAAAAACTTATTCCCCTCTCTATTTGCAACATTTGCAACAACAGACCAATTCCCATATACGGCAACGGTCAGAATGTCCGCGATTGGTTGTATGTGGAGGATCATGCCTGTGCCATTGATGAGGTCTTTCATCGTGGCCGTGATGGCGCCAGCTACAATATTGGGGGTGTCAATGAATGGAAGAATATTGATCTGGTAAAGTTGCTTATTCGCCTTGTAGATGAGCAACTCGGTCGCCCCATCGGTAGCAGTGAAAGGCTTATTACCTACGTTGCTGATCGGGCCGGACACGACATTCGTTACGCCATCGATGCCGGGAAAATACAGCGTGAGCTTGGTTGGAAACCTCGACGCTCCTTTGAATCTGGTTTGCGCGACACGGTGAAATGGTACCTGGAGCACACCGAATGGGTACAGGAAGTGACCCACGGGGTTTACGAACCGTACGATGTTGAAAAATATAATCGCTCATAAATTTCTTTCTTATCTCAATCTTACTCATATTAAGCTATGTCCGCCACTCATCTTCAACCCCTCCCCGGGTTTCGTGATTTTGCTCCCAATCAGTACGCCGTACGTTCCTACCTGTTCCGTTCGTGGAGAAGTGTAGCGGCCCGCTATGGTTTTGTCGAATGGGAGGGGCCTGTCCTTGAGCCAACTGAGCTCTATCTCAAAAAAAGTGGAGGAGAGCTGCCGACTCAGCTCTTCCGTTTCTCCGATCAGGGAGGGAGGGATGTTTCTTTGCGACCAGAACTCACAGCTTCCCTGGGGCGCATTGTAGCGGCAAATTACCTGGATTACAATCGACCCTTCAAATGGTTTGAGATAGGTTCCTGTTTTCGCTACGAAAAACCCCAGAAGGGGAGGCTGCGTGAATTTGTGCAATTTAACGTAGACATCCTTGGTGAGGAAGGTCCGGAGGCTGACGCCGAACTGTTAGCATTGGCGATTGACTGTATGCGCGTACTGGGACTGAGCGCCTCTGACTTTGTGGTGCGCGTCAGTGATCGGGAAGTCTGGCTTTCTTTTGCAAGACAACATGGTCTGACCTCTGAGCAGATACCGGATTTTCTTGCTGCTGTCGATAAGTTAGAACGTGACCGTCCGGAAGTTTCTGAGAAAAAATTAGCTGACTTGGGCATTTCGAGAGAATGTGTCGTGAACTTCATCCAAACTCCTCCGCAAGGCATTTCGCCGCGCTACGAGGCGGTGCTTGCCGAGTTGCAAGCCAGAGGATTAGCAGATTATGTGCAACTTGATCTTAGCGTTGTGCGTGGGCTGGCATATTACACTGGTCTTGTCTTTGAGATATTTGACAAGGCTCACAGCTTGCGTGCCGTGGCGGGGGGCGGTCGCTACGATGGTCTGGTCTCTACTCTTACGGACGGCTCACTTACTATGCCAGCCACAGGTTTTGCGATGGGTGATGCGGTCATTGCCCACCTCATTGAAGAATGTCCCTCAGCTCGCGCTCGGCGCGATGCTGCTTTGACGCCTCACAGTTGCGACGTGTATCTGGCGCTCGCCGCGGCAGAAATGCGTCCGCAGATGTTGCTGCTCGCATCTACCCTGCGGGATGCCGGGGTACGTGTAGATATGCCCCTTTCCTCTGCTAAACTAGCGAAACAGCTCCGTCATGCAGAACGGCTCGGTGCCACCTATACCGCGATCATCGGCTCAGAATTTCCCTCTATTGAGCTCAAGCGTATGGATACTCGTGAATCAAGTCGCCTCTCACTGGAGGAAGTAATCTGCACCCTTATCCCCCACAAAGCCTCGAATTGAATTTTCTTTCGTTGAAGGGGCTGTACTTTTTGTGAGTGGGTGACAATTCCGTGACGTTACTTTGATAATTCGTACTTGTCAAGTTCGAACTTCCTTGTTATAAGTAAGGTCAGATGAAGCCCTTGATCAGACTAGAGGAAAGCCATACGGTGGATGGGGTATGGGAGTTGTGGCAGCGGGATGGTGAACTTACTCTGTTGTTGGATGGTGCACCTGTTGTAAGCACGCGTAGCTGCAGCAGTGAAGAAGAAATGGCGCGCCTGACTCTTTCCCCGATGGCAAAAGCCGGTAAGCCGTTCGTCATCGTAGCCGGATTGGGATTGGGATATGGTGCCTTGGCGGCACTTAACGCACTTCCGAGAGCCGGAGCTCGTTTTGTCATTGCCGAACCGGTGGAACCGCTTATCTCATGGTGTCAGGATCATTGCGATTTTGCTTCTGCTCTTTGGAAAGATGAACGCGTAAATGTAGAAACAGAACCTGCTGTGGAGCTTTGCCGACTTCGAAAAGGCTCCGTGCATGCTGTCCTACTGCGACATACGCACGCTCGATGCCGGCTTTCGTTGCAAGATGCACAAGTGTATTTTGAAGCGCTGAAGGGTGGTGGGCTGTTGTCCATTCTGCTGCATAGACCGGACAAACACTTGGAAAACATTCTGCGTCGGGCTGGCTTTGATTGCAGCGTGACCCAACTTCCGGCAGCGGCGAAGGGTAAGCAGTCTCTTCTGCATACCTTGGTTTTGGCTCGCCGTGGGCGCTACGTCCCCTTTGCTGAGCGGGCGAGACTGTCATGAATATGTCCTTTTTCAAAAAGCGCCGGCGAACGACAGAAGAATGGGAAAGACTCCGCCAGGAGGATTCGCGGGGCCTCTCTCGAGTCTTGGCTATGCTCGGGCTAATTTTCCTCGTGTTAGAATCTTTTTTAGCGGTGATGTTGGTGTTACCGGCGTGGCTTGAATGGCAGGAACTTGTTTTTGATCGTGAATACGCGGAGCAGAATCTCCAGCGAACTCAGCAGGCAGAGGAAGAAGCGCACAATCGTCTCATCTGGATGATGGATCCGGAGTATTTTGAGCAGATCGCGCGCGATAGTGTCAATCAGGCAAAAGACGGTGAAAAAGTCATTCGTCGTGCACGAGTTATTGATCATGCAATCCGTCGGGATACGCCGATCCGGCCGGCAAATTCTTCGCACTAGCGTTTCCCGTAGCGCCGCTGTCTTCTTCCATAATCTTCCAGGGCAGCATCCAGTTCCTCTCCGCCGAAATCCGGCCAGAGCACCGGAGTTACCCACAACTCAGCATAACTTAGTTGCCAAAGAAGGTAGTTCGAAAGTCGCATTTCCCCAGAAGTCCGAATGAGAAGGTCGGGATCCGGCATGCCGACAGTATCCAACTGCGCGGCAAAAAACTCAGGGGTGATATCTGAGGGGTTTAATTCACCTTCAAGTGCTAGGCGGGCAAGTTTCTGTGCAGCACGGGTGATTTCTTGTCGCGATCCGTAAGAGAGCGCAAGTGTGAGAACAAGAGTGCTGTTGTGTCTTGTTTTCTCTATGTCCACATTGAGCTGCTTGTAACAAGAGTCCGGCAGCATGTCCAATTCGCCGATAGCACGTAGTTGTACACCTTTCTCCATCATTTCAGGTAGCGTTTGCTTCAGGAAACGGTTAAGCATACGCATCAATCCCTGAACCTCTTCCGGCGGTCTCCCCCAGTTCTCCGTGGAAAAGGCGTACAAAGTAAGCCACGGAATACCACGCTTAATGCAAGCATCTACTACTCTGCTCACGGCTTCGCCTCCCTTTTTGTGTCCTGCTGCGCGCGGCAGTCCTCGCTGGTTCGCCCAGCGACCGTTTCCATCCATGATGATGGCGATATGTTGAGGCGAAGCTCCCATGGTCAGTGAACAGAGAGGGGGGAAAAATCACGCAGGTACTGAGATTCTCAACTCAGGTCAAATTCGCCGTACTCGCGAAGTATATCTTCTACGCGCGCCACATCCTCCGGTGAGTCCACGCCTGAAGTACTCTTCCTGCCGCGGTAATCTGTTTCCACGATTTTAACCTTAACCCCGTTATACAAAAAACGCATTTGCTCCAATCCCTCTACCATCCCCGCTTCGTAGGGTGACTCTGGCAGGCTGAAATAGGTCTCCAACGCTTCGCGGGTGTAAGCATACAAACCGATGTGCCTTCGCACCGGACTGAGTGGACTCACCACACGTGCCTTCTCAGGTTTGCGAACGGCTGGAATCATGTTTTTTGAAAAAGCCAAAGCGAATCCCTTTGCGTCCACCAGTACGGTAGTTCCACTGTAGGGTGTGCTGCGTTTGGCCTCCACAAGGCGGTCGTATTCTTCCCAATTGAGACGAATACAGGGAGTGAAGACGTCTCCCTCCTCGCTGCGCCATGCATCGATCAGTTGCTGGATCACCCACGGAGGGCAGAGAGGATTGTCTCCCTGTAGGTTAACAATAAGCTCCGGCGTTTTCTTGCTGAGTGAGGCAGCTTCTCGGCAACGCTCAGTTCCACTTCGACACGTTTCAGAAGTCATGCAGACTTGGATTTGCGATTCCTGACAGAAGGTCATGATGCGTCGATCATCCGTTGCCACCACGTAGTCGCAACTCTCGTTGTGCCGGCAGATATAGTCCGCAATGTCTGCCACGCGGCGGATCATCTCCACTCCCGCTATCTTTACCAAAGGCTTGCCTGGCAAGCGCGTTGAAGCGTACCTGGCAGGAATTACGAGCAGTATGTTCTCTCTCCCTCTCATTGCCCCTCATCCTACCGTATTTTCCCATGCTTGCCAAGTCAAAATAAACTCAATCTTTGCAACCGCACGAGAGGACATTGCCCCGGAAGTCGTGTCACCGGGGAACTGCAAGCTGAGAGGAAGATTTCTTAAAGTTCCCGGATCTGTCAACGTCATCTCACGCGGCTTCAGGGAGCTTGCACACCAAGTTTTTCCGCCAAGCGGCGAATACGCCAACGGGCTTGGACATACAGTAAAGCGTGGGTTTTCTTTTTCACCCATTTGGCGAAAGTAAAACCGGGCAAGCCATTTTTTCCCAGCAGACCGGCACGAGCCATACATTCCTCATATCGTTTCCCCTCAATGCGATAGTTATAAAACCATGGTTTATGCTGTCCAATAAAGTGAAGGATGCCTGGGTAGAGAGCAGCTTGAACACTGTCCATCAAGGGATATCCTTTCCACATTTTTTCATCTTCCTTCACAAAACCAAGACGTCGCGTCCGACCATCGTTCCAGTTCCAACGCGGATGGATGGGAAGTATTTTGTCGAAGAGAGCGCCGTTGATCGAATCCTGATCCAAGGCATAGGAGATTTCTCGATGTTTCTCATAAAACTCCAAGCATTTGACATCCAAGTCTTCCTCTCGAAAGCGAGCCAGGTCCATGAGCATCACTCCGGCATTGATGTATCCCGGGCACGAAAGAGGAATGCCCAAACGCTCGTTGAAGGAAGACGTGGGGTGTGACTTCTCCTCCAGCACCCCTGCTACGGCTGCTCCTTTCATATCCATCTCACAGAGGGCGGACAGATCAGCACAGCACATCGTGTCAATATCCAGATACAAAGCGCGATCTACATCCGGCAGCATACGTCCCAGGAAGAGGCGAGCCCACGTCGCTCTTGGAATCGCATCCGTAACTCCGAGACCTTCCGGGATCACTTCTTTAAGTTCCAAAAAACGCAGGCTGTGATTCTTCCCACAGCGATCAGCAAGTTGACGGATAAAAGTTTGACTGGACTCAGGAATCCCATCACTGAGCACAGTTATGTGATAATCACTTCCTTCCGCAGCCTGTTCAAGAAGAGACCAAATCGCCACGGATAGAGGAATAATCCCCCGTGCATCACTAGCGAAAACAATTGATTTTCTATCCTTCATGGGATGGTATGATTGCTCCTCTGGAAGCAAGCTCATTCTAAATTACTTCCAAAATCTTTTCAAGATTATTTTCCATTCGGACATTCAGACCCGTTTCGCAGCAGCAGAGGCAACTCAGAGGATTCGCGACATCAACCTCGCGCAGAAGCCTCTTTCAGTTGTGGTGGAAGAGGCGTGCACTGTTCTCGGGCGTGCAGGGAACTTGAATGCGCTGATATTACCTTGGAATGGTGATGGTTTGCTCGCGGTCAGGACCGACTCCTACGGATCCGACGGGGCAACCGATAATCTCGCCGAAGCGTTTGAGGTAAGCTCGACAATTAGCAGGGAGCTGATCCCATGAGGTGCACTTGGTGGTATCCTGTTTCCAGCCGGGAAGTGTCTCGTAGACGGGTTTGCACTGTTCCCAATCGCTGATGAGAGCAGGGGGAACATCCAGCGTTCGGTCGCCGAGTTTGTAAGCGGTGCAAATTTTGATTTCTTCACAGGCGTCAAGACCGTCGAGATTGGTCATGGCCATCTCGTCAAAACCGTTGAACATAGCAGAGAAACGCAGTACTACGCCATCCGCCCAGCCACAACGGCGTGGGCGTCCTGTTGTGGCTCCGAACTCACGTCCCAACCCATGCAGGTAATCGGCAATGTCGGCATCTTCCGTTACGAAGGGACCGGAACCTACGCGAGTGGTGTAAGCCTTGCAGACACCAATGATTTTATCAATGCCTGTCGGTGGCACGCCCGAGCCGGTGCAACAGCCGCCGGCGCTTGTGTTGGAAGACGTGACAAAGGGGTATGTGCCGAAATCAATATCCAACATGGCACCCTGCGCTCCCTCGAAAAGCACGTTTTTGCCGGATCGAATGGCCTTGTTCAGCACGGGAATTGTGTCGGTGATGTGCGGGCGGAGAATATCCGCGGCCTGCATGACATCGGCGAGGCATTCCTGCATATCAGCAGCAGGATGACCGAGTCGGTTGAGCTCCTCATTGGCAGTGACGATACGGGCAGAAAGAACCTCACGCAGGTGAGCAGGGTCGCTCAAATCAGCCATGCGAATGCCGATACGACGAACCTTGTCGGCGTAGGTCGGACCGATGCCCTGCTTGGTCGTGCCGATTTTATTCGCGCCTAGGGCCTCTTCCTGCGCGGCATCCAGCAATTTGTGGATGGGCAGCACCACATGGGCGCGATCGGAGAGCAGGAGATTCTCCGGAGAAATCTGCACGCCCAGACCACGCAAATAGGCAATTTCCTCCACGAGCGATGCAGGATTAATCACGACACCGTTGCCGATGACGTTCACTTTCCCCGACCAGAGAATGCCGGAAGGCACGAGATGAAGAACGTACTTTTTGCCGTGAGCGATGACAGTGTGACCGGCATTGCTGCCGCCTTGACTGCGCACCACGAAATCTGCTGATTCGGTGAGGAAATCAATCACCTTGCCCTTGCCTTCATCGCCCCACTGGGAGCCAATCACGAGAGTATTCATAGAGAGAAAAAATCAAGAATTGTACTTGCCTGCTTTGAAATCTTCGATCAGTCCGATAAATTCGCTGAAGAAATAAGTGGCATCTTTCGGTCCGGGAGCGGCTTCCGGATGGTACTGTACGCAGAAGATGGGCAGCGTTTTGTGGCGCAGACCTTCCACCGTGCCGTCGTTGAGGTTGATATGCGTTACTTCCACATCTTCCGGTAGTGAACTGTCGTCCACGGCAAAACCATGATTTTGGGAAGTGATGGCAACTTTCCCGGTGCGCAGGTCCTTCACAGGCTGGTTGCCGCCGCGGTGGCCGAACTTTAGCTTGAAAGTCTTTCCGCCGAAGGCGAGACCGAGCAGTTGGTGCCCCAGGCAGATGCCAAAGATCGGTAATTTGCCGAGCAATTTTTGCAGCTCGGCGTAGATATCCGGCAGGGCGGAGGGGTCGCCGGGGCCATTGGAGAGGAAGATGCCATCCGGCTGCAGTGCAAGAACTTCCTCCGCCTTCGTGTGCGCTGGGACAACGGTCACATCGAAACCATCGCGGCGAAGGCAGCGCAGGATGTTGCGCTTGATGCCGAAGTCGAAGGCCACGATGCGGTAGCGGATGGGCGGCAATTCAGCGTAGAGGGAGAGATCGCCGGTTGTCTTGTTCGGCAGTTTCCAGTCGCGAGATTCCTCCTCCCAGTGATACACTTGCGGGGTGGATACTTCGGTCACAAAATCGCTGCCGGCCATGGGAGGAGCGGCTTGTGCAGCTGCTACAGCTTCCTGCTCGCTAAGCTCTGTGGTGAGGCAGGCACGCTGTGCTCCCTTTGTGCGCAGGAGTTTGGTGAGCATGCGCGTGTCGATTCCTTCAATGCCCGGAATGCCGTGACGGGTCATCCAATCCTGCAAAGATTCGCGACAGCGCCAGTTGGAATGTAGGCGTGCCACTTCTGCCACGGCAAAACCGCGCACCTGCGGGCAAGCTGATTCATTATCCTCTTCGCATACACCGTAGTTGCCGATTTCCGGATAGGTCATTGTGACGATTTGTCCCCGGTAGGAGGGATCGGTGAGTATCTCCTGGTATCCTGTCATGGAGGTATTGAAGCAGACTTCCCCAGTAACCGTTCCTTGAGCACCGAAGGATTCGCCGCGAAAAATTGTACCGTCTTCTAGCGCAAGAATTGCTTTCATCCTTATTCGTTCAGCCGTGGAACTATAGCAAATCAGCGAGGAGAAAGCAAGGCAAATCCCCACGGTAATAGCATTGGAAAATACGTTTGCTATTTGCTATTTGCTGTTTTTTTGACCGCTGTTTATTGATAATGTGTTTTTTGCAGATATTTTTTGGATACTCAATGCGTGCAGGGTGAAAAAACTCAACCTCATTCTTATCGTGAGAACAACCTTCGTTCCTTGTGAAGCAAGCTCACTTTGTGAGGACACCCCTTCGCGGATCATATAACGTTGTGTGCGCTACCATACGAACTGAAACCGCTCGCCGAGTTTCCCCGACGGGCGGCACTTCATTTACCTGTTGTATTGTTCCTTTTGAGAAAGATTCGTGAATCTCTCTCAGAAGCCCATTCGGACGCCCAGGGCGGCGTTCCATGCGTTCGCGTGCTCACGCAACTCGCCGCCCGCGTTCACGTAGATCTGCGAGTTCGGTGTCATCGGCACATTCACTCCCGCACCAAATTGGAACGCCGTGCTGCCTGCCTTCGACCCGTACACGTTTTGCGTGTAGCTCGGATCTGCCAGCAGCGCCACGTTTGCCATGCTTCGGCGGTCGCCCAGGTCTTGCGCCACGTTCGCGTGTACCTCCGTGCTCACCGTGCGGTTGAGAGCTTTCGCAGAGTTGATCGCCGCCAGCCACCGCAGACCGAGACCCAGCGTTACCGTGTCTCGCGTCTGCTTCTCCGTCGTGAGGCCTACGCCGCCCGCATTCCCTTCGCTGAAGCCGTCCATGCT
>CANQJI010000056.1 GCA_947624205.1 uncultured Akkermansia sp. | reverse complement strand
GCATCAAACTTTCGGAGAATCCTTTTTCCCCGTTTTTTACGTCCCTTCGGTGACTTTATTTTTGAGGCAATGCGAGGAAATGCGTTTGCCCTACCCGCGGAGACTTCGCGCTTGCTGTAGCTGTGGCGCCGTGTTAGAGTAGCGATGGATATGTCGGAAGAAGAGTTGAACAGGATGACTCAAGTGCTTCATGAGCGCTTTGGTTATAGTGCGCTGCGACCCGGGCAGGAGACGGTCGTAGAGGCGGTGTTGGAGGGGCGTGATACGCTGGCTATTATGCCGACGGGTGGCGGTAAATCGCTCTGCTACCAGCTCCCCGCATTGTGCATGGAGGGGGTTACAGTGGTGGTGTCGCCACTTATTGCGTTGATGAAAGACCAAGTGGATGGACTCCGAGCAAAGGGCATTGAAGCCGGGGCCGTGAATTCTGCCCAAGGGATCGAGGAGTATCGCCGCGTGATGCAGGAGCTGCGCACAGGGAAGTTAAAGATTATCTATGTTGCGCCGGAACGCTTTGCGCAGGATCGATTCATGAGCCAACTCACAGAGTGCCATGTTGCACTGCTTGCTGTGGACGAAGCTCACTGCCTCAGCCAATGGGGACACGATTTTCGCCCGGAATACCTGCGCCTGGGGCGTGTGCGCGAGCAGTTGGGAAATCCGCCGGTTATCGCTCTCACGGCCACAGCAACCAAGGTAGTGCGGGAGGATATCGTGACGGCGCTGCGGTTGAAAGAACCGGCGGTAATTGTGAGTGGATTTGCGCGATCAAACCTGCATTTCCGCATTTCTCATTGCGAGGGAAAGAAGGAAAAATTTCTGCGCATTCGTCGCACTGTCGCTGAATGGAAGAAAGGAATCATCTATTGCTCCACGCGCAAGAACGTTATGAATGTCTATTCTGAGCTCAAGGAAATGGGCGCCAATGCCGTCGCGTACCATGCGGGGATGACTGATGAGGAGCGTGAGTTTTCGCAAAATGCCTTTATCTCCGGACAGGCAGATATTGTGGTGGCGACCAATGCTTTCGGCATGGGGATTGATAGACCGGACGTGCGTTTTGTCGTCCACTATGAAATACCGGGCAGCGTGGAGGCGTATTATCAGGAAGCCGGGAGGGCAGGGAGAGACGGGAAAGAGGCTTGTTGCGAGCTGTTATTCAATCATGCGGATCTCAAAACTCAGGAATTTTTCTATGAGGGAAGCAACCCCTCGCTCTCGCTCATTCGTTCTCTTTATAATTTGCTGGTACTGCTCTGTGGCAGTTCGCCGAGCGGAGAAGTGCAATTGAGTGTGGACGAAATGGCGGCTCGATTAGGACGGGATGTCAATCCCATGGGGGTTGGTACCGGGCTTTCGGTGCTGATGCGTGCGGGAGCGATTAGTCGCACTGATGTTCCCGGGAGCAAGACAAAAAGCACCAGGGTGTCGAGTCTTGATGTGCCCTTTGCGGCTCTCGAAATTGACTCTTCGATACTGAATGAAAAAGCAGCTCGCGATCATCGAAAAATTGAAGCTATCACGCGTTATGCGTACAGTGGATGCTGTCGCCAAAAGTGGATCCTTGATTATTTCGGTGAAACTGGCAGCAAACCGTGCGGTCAGTGTGATATTTGTCTCGCTGCGCCTCCGGAAGATGTGCATGAACTTTCCGGAACTTCCTTGAATATCCTGCGTAAGGCTCTTTCCGGTGTCGCTCGCGCAAGCGGCCGTAATCCGGATGGCACACGTCGTCCTATTTACGGGCGCAGCAAAATTATGGACATGCTGCGAGGGGCGAAAAAAGCCACGCTTAACAGCCATTTGCGAGGGCTCTCCACTTACGGCATCCTTGCAGAGTTAACAGATCAGCAGCTGCGTGCCCTTTTCCGCGCCATGCAGGATGCAGGGCTTGTCGAAAGTAGTGGTGGGGATATGCCTCTCATCTCACTTACCGACTTGGGTGATCGTGTGATGAAAGGCAAGTTAGAGAACATCAGTATGTCAACTCGTGGATGGGGAGAAGAGAAAAAGGCAGGGGTTCCCCAAAAACTTGGCGCATCCTCTCGCGCACTCTCTGCCATCCTTTCCTCTGCGCAAGAGAAAACGGCTCTTTACAGAGAACTGGTAGCCACTCGTATGGAGCTCGCCCGGCAATTCCATCTACCGCCGTACCGTATCGCTTCCAATGATTCTCTGCATGCTCTTGCTTCCCTCCGGCCGACTACTGTGCAAGGAGCGCTACGTATTAAGGGGTTTGGCGCGTGGAGTTGTGAGCACGTCTTGCCCGCGCTTGTCGCGGTCATCCAAGCTTTTTGCGAAGAGGAATGATGAAAAACTTGTACGGCTATTGTCCCAATGGCGTTGGATGAGCTTTGCGGAGGCTGTTCAGCGCTCGGCTTCGCGGCAAACGCTTGGGAGAGGTATGAGTTGTGGGAGCAGAGTCACGTAGTCCTCACGATACTCCTCTGACGGTACGAAAAGGAAGCCGGGTTTGCGGTTGCGCACTTCGTATGAGGTAGCACGGAAGACGGGCAATATCTGGTTCGTAGTTGGATCGTAGGCCTTTTCGCCGGTGTAAGCTCCGCGCAGGATGTATTCAATGTTCTGATCGGATCCAAATGTTGCCCCGCGTACAGGAGGCTCATATCCGCGATCCGGTGTGTGCACCACACTTTCATCCATGATCACCAATCGTGCTGTGCGCCAGCTTGCACCCGGACGTCGTAGATATCCCCAGAAACGAGTGAGTGGCACATAGTAGCGCCTTCCGATGTAGTAATCACCGATAGGTTCCTGAGCAATTTGTGCCTCGCGTTCTGCTACGGCTTCACAATCGCTACGCAGGGTGTCGCACTGGTTCAATATTAGTGGCATGATCGCGACTATGCATACGCGAAGCCATTTTCTCACGGGATTCATGTGGGTAGGGGAACGCACGGCAACCATGGTAATGAATTCAGTGGCTGAGGGCAAGTCCAAAGATCGGGGCAAACGCATTAGGAAATGCGTTTGCCTATGTACGATTTACGACGTACGATGTACGATTTGGGGAATTCCCGCGCTTGCGCGCGAATCGGCAGGTCGCACTTCAATGTGCAGAAAATGATCCCGCCTGATCTTTGCATGAGACCTCACTACCCGTCCTGTTCCGCACCCCTTGCATACGAGTTTCTTCTCTTTCGCAGAACACAATTTCTTGTCCCTCGAGCACGTTTTTGCAATACGTATGTCAAGCCTCTATTTGAAAATTTTTGCCGCTTCCTATCAATGACTTACCGGGAGCAGGCAGCCTTGCAAAGAGGAAAAATGATCTCGTAAGTACACCCTATTATTTCATTGCTAATTTATTAGATGAACTCGGATACGTATTGCAAATACGTAGACTGTTCCTCAAGCACGCGGATTCTTGAAGCGGTCACGCCGCATCATCCCGCAACTTCTAACAACTCTATTCTATTTGCACTATGAAATTGCATCTACCGGTTACACTGTTTGTGGCTCTCATGAGCCTGTTGTTCACGCTGCCCGCCTTTGCTGCCAAAACCTTGACGGTGGGAGATAAGGTCACGGAAAATTGGGATGGTCAGCTGTCGGAGCTGGGTGTGGTAACGGGAAGTAGTCGAGTTCTGGATGGGGACATGCAGATCTCCGTGAACGGAGGAGATTCCCTCACCCTCACAGCTTCGAGTGAAAATTATTTTTATCAAAGAGGTAATATCGATATCTTCGTCACAGACGGAGGAAGTTTGGTATTTGCTGGGGATGACCAAATAGTGTTGGGTGCGGTTGGATATCTTGGAGGGGGTGATTTTCCTCGGGATGAAGCATTCCATGCAAATATCACCATTGATGGGGGAACGGTTGATGCAACTAACTTGATGTTTGGAGCGCTTTCAAGGCAAAACTTTGGAGATCTTCCAAACTCAACAATGTCAGTTGCTATCGATGTTAAGCATGGGCAGCTACACCTTGGCGATTCTCAGAGCATGTTTATGGGGGCTGTAGACTTTTGTTCACCCGAGCGCGGGAAGACTGTGAATAGTACCTCTTTGAAACTCAGCGTTGGTGAAGGAGGAGTTGCTGAATTTAGAGGCACGAGCGTCCTTGGTTGGTTATCAACGCAGATTGATGTTGAGGTGAAAGATGGGGGTGTTTTGAGTCTGTACGATGGGGCGACGATAGGTATGTGTTCTCGTATCGATTCCACGCAGTCCCCGGCCGGAGAGGTGAGTATGAAAATTCTCGTAGGCAAGGGGAGCGTCTTAAATATGCGAGACGGGCAGCTGGTGCAATTCCGTGGAAATGAGACTACGGGGTCTGCTTCCCTGACCGTGGATGGAGGTACCGTGAACATGCTCCCAAGACCGGAAGGGGGGTATGGTTCATGCCTTGGGATAAACGGCTCTAAAGCTCCTTTCACGCTTGACCTGAAAAATGGGGCGCTGTTCAACATGGAGGACGGTGAAATAGGCACGCAAGTGTATGCTTCCGGCGGGGTGGTAACTATCAACATGGACAGCACGAGCCGATTCATCATGAAGAGCGGCAAGCTCGCTAACGGTCAAGAGTCCCAGCTCACCATCAACCTTAACGGTGGTGAATTTACGGTGACAGGCGGAGAAATCGCTGGATTATTGTACAGGAAAACCGTCCAATCCTCCGAGCTGAACATATCCGGCGGCACATTCTCCGTCACCGGGGAGGCAAAGTACACCGGCGACATCCACATCACGGGCGGCAGCCTGACCTTCGAGGATGGGTGCTACCTGGGTGGCGTTGGGGAAGGCAACGATCCTTCCGTTTCCATCGACATTGCCTCAACATGGAACGAAGCCGTCGGTCTGAACGGGCTGGACGCGAAGTACATCAAAGAGGGGCTCAAGATCAAAGGGGCTGGCGCCACGCTTCAGGGGCTCCTAGCGGGCAGCACACTCACGCTCAGTGGCGAGGACAACACCCTCACCGTGAGCAGCAAGAGCTCCGGTAAAGGGGAAGGTTCCACAAAGGAAGGCAAGACTCCGCTTATCGGATTCGCCGAGGGTGAGGAGAAAGGGACTGTGCAATTCAAGGATGCAGACACCCAAGTCACACTCAACTTTGATGATGACAACTTGAAAACGCTTGCCAAGGCAGCCGAAGAAAACCAGGAAGAGGTAAGCTTCGAGGTGTGGATCACGAACGGAACATTGAAGGATTACGAAGGGGGAAGTGATATTGCCGGTCACTTCATGGTCGGCACCGGATGGGGATTGAAGGTGGAACCCGAGCCCACAGTTAGCGATGCCCAGGACGGCAGACTGATGATCACCGGCAACATCGCCAATGTGGCGTTCACCGATAAGGAGGGAACATTAAGTGAAGCCGAGAAGGCCGACAAGGTGGTTGTCATGGACGACACGACGCTCACCGTGGATGAGCCGGAAGGTACCATCAAACAGTTGGAGGGAGCAAAGGACAAGAACCTCACCCTCGAAGGGAAGGGTACCGTCTCGCTGGAGAATCAGCACACGGCTGCCACAAATGGCGACACCACTTTCAAGGGTGACATCATCACTGAGAATGGAGTTGATCTCAAAAAGACGGGCAATGCGGAACTCGCGGTAGAAGGCAACCTGCAGGCCGGCGGGAATGTCACCGTGGAGGACGGCACGCTGACTCTCGGCGGAGATGACAACTCCATCGACGGCAAACTGAGCATCGAGAAAGATGGTGCGCTGCAAGTTGAGGAGGACAGCAAGCTCACACTCAATGGAAAAGACAATGATCTTAAGGATGTCACATCCGACCAACTCTCCGGCAGTGGATCCATCACTGTGGGCAAGGACGGAAAGCTCACGCTCAATTCCGAGATGGTGAACGATTCCGACCTGACATTCGGTGCGGACGCAGGCGGACGTCTTGAGTTCACAGGCAACACACCTGTCGATCTCAAAAAACTGGCTGAGGACACGACCGGCACAGTGAAGGGGACAGGATTTACCTCAACGGATAAGGACGCCACCTTTGCAGGTTCCATCGAAGGGAAACTGACCGTGAAGGAAGGAAGCCTCAACATGAGCAATGCCGCAAACGGCGGTTGCGATCTCTATGTGGTAGGTAAGGATACGCAGGCGACCATCGCGCCGGGGTCGGACTACAACTCCATCACCGTTGGTGACGATGATGCCCAGAACAACGACAAACTCATCGTCACGGCAGCCGCAGAGGGAGATCATGCCGGCGCCGACATCCGGGTGACAGGGGACATCGTCTTCCGCAACGGAGCCGAAGCGGACTTCACGATCAACCTGAGCGACCCGAATCTCTGGGGTTCCGATGATCACGATGCCACGATGCTTTCAACGGGAAGGACCATCTACATCGAGCCGGGAACAAAGTTCGTGGTTGATTGCCTGGCAAACACGCTACTCAACGCCAAGGGCAATCTGAGTAAGGTGATTCTCCTGCAAGGAGGCGAGGTTAAGAATGCGGAATATCATGGTGATGAGGAGGCGATGATGTCCGGTATCATGCTCACGAGCTTGGAGCCTGCATCTGAAGACGAAAAGCAGTTGAATAATGTAAAGTTTGACCTTGGTGTCATTCTCAGCCAGCTCTATGAGGATCCCTCTCTCTGGACGGATGGCAAGAAGGTTTGGTTTGATGCTACGCGCCGCAACGCCAGTCCCTGGACGCCTGTTGCCACAAGTCGTAACAGCGGGGCTGGTCTGAATCTGCTTTGGCAGCACATCAACACCGCAGGCGCCGCGATTGACCCGCAGGTGGAAAACATGTTCACCGTGCTGGATAATCTCGTTGCTGTCAATCCCGCCGAGGCTCGTCGGGTGATGGCGGCTGTGGCGGGCAGCACGCTCACTTCACTCTCCGCGGCGCAGAGTGCGGCTTTGCGCAACCAGATGGGCCGCGTGCGTGACCACGCCCTGCAGGCGGGACGGCTGCGCTGCGCCGGCAATGACGAGGCAACTGCTACGCAGCGCCCCTGCAAGAACTCCCACGTCTGGGTGGAGGGTACCAGCTTCTTCTCCGAGCAACACAGCGTCGGCGATGAGAGCGGCTATCGTCTCAATTCCTGGGGTGGTGCCGTTGGCATCGATGCTCAGGTGGATGCCCACTGGAGCGTTGGCGTGAGCCTCTCAGCGAGCTATGGCGACCTGGAGGCACGTGCAGCGGATTATGCCAAGGGAGATTTGGATACGTACACCGTGAGCTTCTGGAGCCAGGCGAAGAACGGACGCTGGGGCAACACGCTGCTCTTCACCCTCGGCACGAATGAGGCGGATCTCAAGCGCACGGTGAACTACGGAGCGGGCAGCTACACCGCCACGAGCAACACGAGCGGCAGCAGCCTGGGCGCGATGTGGGAACTCACGTATGACTTCCATCCGGTGAAGGATAACAAGAGCAACATTCTCCAGCCGCTGTTCAACGTGGCGTTGACGCGCACGAGCATGGATGGCTTCAGCGAGAAGAATGCGGGCGGCGTGGGACTTACGACGGAGAAGCAGACACGCGACACGATAACACTGGGTCTCGGTCTGCGCTGGCTGGCGGCGATCAACTCTGCGAAAGCTGTCAACCGCACGGTGAGCACGGAGGTGCATGCGAATGTGGCTCAGGACATGGGCGACCGCCGGAGCATGGCGAACGTGGCGCTGCTGGCAGATCCGAGCTACACGCAGAATGTGTACGGCTCGAAGGCAGGCAGCACGGCGTTCCAGTTCGGGGCGGGAGTGAATGTACCGATGACACCGAACTCGCAGATCTACGTGAACGCGGGAGGCGAGTTGCGAGAGCACGCGAACGCATGGAACGCTGCACTGGGCGTCCGAATGGGCTTCTGAGGAGGATCGGGGCAAACGCATTAGGAAATGCGTTTGCCTATGTACGATTTACGACGTACGATGTACGATTTGGAGAGTTCCCGCGCTTGCGCGCGAGTTTGGTGAAGCAGGTGCGGGACAGAATCGTGAAGGCGTGGAATGCCGCATTGGACGTTCGGATGGGCTTCTGAGAGAGATTTACAAATCTTTCTCAAAAGGAACAATACAACAGGTAAATGAAGTGCCGCTCGTCGGGGAAACTCGGCGAGCGGTTTAATCTTACCGGGCAACGCATGCGCGTTGTCCATCCGCACTTACCGCCCGCTGCGCGTACGCTCTCAATGGGGCCGTCGTGCGTGTTGTACGTCGTACACAGGCAAATGCATTTCCTAATGTGTTTGCCCCGCGTTTGCTCCGGAATTTCTTGCTTGATTTTGAACGGGGAGAATGGGCATAATGTAAGCAGTTAGCCATAACTGTTATCATGAAAAAGAAAATTCTCATCATATCATCCAGCGCACGTAAAGGCGGGAATTCGGATACCTTGTGTGATGCCTATGCGGATGGAGCAAGGGAGGCAGGGCATGAGGTGGAAAAAGTGCGTCTGGCGCAGCTGCGTATCGAGCCGTGTCTGGGATGTTATGCGTGTGAGAGGACAGGAAAGTGTGCGCAGCAGGATGACATGGCGACACTGCTGCCCAAACTCAGGGAGGCGGACGTTGTGGTTCTGGCGAGTCCGGTGTATTTTTACACATTATGTGGGCGACTGAAAAACTTTATCGACCGCACGTTGCCACTCTATCCGTATGAAGGTTTCGCCGGTAAGAAGTGGCAGCTCATCATTTCCGCTGCCGAGGATGAGAAAGAGAACATGCAGCATGCTGTCGGGGATTTCATGGGCTTTATGGAGTGTATGGAGGAGCCAGTGATTGCAGAGCCTATCTACGGTATCGGCGCCTGGCAGATGGGGGATATCAAGAATAAGACAGAGGTCATTCAACAAGCCCGCGCGGCAGGAACTCATGCGTAAGATGATGGAAAAAGTGATGAGGGTGGTTTTCAGCCCTACCGGCGGAACAAACTCTGTGGCAAGTCTGTTGAGCTCGCAAATCGGGGAGCACGATAGACAGATTGATTTGACCGATGCAAAGCTCGATTTTTTCCGGGAAGAGATGACCCCGGACGAAGTGGCGGTGATTGCTGCTCCATCGTATGGAGGACGTATTCCTCGCCTGGCGGCGCAGAGGTTGGCGCAGGTGAGGGGGAACGGAGCTCGAGCTGTGGTGGTAAGCGTGTATGGGAACCGGGATTATGAGGATTGTCTTGTTGAACTGCAAGATGTTGCTCAAGCCGCCGGGTTTCGTGTGGTGGCAGGGGGTGCGGCGGTGGCTGAACATTCTATCGTGTACCAATATGCCAAGGGGCGCCCCGATGAGGAGGATGTGCAGCAACTGCAGGAAATCGGCAATGATATTGCGAAATTCCTTCAAAAGGATGTTCCTTTTCAGAGGCTGACCCTTCCGGGGAATCGTCCCTACAAAAAGGATTTCAGCATGAGACTTGTCCCGCAGGCCACTTCCGCCTGCACCGGCTGCGGCACCTGTGCGGAACAATGCCCCGCACAGGCCATCAGTCATGAGAATCCACGCATGACGGATAAAGCAAAATGCATTTCCTGTATGCGTTGTGTATCCATTTGCCCGCACCATGCGAGACGTCCCAAT
The DNA here is from genome assembly GCA_947624205.1 of uncultured Akkermansia sp. Lineage (GTDB taxonomy): Bacteria > Verrucomicrobiota > Verrucomicrobiia > Verrucomicrobiales > Akkermansiaceae > Akkermansia. The sequence goes on along the minus strand of CANQJI010000056.1, from coordinate 8,134 downwards.
CGCTTTGTCGTCTGGCTGGCCGGACTCATGATTAAGAGCGCTTGCAGCGAGAGGAAGGATCCGGAACTTTTCCTGTGATTACACGATGCATTGCCAATCTCTCAGGGCGTGGTTCATTGCCGGCGTTGTTGGACTGTTCGGTATGCTGGTATGCTTTTCAGATGACCCACCGGAGGAACGCGTGCAGAAAGCCCGGGAAAACACGCGTGCCGAGTGGGGAAGGCACTGGGGGCGCCCGGTATTCCTCCGCATCATCAAGGAAGACAGTTTGCTTGAACTTTGGGTGCAGGGAGAGGGGAAAACATGGGGCATCGCAAAAAAGTATCCTATCCGATCCTACGGCGGGGAGATTCCTCCCAAGCAGAAGGAAGGAGATGGTCGCGCCCCGGAAGGGTTTTACCGCGTGAGTCTGGGGCAACTCAACCCCGCCAGTCATTATCATCTTGCTTTTAATATCGGCTACCCCAATCGCTATGACCGAGAGCACGGACGCACAGGCTCCAACATTATGGTACATGGTAGCTATTTTTCTAGCGGCTGTTTTGCCATGGGGGATGAGGCTATTGAGGAAATTTACATCATGGTGGAACACGCATTACGCAGAGGGCAGGCGTATGTGCCGGTGCAAATTTACCCCTTTCGCATGACTTCGCGGCGTATGGAGCAGGAAAAGGGGGGAGAACACCGTGAGTTGTGGCAGCATTTAGAAAAGGGTTGGCGCTATACGGAACAGAATCAGCAACCTTTCCCGGATAAGGATTCGTAAAAGGGAGAAAGAGGGTCATATGTAGTGCGGCAAATTCTGTCCTGCTTGAAGAGGGTCCCAGAGCGGGGCGAACGCATTAGGAAATGCGTTCGCCTATGTACGATTTATTCATAATGTGCGCATTGCGTAGATTTTTCGGATCATTAATGTATATCGTATGATGGTGCAGGATATATGTCATTCAGCGTTCCTTCTCAGCTGATTTTCGTTTCGTGGCAGTCTGAAAGCGGGAGGGTGGAGACATCGTCGAGGGATGAATGACGTGATTTGATGTGAAAAAAGCTGGTCAAGAGGCAAAAGATACGTATAATGGCGGCGGTGGAAGCACCCAAGATCATTCTTTAGATATGACCACAAAGACACTTACCGTCCTGAATAAGCTTGGCATCCATGCTCGACCGGCAGCGCAGTTTGTGCGTGTTGCCAGCCGATTTCACAGTGATGTGACGGTGGAGAAGGATGGGGAGACGGTGGATGGGAAAAGTATCATGGGATTGATGATGCTTGCGGTGGGGTGTGGAGCTCAGATCGCAGTGAGCACTGATGGCGATGATGAACGTGAGGCGTTGGAGGCATTGGAGCAACTTGTCGTGGATAAGTTCGGCGAGAATTGAGAAAGACGATCCGACCGGCAACACCGTGAAGTAACCGTTGGCGAGTTTCAACGCGACAGCTCCGTATGGAAAAACAAGTTGAGCAGCGACTTCGAGGTTTGCCCGTGTCTCCCGGTATCGCGATCGGTTGCTTACGTGTTGAGGCTCGGGATTGTTCTGCCCCGCCGATTCATCCTATTACGACCGAGGAACTGCCCGATGAGTGGCGGAGGTTCGAGGCGGCTCTCGTACGCACGGAAGAGGAGCTGACCGCCCTCAAACAACGGGTGGAAGCTGTTTCCGGCGCCACGGAGGCAGCGATATTTGATGCTCACTTGCTTTTCTTGCGTGATAGAACCATCATGAGCAAGCTCAAGAGTGAGCTTCCGCTGCGCATGCAGAACATTGAGTCTGTTTATTACGCTGTGGTGCAAAATTTCATGGAGGTGATGCGATCGGTGGATGACCCTTACTTGCGCTCGCGAGTGATGGATATTCGCGATGTATTGCAACGCGTTCTGCGCAACATGCAGAGTGGGAATTCGGTGCAGCGCATGCTGCCTCCGGGGGAGTCGAAGTGTATTTTGGCCGCCTACGAGCTCACGCCCGGCGATACGGCTGAACTTGACCGCAAAAATGTTCTTGGCTTCGTGACGGAAACCGGATCTGCGATGTCGCACACGGCAATTTTGGCACGCTCACTGGGCTTACCTGCGGCAGTGGCGGTGCCTCGTTTGGTGATGGATTCTCGCACGGGGAGTCCGGCCATTTTGGATGGCTATGAGGGGGTACTCATCATCAACCCTACGGAGGAGACGCAAGAGAGGTACCAAAGCCTGCGAGCTGAGCGCGAGAAGGCATATCGTGAACTCGTGGAGATGCGCGAGTTGCCGACGGTTACCACGGATGGACACCGCGTGCACTTGGCCGCTAATGTGGAGTTTGCGCATGAGTTTGAATCTATTCACCGCAGTGGCGCCGAGGGAGTGGGGCTTTATCGTACGGAGTTTTTCTTGCTCGGTTCGGGGGGCAGTATGCCGGATGAGGAAGCACAATACGAGCATTATCGTAAGCTGTTGGAGGAGTGTGCACCGCACGAAGTTATTTTTCGTACGCTGGATGCAGGTGGTGATAAATTGCCTTTCGAGCCAAACGCCGAGAGAGAGGATAATCCGGCTCTTGGCTGGCGCGGTATCCGCGTGTCACTCAGCAGGGTGCAGATTTTCAAGCAACAGATGCGTGCCATCTTGCGTTCCTCTGCCCACGGTAAGGCAGGCATCATGTTTCCCATGGTGTCGGGGGTGACGGAGGTACGCCGTACACTAGAGTTGTTGGACGAGTGCCGGCTGGAGCTGCGTGAGCTGGGGCTGGCGTACGATGAAAAGATGCGCGTAGGAGTGATGATCGAAGTGCCTGGCGCCGCCATGATGGCAGATGCCCTTGCTCGTTATGTGGATTTCTTTTCCATTGGAACGAACGACCTCACCCAGTATACGATCGCTGTGGATCGTGTGAACCACCGAGTTGCTTCTATCTTTCGCGTGACGCATCCCGGTGTGGTTCGACTCATGGCGCGCACGATTGAGGCAGGGATTCCTACTACCATCTGTGGGGAGATGGGTGGAGACTTGAACATGCTGCCATTACTAGTGGGACTCGGAGCCACGGAAATATCTGTGGGCACGCATTTGTTGCCTGTGGTACGAGTGGCAATCCGTCACCTGAACTACGCAGAGTGTAGGAATATGGCACAGCGGGCATTGCAGGCGGAGGACAGCGCGACCATCCGATCGCTTTCCCGCGATATAGCGCTCAAGTCTTACCCGAATCTCTTCTAACTCTGCCCTTCCACCGATGAAGGGAGTACGAGAGTTGTGAGGCGTCCGCCATCATCCCATGCGCCGTACATTTCGCCTCGGCGGGTCATTTCTACGAGCTTCTTCAGACGTTTTTTGAAAAGAGCCGGACGATTTTTAGCGGCAATTTGAACGGTATTCACTCGTACACGACGGTAGAGCTCCGGGAAATTGCAGAAGTTTTTCCAAGTTGCTGCATCGGCTGTAAGAGCCTTGCGTACGCCTGGCAGGTAAGAAAAAGGTTTGGCGAGAGCTAGGGCTGTTCGTCCGGCAGGCGTCATGAGTCCGAGCTGCTCAAGTCGCTCACAACGTGCTTTGTTCAACTCGCTCCAGGAACTACCTTTGCGGCGTGGCGAAAAGCGTTGCAAAGTTTCTCCTGAGCTTGTCCGGCGGACAGTGCTATCGATCCATCCGAAGCAGAGCGCTTCCTCTACGGCATCCAGGTAGAGCAGCCCGGGGGAACCATCCGCACCTCGACGGAATACGGGAACCCAGCATTCTTTTTCGGTGGCGGAGTGTGTCATCAACCATGCGCGGAAGTCTGATCGATTCTTTGTGCTTAGTTGATTGTACATCGTCTACCGAAGATTTTTGAACGAAAGTCCGGGAAAAAAAAAGGCGCGCCGCCGAGGCACGCCTCCGTTTGTTCAAAGCAACCGGGCGAATTCGAATTACTTCGCGCGGTAGTACTGGTAGTGCACGCGTTCGTCGATAGCAAGAGCTTCACGAGCAGTGCGTATAACATCCGGCTCGGCGTCAAAGGCAAACAGCATGTACTGCCCACTCTTCTGGTGGTGGGATTCATACGCGAAATCGCGACGTCCTACATTTGTCACCTCGGTCACATTTGCCCCCGCTTCCTTCAGCTTGGCGCTCATGGCAGCAGTGAGCTCATCAAGAGTCTCGCTACCCTTCATGTTAAGGACGATCAGTGCTTCGTACTTTCTCATGGTCTGTATAGTTGGAAATGCTCAGCCGCACATTGCGGCGCGCCATGATGCACCTTTTAATCTCATTATGCAAGTCTAAAATGCGGCATTTCGCATTTAGTGGGGAAAAAGAGGATAAAATGGATCCGGTGACAGGGCGTGACGGATGAAATTGGGTACCTTACGGATGTGTCCGAGTCCACGATGAGCAGACTCATATGGAGCAGGGCAAACGCATTAGGAAATACGTCTGCCTATGTACGAGGTACGGAGTACGATGTACGATTTGGGAAGTTCGGCGGCTGCGCCGCGAATTTGGCGAAGCGGATGCGATGGCGGTATTGAGGAACGATGTACGAACATAGTTAGGAAGCGGCGGAGGCGGCGGTGTCTACCCATGTACGATTTGCAACACGCACGCGTTGCCCCACAGGGGCGAACAGGCAGGGTGGTCCCGGCGAGTCAACATACGATGTTCTATTTATTCATAATGTGCGCGTTACGCAGATTTTTTTCGGATCATTAATGTGCGCTGAGATTCCTTTAGAGCCATCACCATGATGACCGCTGGTTGTCATGATTTTTGATGCGTATAAACGGATAAAATTAATCACCAAGGCATTTTCTCTGTTGATTAGCCTCTCTCAAACGCACTGACTTGAGTTCTCCGGCTCGAACATTTGCCTTGACTTCCGGGGGGCTATCAGTTAGTGTAGCCTGTGAGCATGAAAGATCGTCGAATCGTCATCACGGGAATGGGGATTCTCTCTCCATTGGGCAATAACGTCGAGAAAACATGGCAGGGAATGAAGGCGGGTGCGAGCGGAATTGGTCGCATTCAGAGCTTGGAAGATGTCTCGAGCTTTCCGGTGCAGATAGCCGGTGAGGTGCGTGATTTCGATCCAACCCCGTACTTTAAGAAGGACCCGAAAGCGGTAAGACGGTGCGATCGTTTTGAGCAGCTCGCCATGGCGGCCACGGTAATGGCGTTGGAGGATGCGGCATTGGATCCGCAAAAGGTAGATCGTGAGCGAGTAGGGGTGATGATTGGTTCTGGGATCGGTGGTTTGGGTATCCATGGGCAAAACTGTGAGGTCTTGATCAAGAGCGGTATGCGACGGGTTTCTCCATTTTGCATCCCGTACATGATCACTAACATGGCCAGCGGAATGGTGAGCATTGAGTACGGCTTCGGCGGACCGAACATGAGTATCTCCACTGCCTGCGCGACGTCGAATCACTCTATTGGCGAGGCTTGGCGCATCATGAAATTCGGGGATGCGGATGTGATGTTATGTGGGGGAGCGGAAGCGTCTATCCTCCCCATTGGCATCGCTGGTTTTGCCAACATGAAAGCTCTCTCCACCCGCAACGATGACCCGGCTACGGCCTCGCGTCCATATGATGTGGATCGTGATGGTTTTGTGATGGGCGAGGGTGCGGGAGTTATTGTCCTGGAGACGCTTGAGCATGCACAAGCGCGGGGTGCTCGTATCCTGGCAGAACTTGTGGGGTATGGCCTGAGCGCAGATGCATACCATCTGACTTCTCCGATGCCGGAGGGCGAGGGCGCTGCGCGTTGCATGAAGATGGCCTTAGAGCATGCGGGGCTCCGTCCTGAGCAGATCGATTATGTGAATACCCATGGCACATCCACGCATTTGGGCGATATTTGCGAGATCAAAGCCATCAAGAGCTTGTTTGGAAATTATGCCAAAGACGGTCTGGTGGTGAGCTCCACGAAATCCATGACCGGACATTTGTTGGGTGCGGCCGGAGGTGTCGAGCTGATGGCCTGTGTGAAGGCAATCCAGGATAATTTCATACCCCCCACCATCAATGTCTTCAACCAGGATCCGGAATGCGATTTGGACGTTTGCGCCAACAAGGGACGTGAGCACAAGGTGGATATCGCCCTGAGTAACTCCTTCGGCTTCGGAGGGCATAATGCATCGCTCATTGTGAAGCGCTTTGAGTCGTGATAAAGTCTCCTTCAGAAAGCGGGTCTCCACCGGGTAGCGGGACGCAAGTGCGGAAGCTTAATGCGGGGGATTTGCTTCTGCTGCGTTGGGTGCTGTTGGGCATCGTTGGTTCCGGGATGGTGGTAGCTTTGCGCTTTACTCCTTTCTTCGAACTGTGCGACGAGGTGCAGTTGCGCATCCTGGCGGGGCACCCTTTTTATATCAGTGCAGAAGACATACAGGTCTCGCTGCTCTCTCCTGTTGCTATCTTTGCCGTTTGCGTCGGCATTATTCTGTATCTCGGAGGGGTATTGTTACGTTGTCGGAGCTATGTTCGGCGTAGTCATATTTGTTTGTTGGCGGCGGTAGCCATTGCGATGCCGGGGTTGCTTTGCGTGCTGTGGCATGGTGTGTTCTACGTCGGGCAGCCTCTCATGTGTCTTGCTGTACTTTGGCTGTTGCTTGTCCCTTGTAGCTTTGTGAAAAAGCTTTTCTCATGAAAGCCCAGGATTATCCGCCTGCCATGCGTGAACTGATCGATTGTCTGTGTCGACTTCCCGGCACAGGACGGCGGAGCGCAGAGCGCTTGGTGCTCTGGCTGCTGCAGCATGGCAAGACGGATGCTCGTGACCTTTCTGCGGCTCTCGTCCGGGCGGTGGAGCAAACGACGGCATGCCCGCGCTGTGGATTTTATTCGACAGGAGGGGAATTATGCACGGCTTGCGCAGATCCAACCCGCGATTCATCTTTGCTTTGCGTGGTGGAGCAACCAACGGATGTCCTGCCTATTGAACGAAGTGGCTCCTATTGCGGTTTGTACTACTGCCTGGGCGGTAAGCTTTCGCCGTTGGATGGTGTAATGCCGGAGCAACTGAACATTTCTCGCCTCGTGGAGCGAGTGAAAGAACAGCCGGGATGCGAGGTGATTCTCGCTCTCGGGAGCGATGTGGAAGGTGATGCGACAGCCCTCTATTTGGCCGAGCAGTTGGAGAAGTTACCCTGCACCATTTCGCGAATCGCCCAAGGTATGCCTGCCGGAGCAGGTCTCTCGCAGGCGGATTCCATCACCCTGCTGCGAGCTATTCAAGGCAGAACAAAAATTTGACTAAAAAGAAGGCGCACACTGCTATGCGCGCCGTTCTGAAGGGGAACAAAAAGAGAGAAAGACCTCAGTCTACCTTCTTCACCACTACTTCGGCGCCACTCTGGGTCTTGTAAGTGCCGCAAGCAGGGCAGGCGGTATGTCCCGGAACTGCGGCTCCGCAATTGGGGCAAGTACCGAGTTTAGGGGCTTTCCACGCCTGAGCTGCCAGGCGAGAGCGTTGCTTCATCTTGGATGTTCTTCGTTTAGGAGCTGCCATAGTCTGTGATTGGTAAGAAGTTGTGCGGGTATCACTCGGCGGGAGAGGTGCTCACAGCATCCAACGCATCCCACACGCTTTGCCCACCCGGGGCAACAGAGTTTACACCCGGTTGGGAGGCTTTGTCCAGTCCAAATTCACCGATGACATCATTTATTTGGCAAAAATCGCCGATGAGTTCACATTTCGGGTAAGCCGGTAATGCCAGAATTATCTCCTCTCGCAAGTCGTCCGTCAGATCCACTTCTTCCTCATCCCCTTCCAGGGAGACATTTACCGTGCAGGTCACGGGCAAAGTATAGTCAAATTCTCTTAGACACCGTTCACAGCGTACTCGAAGCGGTATTTTCAACTCCGCTTGTGCGACCAATTCCTTGCCATCGTACACCTGAGCACGAACATTGTACGATACGGAACCCGCGCTGCGTAGACTCCCCGTGGCTTCTGAACCTAGCAGGGCTGATGCTTCAGTCGTCCCATTCAACTTAATTTCTCTGTCACCTGCTCGTAGTAGATTAATGGTAATCCGCCCTTCCATGGCTCCATCCTAGCGCGAAGAGGCGCTATTTGTCAAGCTCATAGGCCGGGGCACAGGGCAAACGCATTTGAAATCCGGAGGCAGAATTAGATGTATAGAATTTAGTATCAATAACTTATTTAAATTATTG
>CANQJI010000055.1 GCA_947624205.1 uncultured Akkermansia sp. | reverse complement strand
GTCGAGGAATTCCGTTGAGGTTTTCCCTCTCACTTCTCAGATTATACCACCTCGGGTTAATAGTGTACGATGGACGAGGTACGATGTACGATTTATTAATAATGTGCGCGTTGCGCAAATTTCTCGGATCATTAATGGATGCTGAGATCCCTCTAGTGCCATCATCATGATGACCGCTGGTTGTCATGACTTTTGATGCGTATAAACATGGATATCAGTCAATAAGGGAATTTGGTCTGTTGCTTGACTTCCCTCAAATGCGTTTACCCTGGGCGGAGTGTCGCTTAATTGACCCCATTTATCAAATACGTCACAGCTATGAAACTGCACCTCCCTTCGCGTTTTCGTGAGGCTCTGTTGGCTTGCCTCGCTGCATGAACTCTACCCACCGTCGGCATCTCCACAACCATTGCCTCCGCTTCCGGCATCGCGGCCGCTTTCACCGCGCTATCTGCTGCCTCCGTTTCTCAAGCTGAGCAGCAGTACGGAGAGAAGTTTGCGACGGACGAGCAGGAGACCTTTCCGTAGGTGCTCTCGAGGCGAACGATGCCCTCATAGTAGGCTCGGATGATGGCACTGCTGGGAACCACTGATGGGGCGGCGGTGAGTCAACTTTCGATGTACGATTTAGGAAGTTCGCGCGTGTTGCGCGAGGAGAATGGGCAGCGCGCATACTTTGCTCGGAAGGCGAACCGCTAATGGAGCGAGAATTCCCCAAATTGCACACGAACAAACATCGCATCCGCTATGCACGGGAGGCTGCGTGATCACGCAGAGCACGGGCACAGGCGCGAATGAGGGCGGGGCCGTGATAGACAAAGCCCGTGTAGAGCTGTACCAGACTCGCGCCGAGTTTTATCTTCTGCACAGCATCTTCCGGGGAGAAAATGCCACCCACGCCGATGATAGGAATACTGCCGTGCAACTCCTTGGCAAAGGCCTCGAGGGTCTCGTTGGAGCGGTTGTAGAGAGGAGCGCCGGAGAGACCGCCCTTCCGGGCGGCACAGGGATGATCCTCTACTCCCTGTCGGGAGGTAGTGGTATTGGTGCAGATGAGACCATCCAGCTGGCAATCCTGGAAGACGTGAGCGAGTTCGCGAATCTGCTGCTCGCTCATATCCGGCGATACCTTCATGACAATAGGCACATACTTGCCTGTTTCCTGCGAGAGATTGGCCTGTTCACTCTTGAGAGAGGCTAACAGATCAGCTGCGCTCTCCGCACGAGCCAACTCGCAGAGATTCGGAACATTCGGACAGGAAAAATTGATCGCCACGTAGTCCGCCACCATCCAGGCGGCACGCAGGCAGGCTAGGTAATCAATGCGCGCCTCGTCGTTCGGCGTCACCTTATTCTTGCTGATATTCACGCCGAGTACGCCGCGAAAATGACGACGGGAAGCCAGATTTTCCACGCCGCAGTCAATGCCGGGGTTATTGATGCCCATGTGGTTGATGATGGCGCGCTGAGGAACACAACGGAAGAGGCGTGGTCGCGGGTTGCCGGGCTGAGGTCGCGGCGTGAGGGTGCCGACCTCCACGAAACCGAATCCAAGCGCGCCGAAAGCATCCACCGCATTGCCCTGCTTGTCCATCCCGGCAGCAAGCCCCACGCGGTTCGGAAACCGCAATCCCATCACCTCCACAGGATCCTCTATCGGCTTGCCGCAAAGCAAACGCAGAACACCGGTTCTCTCTCCCATGCGCAACATGGTGAGGGTGAACTCATGCACTGTCTCAGGCGAGAAACAAAAAAGGACTTGTTTTGCTAACTTGTAGAGAATAGGATTCACGTCGACTCTTTACTTTTGGCAACTCTACCATAGCGCCGCTGAGATTGCAACAGATTATTTCTCCGCCGGAATCGATAAATTGAGAGAGGGAAAACCGGCGCCGACACAGAATGTAACGAGGGTTCCGATGGTCACCCGCCAGGGGAAGGCAATGAGAGGAATCATGCCGCTCCGACCGAGGAACTCCAGAGCGATCACCGCGGCAAAACCGGCGAACATGGCAAGAACGTTGCCAAAGTCGCACCCGCGTCGTCGGGTGAGCATGCCGAGCAGAAAGATGCCGAGCAAAGAGCCGTAAGTGTAACCGAAAATACCAAGAGCGATCGGAAGAATGCGTATAGTGGGATCCATGACGCTGTACCAAGCTGTGGCAGAGCCCACCAGGATGAGCAGAAGAGCAAACCCTACGGTAAACCAGCGGGCGGCACGGAGGGTCTGAGCCTCGGAGGCGTTCGGTCTCAATACGCCGCGGTACCAGTCGCGTGTGGCAGTGGTGGCAAGAGCATTCAGAGCGGTGGAGAGGGAACCCATCGCCGTGGCAAGCAGAGCGGCGACAAGCAACCCACGCAAGCCGGCGGGCAGGTAATGAATGATGAAAGAGGGGAAAATCTCAATCGCCCGCTCCGGCGGCGCGATTCCCTGCGTCTGATAAAACACGAATACCAGCATCCCGCACGCCAGAAAAACCATCACGATAGGCATATCCAGGATGCCAGAGACAATGACGGCGCGGGAACCAGTGCTGCAATTGCGGGCAGCCAACATGCGCTGCACCATATCCTGATCCGTGCCCATGGTTGCCATGGTGATAAAGGTGGCGCCGAGGACGGCAGACCAAATCGTGTATTCACTGGTGAGGACGGAACGAATATCCGCCGCAAGTCCATCGCCGGTGATGCCGAAATCGAAAATGCGCCAGGGGAAGAGAGGCTCGTGGTGGCAGGGATTCTGCGAAGTATCGGAGATGGTGGAGACGATGGTGCCCCACGCCTCTCCGACGGAACCGTCCCCCATGATGCCGATGAAAAGGAACACAATCGTCGAGATGACGGAAACGGCGAGGATGCACGCCTGGAGCACATCCGTCCACACTACGGCTTTGAGTCCGCCGAGGGTGGTATAGATGGTCGTGAAGACGGTGATAAGCGTGAGTGCAGCGAGGTAGATGAGTACCGTTTCATGTTCGCTTGCCGCCTCACTCCCGGTGAGGAAGCAATAGGCGATAACCAACAAAATACCCGCAAAGAACAATCGTGTCCCACTGGCCAGCACGCGGGAGAGCAGGAACACCGCGCTGGCAAAACGGCGTGTCACCACGCCAAATCGCTTCTCCAAATACTCGTAAATGGAAACGACGCGGTAGTGGTAGAAAGGACGCAGGAAAAACTTACCCACGATGATGCGCCCGAGCAGAGTTCCGATGCCGAGCTGAACATAGGTGAAATTGCGCAGCACGAATCCCTCCCCCGGTGTGCCGAGGAACGAGGCGGCGCTGATTTCTGCCGCGATGATGGAGGCGAGAATCGCCCACCAAGGAAGGCTTCTGTTGCCCAGGGCATAACTCTCCAAGCTGTCCTGACGACGTCCCGCGTACAGTCCGATGCTGAAGATCGCACAAAAGTATGCCAGAATGACGAGCAGATCCGTCGACATGGAGAATCAGCGGGAATGGGAAGAGAGAAAAAAGATGGGATTCCCGGGAATCAGGCCTGACGGTACTCCAGCGCAGCCGCCACAAGCCCTTGGAAGAGCGGATGAGGAGTGGTGGGACGGCTCTGGAACTCGGGGTGGTATTGGCACGCGATAAAGAACGGATGTCCCGGCAATTCGACGACTTCCACGAGACCGTGCTCATCATTCACAGCAGAGATGACGAGACCTGCCTTTTCACAGGCTTCGCGATACTCTGCGTTGAATTCATAGCGGTGGCGGTGGCGCTCGGAAACGGTTTCCCGCCCTTCATACAGCTTGCTGCAGAGCGTACCGGGCAGAATGTGCGCCGGATAAGCGCCGAGGCGCATGGTGGCCCCCATGTTCTCGATGTGCTTCTGCTCCTCCTGGAGACAAATAACGGGATTCGACGTCTCTTTGGAGAATTCGGTGGAATTGGCATCGGCAAGACCCAGCACGTGGCGGGCAAATTCAACCACCGCTACCTGCATGCCCAGACATATACCCAAGAACGGTATGCCCTTCTCTCGCGCATACTGCACCGCCATGATTTTACCCTCAATGCCGCGCCCGCCAAAGCCGCCTGGTACCAATATACCATCCACCTCTCCGATCATTTCCGGGCACGTACTCTGCTCCAGCGCTTCGGCATCCACGCGGATGATTTCCACCCGGCAATCATTTGCCGCCCCGGCATGTGTGAAGCTTTCGTAAATGGACTTGTAGGCATCCTGCAGAGAAATGTACTTACCCACTACCGCGATGCGCACGCTGTGCGAAGGATGGATAACACGCCCGACAAATTTCTGCCAGTCATCCATCTTCGGTTTCGGAGTCGTGATACCCAGCACCTCGGTCACAATGCGATCTACGCGGTCGCGCCCCAGGTCGATCGGGCACTCGTAGATCGAATGCCGCACATCTGCAAACGCTACCACGTGATCCGGCGCTACGTTGCAGAACATGCCGATTTTTTTCTTCTCCTCATCCGTGAGGTTATCCATCTCTGTGCGGCACACGATGATGTCCGGCATAATACCGATCTCACGCAGCTTGGCAACGCTCTGCTGCGTCGGCTTGGTTTTGGTCTCCCCCGCCGCTCTGATGTACGGCAGCAGGGTGACATGGATGAAGCAGCAATTCTGACGCCCTACCTCCAACGCGAACTGTCGCAACGCCTCCAGGAAAAGATAACCCTCGATATCCCCCACTGTTCCACCAATCTCTGTGATGATGACGTCGCATTCCTTGTTTGCCTCCGTAAGATCATAAAGCCTCTGCTTGATCTCATCCGTCACATGCGGGATGTACTGCACCGTCTTGCCCAGGTAATCCCCTCGCCTCTCTTTCTCCAGCACGTGTTCAAACACCTTGCCACTCGTCAGGTTGTTCAACCGTGAGAGCTGACAATGCACAAAGCGTTCGTAGTGTCCCAAATCCAGATCCGTCTCCGCCCCGTCATTCAGCACGTAAACCTCTCCATGCTGGTACGGATTCATCGTCCCGGGGTCGATGTTTAGATACGGATCAAACTTCTGCATCGTCACATCTAACCCGCAATGCTCCAGCAGAGTGCCGATTGACGCCGCCGCCAGTCCCTTGCCCAACGAAGAGACCACGCCCCCTGTCACAAAGATGTATTTCATAGGTCGAACTGCATCCTACCACGCCTCGTTTCCACTGTCCAGCTTTCTCTCCCTGTCCATATGCTGAATTATATGACAAACGAATAAATAATTTTATCTTTATCCATTGATAAACAGATAATTTTAGAAAGTACTTGACGAGGTTGGAATAGACATGATATTTTGTAAGTATAGTTTACAAAGTGAGTGAAATCCCCCTGAAAATCATCCATGCCTTGCAGAGACAGGGCTGCGGTAGCTGTGCGCAGTTGGCAACGACGGTGGGGGTGAGTCGTGTAACCGCACATGAGGTATTGAAAAAACTCAGGAAGGAGGGAGAGGTACGGGTTGCAGGACGAGAGAGTCATGGGGGAAGACCCGGACAGGTGTACGAGTACAGCGGGGGGACGGGGCGGAGATTGGGGGTCATCCTTGAACGGCGTGCAGCAGTCATCCATGTACGTGTGGAGCAAGTAGAGGCAGACGGAGACGGGAAACTGTTAGGAATGTGGAATTATGCAGCTCTGGAAGCACAAAGTCTGGAGGGATGTGTGGCTGAGGTGATGAGAAGAGGAGATAAAGTAAGAAGCATAGGACTGATCAGCAAGAGAACAGACGTAGGGAAAGAAGGGGAGAAGTATAGCACGCACCTGGCGTCTGTTTTCCAGTGTCCCTCAGCATTTGTGGGAGCAGCGGAAGCGTTGACTCGGGAGAAAGAAGGCATGGCAGGGGTGTACTTGGGAGGGGAAAAGAGCGTGCCGGAGGGAGGAATGTGGCACGGGGGAAAATGGTGCAGAATGGGACGACTTGATTGGCTGCCGACACCGGTGAGCTGGCAACAATTAGACTACAGCGACCACACTCTGGTCGAGGAGATGGTGGCGCGACTGGTACAGACAATAAGCTGTATTGCAGCGCCGCAGGCCATAGAATTGCATGCAGCCTTTTGGAGCAGCAAACTCACGCAGCGTATTCGCTTCAATGTGCACTCCAAACTGCAAGGGGAGGATCCGCCATTGCGTTTCAATCCTGTGGATGCGATGGCGGCAGGGAGGGCGCAGCGAAAAGCGGCGTGGAGGGTCGGAGACCTGGCAGTTGGTCGTCCCAGAGGAAAGAGCGGCGGGAATCAACCTGTTTCTCGTTCACATAAAGATTGACACGCCAGCTGAGGATATCCCCTTTTTTTGCACGATCCGGTCCATTGAAAATGAATGTTGTCCGCCGAATCCCGCGGATGGATCGCGGGGTGGAATAGTGGATGGAACGGGAGAGAACACGGGAAGCTGTGGCAGCCTGGGTGTAGAGCATCTCGATACGCGTCGGAACCTCGGGACAACCGTCGTACCACTCTACGAAGTAGTAATCTCCAAGGCGATTTCTGCGCTCGCGGGACGAATTAGCTCCGTGCAAGAGATATTGGGAATGGGCGCGCATAGGACTATGTTCCCAGGCCATATCCGGCAACTCCACGTCCTTGAGAGGCAGGTCGGTGACATGACGCAGGGAGGAACGGTGTACACAGCCGGCGAAAAGCATGCAGCAGACCACAAATACTGAAGAGAAACACGACTTTTTGACCAAATTCATGAGGACTTTTTCTCAGAATCGTCGTTTTTCAGGAAGCTCCAGTCAGCCAGACTGGGCAGAGGTATCTCCACGGTACCCATGCGCGCACGTAGCATGAACCACAACTTACGGAAATTCCCCACTGCATAGCGGCGCTCAAACACTCGGTATTCATCCGCCTGCATCTTCTCCAGAATCGTGTGGTAGATAAGGCTCATGGCCTGGGCAGGAATGAGGGCATTGCGATCCTCCACACTGAGAACCTGGTAGTACTCCTCAGCCTCCCCAAAGAATTTTTCGGCAAGAGCCGCTTCATAAGCCAGCAACTGGCGCATGCGATAGTTGTAACGTTGCTCCCGCAGATCATCGATACTCACGCCGAAGAGGCGCATATCCTGCGCCGGAAGGTAGATGCGCCCGTACTTATGGCAATCTTCGGCCACATCCCGCAAGATATTCACAAGCTGCAGAGCATAGCCCAGGGCAATAGCATAGTTCCTGGCAGCATCACTCGCACCCATCACCTCTGCCGCCGTGATGCCGACGCATGACGCCACCTTGTACGCGTACTCCAGCATATCTTCACGCGTCTCGGGCTGCTTCTGATCGATATCCCCGCGGCATCCTTCAATGAGCTGAAGCATGGGCGCCGGATCCGGCTTCACTTCCCGCAGCATCGTTTGCACCTCCTCCTCAATACCGGGAGTCGGCTGGACAGCGTGAGTGATGACGGCAATCCAACGATCGAGGGCGGCATGCCGCTCTGCAGATCCGGAGAGCACCGGCTCATCCACAATATCGTCGATGATGCGGCAGAAAGCGTAAAACTGCGCCATGTGGCGACGGCGTTCCTCCGGCAGATTCACCAGGGTGAAAGCCAGATTGGACTTCGCATTGCGCGTAATGGTATCTGCTTCCGCATTATCATTCATAATGTCAATCAATGCTTCCCCAATGGGAGGTGAATGGCCAGAGCGTAAAACAAGCCGGACCCAGGACGTTGAATTGCCGCACGGGTCCCCAGTAACGGGAATCTAAAGAATTGGCAGTATTATCACCGAGAGCGAGGTACTCACCGAGGAAAAACTGCGCCGGTCTGGCAAGATGGACCCGATTGCCGATCGTCAAATACGCCCCCGGAACGCGCATAGGAGAAAGAGCGTGGTAGCCCTCAGATCGATAGGGAGGGAGGGCCGCAGCCACTCGCGCAATGCCGGACTCTGTGGCAGGACGCCCATTGATGAGGAGTTCCGGGGAACGAATGCTTACAAAATCTCCGGGCAGAGCGCATAAACGCTTGATGTAGTGAGTTGCGGCAGCCTGATCGCGCAACTGAGAACTGGAAGTATTGATGCCTCGCGTATCGAATACAAATGCCTCGCCGCGCTTTGGCAAACGAAATTGGTAGCTGATGCGATCTGCCAGCACCATGTCCCCCGCATCAATGCGAGCACGCATGATGGTTTCTCCGGCAGCAAAAGAAACGCTGAAGAAGGATCCGTCCGAATTCTGGGCGATTTTCCCGCGGTCACGCAAGTACCGCAACACTGTACCGGTAGAAGCGGGAAGCTCCACCTGGCTGCCGTCATCGAATTCCAAAATCGTACGAGTGAAAAGTAAGGCGTAACGTTCGTCCCGCCAGCGAACAAGA
The DNA here is from genome assembly GCA_947624205.1 of uncultured Akkermansia sp. Classification (GTDB taxonomy): domain Bacteria; phylum Verrucomicrobiota; class Verrucomicrobiia; order Verrucomicrobiales; family Akkermansiaceae; genus Akkermansia. The sequence continues at coordinate 9,545 of CANQJI010000055.1, read as the reverse complement.
CGCTTCTCGCGATCAGCCTTGACGTCCACGTACGAGCTACCGAGGGTTATTTTGTCCCACACGCGGCGGGGAAACGAAGGAATTTCATCCACTGCGTGCACTACAATTCCATTGAGGCTCGGCCACATGGAGTTGGTGGGAATGCGGAAAGGCTGAATGTAGTATGCGCGCAGTCCGAGTAAAACCACTAACACCACCACGATCGACTCAATGGATTCGACCCACCCGGGAGAATAGGAAAGAGGATCCTTCAAATACTCCTCCTGCAATTCGGCGGTAAGCCTCTGCACCTCCTCGCGCCTCCAGAGCAAAAGGGCTCTACGCAGGCGGCGGATGTCACCTCGCATGGCTCTGTACCGCTCCGAGGGAATTTCGGGCTTAAAATGATGCAGGGTGTGAGAAAGCTGTGCTGCCAACTCATTGCCGGAGCGCCTCCAGCGCGGCAAAAACCACGTAAGCAGAGCATCCGCAACGCCGTTGAGCAAGGCGAGCAGAACGAGCAGGATGCCTGTGATAATTTTTCTCATGTCGTCGAGTCCTATTCTACACACTTCGCCATCGAAGGCAAAGAAAAACTTAGGAGTACATGGAGAGTGCAGTCTCCAGCTCCGAAGAAATTTCCACGTTAAATTTCTTGCCCAACTCAAGTTGAACAGCGTTGCCCAGTGAATTACTGATGGTAATCCTCACCGGCACCGATCCCGGATGCTGCACAAGTATTTCGCGGATATTCGCCAGATCTTCCTCATTGTGGCGCGTGGTTATCAGGTTGAGTTCAAAATGCTGCGTTTTTTGAGCGCCACCAGAACGTTTTGAAGCGGAAATAAGTTCTATTGAGTTGACCGAAACGCGCTTACCACCACTTCGCTCATCGTCTGCAATCCTCGCGCGAAAGCGCACAAAACTTCCCTCCTGCAGCAATCCATCCACGGCAATAGCTTTGGAGTACGCATCCCCCCAGACAAGACATTCCGTGATCCCTGTAAAATCCTCCACGGTGATGACAGCAAAGCGTTGCCCGGAATTTTTTGAGGTTCGAGTCACCACGTTGCGAATCATACCCGCCATATCCTTCACGGTGCGCATTTCATCACGGGAGATCTCCGACAAGGAACCGATGGAAGTGATACCGGACTTGTCGATGATGCCGCGCATGGCGTCCAACGGATTACCTGTGAAGTACGAGCCGGTAAGATTCTTCTCATCCTCGAGACGACGTGCTTTGGGCCATTCGCGCAGCGTTCCCAGCATCTCGTTTTTTGCAGGAGCTGTCTCAATCACATCAAAGAGCGCCATCTGTCCGGCTTCATTGTCGCGATGCATAACAGCGGCTCCGCCCATGCAGCGGTCAATATCCTCAAAAATCTGAGCGCGAGTACAATGCATCCAGTCAAATGCCCCGCACTGGACTAACACCTCAATCTGATTGCGGCGAAGGCTTTGTCCCGGGATACGGTAACACAGATCCTCCATGCTTTTGAAGACCCCGTTCTTTTCGCGTTCTTCCACAATGACACGGACAGTTTCAGCACTCATGCTCTTGACGGCGGCGAGACCAAAACGAACGGCAAGGTGACCATTGGGCAATTGTTCAGGCTGAAACTTCACGCCGGAATGATTCACGCAGGGGCCGAGCACCTCGATTCCCATGCGGTTTGCCTCTTGGATAAATACACCGATCTTTTCATTTGCTGCCTCGTTGGACATCAGACCGCAGAGAAACTCCACCGGATAATGGGCCTTCAGGTACGCCGTCCAGTAGGAGATATGCCCATAACAAGCCGAATGTGACTTATTGAAGCCATAGCCGGCAAATTTTTGAATCTTGTCGAAGATGGCATTGGCAGTAGCTGCATCAATGCCATTGGTATCGAAGCACCCCTGCACAAAACGCGCACGCTGCTCATCCATCTCCTTCTGATCCTTGTGTCCCATGGCGCGACGCAGCAAATCCGCACCGCCGAGACTGTAACCGGCCAGCAATTTGGCTGCCGCCTGCACCTGCTCCTGGTATATCATCACACCGTAAGTGGGAGCAGATACCTTTTCAAGCAAAGGATGCTCGTATTCCGCCGTTTTCTCGCCCTTTTTCACAGCAATCATATCGTCCATGAATTGCATGGCTCCGGGACGATACAGGGCAAGCAGTGCGATAATGTCGTCGATTTTTTCAATCCCATACCGGCGACAGGTATCAACCATCCCGGAACTTTCCAACTGAAACACGCCCATCGTCTCCCCCCGGTTCAACAGCGCCAACGTCTCTGCATCCTCAATATCCACGGCGTCGTAGCGGAAATCCGGCACCCGCCAGCGTACGTAGCTCTCCGCATCCTTCATCACGGTGAGCGTCTTGAGTCCCAAAAAGTCCATCTTCAGCAGACCGGCATTGTAGATGGCGCCCATGTCGCACTGCGCCACCACCTCTCCCTGCGGATTACTGAGATCATCTCGTGTGAGCGCCACGTATTCATCCAAATCACGATCGCCGATCACTACCCCCGCCGCATGCATCCCAACATTGCGGATGGTTCCCTCCAGTTTGAGCGCATAGCTCCACATTTCCTTGTAAAGGGCATTGTTGTCAATCATCTGACGCAGCTCCTCATTGCTTTTGTAGCTACTCTCAAGGGTTACCTTCGGTCCGTTTTCTATCTGCTTCGCTACGCGATCGCTCTCGCTGTAGCTCATATCCAACACACGCGCTACATCGCGCACCACAGATTTGGCTCCCATGGTGCCATAGGTGATAATGTGGGTCACGGCTCGTTCCCCGTACTTCTGACGCACGTATTCAATGACCTCCGGACGCCGCGTCTGGCAAAAATCGATGTCGATATCCGGCGGGCTAACACGTTCCGGGTTGAGGAACCGTTCAAAGAGCAGTTCAAATTTGATCGGATCAATGTTAGTGATACGCATGCAGTAAGCCACCAGCGAACCGGCTGCCGACCCACGCCCGGGTCCGACCGGAATATCATGATCTTTCGCCCAATTGATAAAATCAGCGGTTATTAGGAAATAACTGGCGAAACGAAGCTGATTGATAATACCCAGCTCGTGATCCAGTCGCTCACGTAACTCCTGATCCGTGTTGGCGCGCTCCTGCCCATAACGCAAGGCAAGCCCCTCATAACAGATGCGACGCAAGTATTCTTCACGCGGCGAACCGTCCGGCGTGGCAAACTCCGGATAACGGTCAGTAGAAGTGGAATCAAGCTTGATGAATATGTTGCAGCGTTCGGCGATACGCACGGTATTCTCGTACGCCTCCGGCAGATCCGGAAAGAGCTCGCGCATCTCCTCCTCGCTCTTGAGATAAGAGCTCGTGGGATAAAGCATGCGTTTGGCATCTCTCCGCCTGTTGCCGGTACCCACGCAGATGAGGATATCGTGCGCGTCGTGATCTTCCGCCTTCAAAAAGTGCGCATCATTGGTCACCACCATTCCAACATCGTACTTCCGGGCTATACGTACCAGCTCCGGTGTGCAGCGGCGTTCCTCCTCCAGTTCATGATCTTGCAGCTCCACAAACAAATTCTCTTTGCCGTATATGTCCAGCAATTCGTTGAGCGCAGCCTCTGCCCTTTCCGGCTGCCCTTGGAGTATCCACTCCTGCAAAGGTCCGGATATGCATCCCGTGAGACAAATAAGTCCTTCGCTGAACTCGCGCAGCGTTTCTATATCCACCCGCGGTTTGTAATAAAAGCCCTCCAGGTGAGCACGAGAAACAAGCTTAACAAGGTTAGCCCAGCCCCTGTTGTCTTCGCACAGCAGCACAAGATGCGTGTATTTACTGCGACCCGGCACCTGTTTTTTGATGTTCAGTGGCGTTGGAGAAAGATAAACCTCGCAGCCTAAAATAGGTTTGAAGAGAGGCTTGGGAGCCTCCGGATGCTCCTTGTTCCACTTGATGCGTTCCTTGTTGCGCTTCTTGGCGTTCACCAGAAACTCAATGGCACCGTACACATTCCCGTGATCAGTGATAGCCACACTATGCATCCCAAGCTCCTCACATCGCTCAATGAGCTGATCCGTCCGAATCATCCCGTCTAGCAGGGAATACTCTGTGTGTACATGCAGGTGCGCAAACGCCATGGGTGGCATTTTAGCGCATCCGGATTGATATGGCAAGACGCTACTCCGCCACAGCACAGAAATCCATTCGCGATAAAAGATTTGCAAATTACGATAGACCAAAGCCCCATCTCCTGACACCTCCAATTAGCCGTATAGCAATCATTTGTCGGGAGAAAAGAGTCTTTCCCTGTCGGATATTGAGAGCAGAATAAGCAGGGACGTGTCCAAATAGCAAGAACTCAACACACCATAGTATACACCATGAAGATCTTTTCCTATTTCATCGCATCAGTAGCAGGGGCGCTCCTCGCCACGCACACAGCTCAGGCTCTTACTGTCTCCTGGAACGAGGACAGCGGAAACAGGCGAGAACGCCGCGAGGATTACCGAGAACACCAGCGCCGGGAAGCCCGACGCCGTGAGCGGGAACGCAGGCAGGAACGCTACGACAGACGCCATGACAACCATCGCGATGGCGATAAACTGCGGCGATTCCTGCGCAATCGCTGATCCTTTCAGAACTTGAACACACCCTGCACTTGCAGCACAAAGGCACCGCTGCGCGAAGCCTCGTGCACAGGATTGAAGATGTACTGCACATCCGGCTGGATGTAGAAGGTCGGCGTGAGCTGCACCACGGCGGAAAGCTCAACACCGTACTCATCTTTGTGAGCGTACGGCTTGGCAGACTCTGCGGCGCGCTCCCAGAGGAATCCTAGGGCGATTTGCTCGTTATTCGACTTGCTGCCCCAGCCGTGAGAACGAAAAGGCGCCTGCAGCACGAGACCAGCAGTGGCGCAAGCCCTCACGTCGCTCACCGTCGCCGCATCCTCATCCAGCACGCCACAGCGAGTAAAGAAACCAAGGCGGGAATCGTGCCCGAGCTGTTGCTGGATGTTGAAGGCGGCGCCGGAACCATTCTCCCCTTCGTAGCGAGTGGCTGTGTACTGGAAGCGATAGATGCCGGGCCCGAGGCCGAGGAAATTCTCGGAAATAAAACCTATCTCACCGATGTGCACCCAGGCATTGCTGCTGATGTACGGGAAGGGATTGTGGTTGATCTGCCCATTGCAACCGGTCGTAGCGTACATTGTGTAGAAATTTTTTGTGGGCTGCCAGGCGGTCATATAACCCCAGTTGGCCCACTCCAGCGGCAAACAGGGGTTGAAGTTGAATGCCTTATTGGTAAGATTGCCACTCCAGCTTGCTGAATAGCCGTTCTGGTCCAGAAAATCCGTGGTGTCAATGGTGCCGATCATGCCGACCCACTTGCCATTGAAACAACTGTAACCAAGAGCAAGATTCGGAATAAAGGGACCATGACCACCACGGGTGCTGCCCTGGGGATTGCTCAGTGAGCCGATGGACCCCTGAGCGCTCCTGCTGCGCTCGCTGTAGCCGACACCCTGCCCCCAATCCACCTCCACGGAAAGGAAGAGACCCTGGCTGTTGTCGCAATCCTTCGCGAGGAACCAGGTGGCATTCACCACGTTGTTGGTAGAGAGAAAATCGCGCCTCCCGTTCCCCATGTTCTGCGGCAGCCCCGTGTAATTCATGGAGAGAGTAGCCGTGTACTGCAAACCGTAGCGGGAAAGTCTGGTCTTGAGACTTTGCGCCGCGGTGGAAATTCCATCCTCCTTCGCCACTTCGCAGGGTTCAATGCAGGTATTGCCCGGCACAAAAAGGCTGTCCAGGTACGGCATAAAACGCTGTGGCCTTGCCGGAAAGAAACGCCAGCCACGGCAGCTGTTTTCCTTCCCGCTGCCGTCCAAATAGACCTCGACACGCCGCAGCAGCGTCTCATGTGTTGGTACACCGGGGTACCGCGTAGCCTGCTGCTCGCGCGGGTCGCTCATACCTTCCTTTAGACTCGCGCTCAGCTCATGCTCCTCCAACAGGTACGGCAGATACCCGAAGAGCGTCTCGACATATTGCAGGGCAATCTGCGCTTGCACAGAAGCGCCCAATGTTGTCATAATCAATATGATGCATGCATAAATCTTCCTCATGACAACCATGAGACGTCCGTCTTCTTCCACCTGTTGTATAACAATTAGGAACAGAGAAAGCGCCCTCTTTTGACTTCACATCAGCGTGGGAGAGTGGTAAAGTGGGTGCATGGCAAATAAACCCGTAGTTCTCATCATCCGCGACGGCTGGGGACGCAACCCCAGGGGTCCCGAGGTCGCTCAGGAAACCGGCGATGCCACCGTTCTGGCACGCACCCCCTTCACTGATCATCTGCTTGCAACCTGCCCGCACGCTCTGCTGGGAGCCAGCGGACAGGATGTCGGCCTGCCGGACGGGCAAATGGGCAACTCCGAGGTAGGTCATCTGAACCTGGGCGCCGGACGGGTCGTGTTTCAGGATCTCTGCCGCATCTCCAATGCCATTGCCGATGGTTCACTGGCGGATAACCCGGTCATCAAAGAAGCCTTTGCAAAAGCGAAAGATAGTCGCCTGCACCTGCTGGGACTCCTCTCTGACGGCGGGGTTCACTCCCACATCGATCACACCATCGGCATCGTCAAAATCGCTGCGCAGATGGGCGTGAAGGATATCATGATCCATGCTATTACCGATGGACGTGATACCGACCCCAAGAGCGGCGCCGCATTCCTTGAGCAGCTGCAGAAGGCCACGGAACCTTGCGGCGCGCGCGTCGCCACGGTCATCGGGCGTTTCTATGCCATGGATCGCGACAAGCGTTGGGACCGCGTGAAAATCGGCTGGGACGCCATCGTGCTGGGACGCGGCGAGCAGTGCACCGGCTCCCCGGCGGATTACGCGCGCAAATGCTATGAGGAGGGCACAACAGATGAATTTCTCAAACCGGCTATCTTCTGCGAAGGAGACGAACCACGCATCCACGACGGCGATGTGGTCTTCTTCACCAACTTCCGTGCGGATCGCGCCCGCGAGCTTTCCCGCGCCTTCCTGTATGAAGATTTCAACGGCTTTGCGCGCGAGGTACAGCCGAAGGTTCACTACATCACCATGTCGGAGTACGAGGCATGCTACCCATCGCCCATCGTCTTCGAGCAGGAGAAGCTTGACAACATCTTCGGCGAGGTCATCTCTCGCGCCGGTCTGCGCCAGCTGCGCATTGCCGAAACCGAGAAATATGCCCACGTCACCTTTTTCTTCAACGGTGGTGTAGAAACCCAGTTTGAGGGCGAAGATCGCATTCTGGTGCCCTCCCCGCGCGAAGTGGCAACCTACGATGAAAAACCCGAAATGAGTGTAGCAGAGGTGGCGGAAAAATTTGTGAGCGCTATCGATAAGTTTGACGTAGCAATCATGAACTTCGCCAACCCGGATATGGTTGGACACACCGGTTTCTTGAACGCCGGCATCGCCGCTTGTGAGGCCGTGGATACCGCGTTGGAGAAGTGCGTAACCCGCATCCGCGAGCTGGGTGGCTGCTGCCTCATCTGCGCTGACCACGGCAACTGCGAAAACATGATCAACCCTGACGGCACTCCTAACACCGCTCATACCACCAACCTCGTGGATCTCATTTACTGCGGACCGGATCAGGATGCCGTCAAAGTGAGCAACGGACGCTTGGCGGACATTTCCCCCACGCTTCTGTCGCTCCTGGGTATCCCTCAGCCGAAGGAAATGACCGGTCACAGCCTGGTGACTCCCCAGAGCAATCGCATTTGAGAGAAGTTAATCAGCAGAGAAAATCTTCTTGCTGTCCGATACCGTTGTTGATCTACATCAAAAATCATAACAACAAGCCATCATTATAATGATGGTTCTGGAAAAACTCTACATGCATTAACGATTCAAAAAACTGTTCAGTACGCGTATTATTGAATAAATAGCTCATTTCAATTCGTAAATGGGCGGCGTTCTTCCGCCAAACGTTTGCTCCGTTTATCCTCCTTGATATTTTTTACTAAATAAGGAACAATACCCGGGAAAAATCGAAGAAGAGGGGAGGAATATGCCCTCTCCCATTGTGGCTTATTTGGCACTGCAGAATGGAAGCTCTCCTGCATTTATTCGATTGCAGGAAGCAACAATTATACATGCAGAAGATCGGCGAATTGCAGGGAAGATTCTGATTGAAGAGCCACCGCCGCACCCGGCACGTGATCAGTGCCAATTTTTCCGCACTTTCCTGTCGTTACGATGATGTTTGATGCTCAATTACCCGTCAACCCTTACACCTTTTTAGCTGTGCTAGTCACCCCAAGAGGGCAATTAGCTTGAATCTGATCTTTGTGAAAGAAATCAGCGATCGGACAACTTCTTTTTTCAGAATAGAAACGTCCCCTGAATGGGTAAAAATGAACCGCCTCCCGCCACCACTGAAGCCCACGGGAATCAAACTCTCTACAAGCGAATCGGCGTAGTGCCCGCGTGTAGGAATCAAATGTCACCCCGTATCCGGAAGGAGAAACACTTAAATCTGCATGGCGAAATGGTGATGAATTCGGTGCATGTTTTCGCGCCTGCGCTTTTTCGAAGATCCCCCGTAAAAAGGCTGTCTTTTCCACTTCGTGTTGCGCCATTATACGCTCACGCGCCCCCGGGCAATTCAGAGGCGAGGCCGCGAGGATTTTACGGTATAACTCTTTGTCTTGATCAACTTGCTTGATACGCGCAAGCAACGAATCAAAACTTTCATAATCATTGGCGCAGATGACTGCCTCCTTGGGAAAAGGTGCTAAATTGCCCTCACTCCCCCAATATATCGGGATCGTTCTGGATAGGAAGGCGTCAACAAGCTTCTCTGTCATGTACCCGTCCGTATTCGTATTTTCGAAGGAAATGACAAATTTATAGCGACTCAGCACTCGCTGCTTACGAGCTTGCCAATCCTTACAGAAGCGATCTCCCAACTCTTTCCTCATATCAACGTTGTGCAATACCTTCCCCGGACAATCCACACGTTTATATCTTTTCTGCACGTACTCAACAAACTGTCTCCGAAGGGATGCACCGTACCCTGTGTTATCTTGTGAGGCAATAAAAATGGCAAAAGAACGTTCTTCCTCCATGCCGGCGGAAGGTAGAACATCGGCATCCCGTAAGGTACTGTAAACATATCCGGGGGAATAAAAGTTCCTACCTCCGCAGCTGCTGCGGACGTGGGATATGCTATAATGGGCTATATTAAAGTTGGGGTAAATGTTTTCCTCGTACCACCCCACCATAATTGTTGCATCGCGGGAATAATTGAGGAAGCGCCCGGTATTACACGTCTCAAAGAAAAGAATATCCGGGTTATCATGGTCGTATATAGCCCCGTATTCTTCCATGAGGGAAGACAATGCTTTTTCAATTTCGTTTCTTACGTGAGGGTCCCGCCCTTGCAGTACACATCCCACTCGGATAGGAGATTTTTTCATATGACTTTTTTTGGAATCGCCCCTCGTGTTTTCACCATTTGAGATGACAATTAAGAGGAGTGACTCCAGTGTGTCGATTATCTCTTTATGAAAGAGATA